>UQXJ01000008.1 GCA_900545015.1 uncultured Mollicutes bacterium | reverse complement strand
ATCAAAGAAAAAGAATAAACCAATATGATTTTAATCATATTTAATCTATTTTTTTGTGCATTTCAATAAATCGAATTTCCTATATTAAATAAAAAACGCACAAGCCAAAAACTTCTGCGTTCCTTCGTTTCTTTTTCTACTTATATTATAAACTAAAATAGAATTTACGAGTATAATTTTTTTGTATTATTTTACTTAAGTAAAGCTTTAATTTCTTCAACCTTATCAAGTTTTTCCCAAGGTAAATCTAAATCAGGTCTACCAAAGTGTCCATAATTTGTGACATCTTTATAGTTGAATGATGGTTCTCTTAATTTAAAGTTAGAAATAATTGCACCAGGTCTACAATCAAATACTTTTCTTATAATTTCAAGGATTAACTCATCATCATAATGTGATGTTTTAAATGTTGAAATTGAAATTGATAGTGGTTCAGCTTTTCCGATAGCATAGCTCAATTGAACCTCAATTCTATCAGCAACACCAGCAGCAACTAAATTCTTAGCAATATAACGTGCATAATATGTAGCGCTTCTATCAACTTTAGATGGATCTTTTCCACTAAATGCTCCTCCGCCGTGTCTAGCACTACCGCCATATGTATCAACAATTATTTTTCTACCAGTCAAACCTGTATCTCCGCATGGTCCTCCAATAACGAATCTACCAGTAGGATTAATTAAAACTTCAAAATCTTCATTTAAATTAAATGAGCGAGCAACGACTTTCATAATATTTTCTTTAATGTAATTTTTAAATTCAACTTCATTAAAATCTGGATCATGAGAACAACTCATTAAAATTGTTTTAATTCTTGGTGTAGCATCTGTGTAATCAATAGTAACTTGTGATTTCATATCTGGACGAGCCCATTTAAATTCACCACTTTTACGAAGTTGAGTAGCAATACGAACTAATTTATGCGCAATGCAAATAGGAAGAGGCATATAACCACTACTTTCATTACTTGCATAGGCAAACATAATGCCTTGATCGCCAGCACCAGTTTTTAAAATATCTTTATTTTCAACACCTTGTCTAATATCAGGAGATTGGGTTTTAATTTTGTTTAAAATTTTAACTGTTTTATAGTTAAAACCTAATTCATCTTTATCATATCCGATATCTTTTATTACATTACGAGCAACTTCTTCATAATCAACTTTAGCTTTAGTTGTGATTTCTCCACCGATTAATAAAAAATCAGTTGTTGCAAAACATTCACATGCAACAAAGCTGTTCTTATCTTCTTTTAATACTGCATCTAAAATTGCATCACTAATTTGGTCACAAACTTTATCAGGATGTCCTTCTGAAACAGATTCACTTGTAAATAAAATTCTTTCCTTTTCCATCTCTTTCTCCTTTATATAAATAAAAAACCTTCCACACTAGGAAGGCTAAATTTACCATTTCCACTTATCGATGAGAGTGTGGCTCTCCTATTAAGAAGCACTTACTATTAAATAGAGTTGCTATCGTACTTTTTCACTTAATATATTTGTACGATTCGAGATAAGTGTAATAACTATATATCAAAAAGAAACGAATTTCAATTAATACTCATATTCTGAGTTAGATTCTTCATTTGTTCCTTTTAAAAGGCAAAATCCAACATATGGTTGTGAATATATATTTGTATTAGCATTGCATAAACAAACGATTGAATCTCTTTCGGTGTTATTATGAATATTTTCTTCAAAGTCAAATCCATTAAATAATTTCATAAATCTTTATCCTTCTTTAGACGGCACTAGTTTAAAATGATTTCAATATTTTTCAAGCGCTTTAAAAAGATGAAAAAGCGCTTACATGAAAGTTTAAATTCTAAAAATATATGATTATAATCGCAAAATTAACTTTATGAAAATTTTTAAAATGAAAGTGCTTACAGATTTTTATTATCTTCACTTATAGCATTAATTACTTCAAGTTTTTTACTAAAATCTTCTTCTTTATTATGTTCTAAAATATAATTTTCTTCATCATTTTCATTTTTAAAAATGATAGTGTTTTCTAAATCAACTGCATTAAGTGATAATATGAGACTTGGTAAATCAGCGTTTCTTTTATTAAAAACCATAAATAAGAAATTAATAAAAATAGGAGCGATGCATAATAAAATTATTGAATATTTTGTAAACCAAATAGCTCCAATAAAAGGAACAATTAAAGAAACAATGGGTCTTAATAAAACCTTATAAAATTTTATTTTATATTTATCTTTATTATTAACATATCCAATTTTAAAAATCTTTTCAAAGATTGTTGATCCGTTTTTGTTTATTAAAGGAAGAATATAAAAAAGAATAAATGCAGAAATAACAAGAGCTACAATTCTAGAACTTCTTTCATAAATTGAATTCATTCTATTCGCTTCTTTATATTCCTTATTATATATTTTTAAAATTTCAGGAAGTCTTGAATATGTTTGATAAAATAAATCGCTTAAATTCTTTTCATATGTCTTTCCACTTCCTTCAATTCGAGTAGCAATCTTATCAACGTTATAGCTTCCATCGCTATTCATTTCATATTTAAATAAACCATTTCCACTATAATCGCTTGTTGTAGGATAAGTAGGAAGCATTAAAACATTGAAATTATAAATATGTTCGATAGTTAATTTTTTTCCACCGACACTAAAGTCTCTTACGATTTCATCTTTAAAATCTACAAAATATATTTTTTTAATAGCTTCTTCGTATTTTGTATATTTTTCTCCATATCCATAATTTAAATTATATTGAATGTTATATTCATTAATTGTTTCTTTGTTTTTATTATAATCAAAGCATGGAACAAAAATTGAATATAAAACTATAAAGAAAATAACAACTGAAGATAAAGCAAAAGAAAGAATATCTAATAGATAGGCATATATTCTTTTATTAACTTGTGCTTTTTCATAAAAAATAGGATTTTTCATATTATTTTAATTTTGCTAATTTCATTTTTTCTTCGATAAGTTTTTCTTCAAGTGGAGAATCAAAGAAAATACTTTCTTTTAAATTTATTACAATAGATTTCGCTGCATAATCATGGACTGTTTTTCTTTTTTTATTAAATAAAAGCATTGTGTAAGAAATAAGAATTGTTCCTAGCATTGTCATAAAGCCTAAAATGATGTCAAAAACGATATAAACAAGCCATCTAAAAATTAAATAATATTTAGGCAATTTATATCCATCATCTCTAATTACACCCAATCCAAAAATTAATTTTCCAATTGATTGTCCATTTTTTAAGCATAAAGGAATTACTAAATCAAATATAAAACTAAGTCCAACAAACAAATAAACAAAATATTTAAGGGAGTTTAGCATGTTTTTTTGATTTTCTTCTGTTAATTTTTTAACTTCGCTATAGTTTTCTACAACCTTTCTTGCATCGCCATAACGCTCTAAAATATAAGAAACAGTATAACTTTCTTTTTTATCATCCATTAAAGAAATTTCAAATTTTGAACCATCATAATCAAAAGTTTTAATATTAGAAATTTCATTATTTGGTTTAATAATATCGGTAATAAAAGTTTCTTTTGTTAGATTATTTGTTGCTCCATAATCAGTTAATTTTGTTGTATAAAATTTATAAAGTTTTTCAAGTGTATTAACATGTTCAAATTTATTATCATCAACGTTTAAATCAATGTCTTCTAATGTTTTTAAATCTTTTATTGATGTAAAGGAATCAAGTGCAGCAAAAGATCCTTTATCGGATTTTAAATATAGACCACTATTTTCATAATATGTTCCAAGTAAATCTAAATTTTCTTTATATTTTGTTTCGTTAAAAGCAGCTGGAAAAACAAGTGTAAAAAAGAATAAAGAGGTTAATGAAATTACAATAAAAAAATCAATTAATCTAGCAAATATTCTTTTGTAATTTTTAGCTAAAACGATGTGTTTCATATGCTAATTATTATATCAAATAACTAATACAAATTCTTTGAAAAATAAAGAAAATTAACGTTATTTATGATAAAATTTTTAATATGAATATTAAGATTTATCGTATTTTATTTATCATCTTTTTAAGCCTTATTTTTATCGTTTCTTTTAGCTCATTAGGCTATAGCTTATATGATGTAGGAAAGGGTAATAACACAGATGATTTAGCAATATTTTTATTATCAAATATCGTTTTAATTGCATTAAATGGATATCAGATCTTTTCAATTATCATCTCTTTTAAAAAAGGTGGTTCATTCATGAAAGGATTTTTAATTGATGATAAAGATAAGGTAAATAAAAAGACCATAATCGTTATTAATGCTTTTTTATTAATAATTTTAGGTCTATTTATCTATTCAATTTTATTATTATTAGGGCTTGATGTTCCTTTAAATACTATTGCTAAACCAATTTCATATTTAGCAATGAATTTTTTTCTACTATTAATAATAGATTTTATATTTATGGATTTATATCTTCTTGTTTATAAAGAGGATAATTAATCATTTACATCTAATATAACAGTTGATTTTGCACCAATCTTTAAAGTTCCATCATTAAATTCAGGAACTTTTTTTGTTGTATTAATTGAGTCTAAAATCTTTGTATTTAAGTTCTTGTCATTTGATTTTAGAGTTACTTTAGCATTTGAATCACTGCAATTATGAACAACAATTATCTTATTATTATCATCAAACAATTCATAAACTAAAACTTTTGGATTCTCTTTAAAAACGATTGAACTTAAATCTTTAAATGAAGCATTTTCAATAAAACTATATTTATTTCTAACATTTAAAACTTTCTTATAATGATTTACTAAAGAATAGTTTTCATTGAGTAAGTCACTAGCGCCATCATCAACTTGCGCCGTGTTATTTAAGTCTTGTCTATGAGCTTCAGGGAATTTACATTCACCAGTTTTGTCTGTTTTTGACCAAATCATTGGAAGACGACGTCTTGCATCGCTTTGATCATTCTCTTTTCTAACACCTCTTAAGCCAATTTCTTCTCCATAATACATAAATGGTGTTCCTGGTAATAAATATGTGATATTTGCGCCGATTTTTGCATTTATTCCATATAAATTATTAGAAATTCTATCAGTATCATGATTACTTAAGAAATAACTGTTTCTAGCTTTTGGATTATTTTCTTTAATGCTTTTTTCAGTATCCTCGATATAAGCACCAAAACTAGAAGCATTGGTTAAACCCTTTGCCATTGAAATAATTGAACCATTTCCAGTTCCGTTATTTGATGAAGGGAAAAAGAAGAAAGAATCAATTCCACTTGAGTAATATGATTCAATTGTTTTTTGATCGCTCCATGTTTCTCCAACAATATAAGAACTAGGATTGATTTCATTACATGTCTTTTTAAGCCATGATAAGAATTCAATATTTTTAGCATTATTACCTGTATAATAATATAAACATGCATCAAGTCTAAAACCTGCTACACCCATATCTAAATAAAATTTACAGATGTTTTTAATTTCATTTCTTACTTCTTCATTATCAAGATTTAAATCAGGCATTCCGCTATCAAATCTTGCTTCATAATATGCAGTTTTCCCATTATATGAATAAGAAGCATATCCACTTAATGATTTATCACTCCAGTTATACCAATCTTTTTTTGAGCCTTTTTCGGTATTATTATTAAAATAATCTTTAGCAGATTGTATAAACCATTCATTTTTAGTAGAACTATGATTTAAAACAAGGTCAATTAAAATTCCCATGTTTCTATCTTTTGCATCTTTAACTAATTTTTTAAAATCATCTAAAGTACCAAAAGATGGATGAATTTTATAATAATCGCTAATATCATAACCATGATATGAAGGTGAAGGATTAATTGGCATTAACCATAAATTTTTAACACCTAAATCTTTTAAATAGTCTAATTTAAAATCAACACCATTTAAATCGCCAGTTCCATCACCATTTGAGTCATAAAATGATCTAACAAAAATTTCATAATTTACTGAAGCATTTTTATTATCTACATTTTTATCAAAAACATAATTTGGATTTGTATCATCTTTTAATTCTACTTTTGTTTCATCTTCTTTATTGTTATTGTCACAAAACATATCATCAGGATCACAGCCACCATTATTCCCGTTATTATTTCCGCTTCCAGAGCAAGAAACTAAACTAAAAATAACAAATAAAGATAAAATTAATGGATTTCTTTTCATATATTAACCCTTAACGGCACCACCAGTAACACCACTAACGTAGTATCTTTGGAGCCCAATAAATAATGCAGTTGTAGGAATTGCAACGCACACAGCACCAGCAGCAAATTGAGTATAATAACTCATGGCAAGATCGTAATTGGAGACCATTTGGTAAAGCCCAATTGCAACTGTCCATTTATCAACATTTTGTAAACCAATGATATAACTTGAAGTAATATATTCTCCCCAAGGTGCCATAAATGAAGTAAGAATTGTATAAACAACAATTGGTTTAGCGAGTGGAAGAATAATATTCCAGAAGATTTGAGCTCTATTAGCTCCATCAATCATCGCAGCTTCATCAATTGAACGAGAAATTGTATCAAAGAAACCTTTAGAAATGTAATAACCCGCTCCAGCTCCTGCCGAATAAATTATTACAAGAGACCAATATTGTCCTTGAAGATGGAATATTTCTTTCATGACCCAATAAAGGATGATCATTGATAAGAAGCCAGGGAACATACCCATAACTAAATTCAATTTCATTAATGCATTTCTTGATTTAAATCTAAATCTTGATAATGCGTATGATGTCATTAAGACAAATGCTGTAGAAAGTACACAACTTATAACAGAAACAATTAAAGTGTTTAAGAACCAAGTGACGAATTTTCCATCAAGTGTATGGTTGGTAGCAAGTAAATCTTTTTTGCCTGTAAAGTTAGTAAATAAATAAGCATAATTATCAAATGTCCAAGTGTTTGGAACAAATCTTTGTCTTGTCGCAATGCCATCTCCACTAAAGGATTGAAGAACAAGCCAAACGATTGGAGCAAGCCAAATAACGCTTAAAATAATTAAAAGTACATAGATAAACGTATTTGCGATGATACGTCTTAATTTTAATGACCTCATTGGAATTGATCCTCCGATTGAACAGCACCCGACTTGTTATACATGATAATTGAGAAGAATGCACAAATAACGAAAATGATAATACCAACTGAGCTAGCAATACCAAATTGAGGATTGTTGTCCGATGTAATCATTTTATATAGGAAGGTAATAAGCAAGTCAGTATGACCTATTTGTAAAACTGTTCCTGCTAAATTAGGTCCTCCACCTGTTAAGAAGTAAATAACGTTAAAGTTATTAATATTTCCAATAAATTGAGTAATAAGATAAGGTCCAGTAACAAATAAAATGTATGGAAGTGTTATCTTTGTAAATTGAGTTACAGTACCTGCGCCATCAACTGTTGCAGATTCATATAAGTCTCTTGGGATATTTAATAAAATACCTGTTGTTGATAACATTGTATATGGAATACCAACCCAGACATTAACAATAAGAATAATAATTTTTGAAATTAATGCACCATTTTGTGAACTTGTAGCAAATCCAAGTTTATATCCAAATGTATCATTCCACCAAACGCCAAGAACACCCGTATCTTTTAAAGCAATACCAATTAACATAAGTGAAATAAATTGAGGAATTGCAATCGTCATAATGAAGATTGTTCTCCATACTTTCTTAAATTTAATTCCTTTTTTATTAATTAATAAAGCGAGGACTATTCCTAAGAAATAGTTTGAGAATGTCGAGAGGAATGTCCAAGCAATTGTCCAACCAAGTGTTGAAGCAAGCGCACTAGGAAGAATTGCATAAATTGAATCAGCTGGAGCATTAAATAAAGAATTAAAGTTATCTATTCCAATCCAAGTAAACAATTGTGTTGGAGGTTGATGTCCATAAGCATAGTTAGTGAATGCAATTAAAATTGAGAATAATAATGGAACAACTGTAAATAAGATAATTCCTAAAACTGGAATAGTTAAAATCGTTACATGGAAGTTTTCATTTAATAATGAATTAATTTGTTGTTTGAAAGTTTTTGCTTTTCCAACAAATTTGTCTTCATGTTCTGCTTTGTATTCATTCATAAACGAATTAATTTCAGCAATTTTTTGATCAACTTCTTCCCTATTTAATTCTAAAATTCTGCCATCTTTAGTAGGAGTGAAGTATTCTTTAGCAATTTTATTAACAAATTTGTAATTGAGTTTATATTCAATGAGCATGAAGTTTTTAGCTTGTTCAATTGAATAAGTACCTTGTGTGAAATTTGTTTTTAAATATTTTAAATCACGTTTAGACGCGTGAGTTGTTTCTTTAATTTCTTCTTTTCTCATTGCTTTGATGTGCTTATCATCAGGAAGTTCATGAAGTTCAGTTGAAAGTCTAGAAATTTCAGGGAAATATTTTGCTTTAATTTCAGCTATTTTCTCTTGTCTATCATAGTTTGTATCTGGAACTTTTTTTAAAGCTTTAATTTCTGCTTTTTCTTGAGCCTTAAGTTCAGCAATTTTAGCATTAAGACCTATTTTCTTATCAATGATTTCGTCAAAATTTGCATTAATTTCTTTAATCTTTTCTTTTGTAGAAAGAACTAAATCAACTTTTGTTTGCCTATTTTCATCATTTTTATTTTGGTATCCATCTTGGGAGTTTCTAAATACAGAAAGGATTTCAAAATAATGTTCAAAGAATGTTAATCTTTCTCTTTTTTCTTCAAGAACTTTATAGTATTCATTGAATTTTTCATATTTTGAAGAATTAATAATTTCAGCTTTATTTGCAAAAGCGTTATGTCTCTTTTTAAGTTCATTAACTTTATTTTGAATGGCTCTTATTTTATTTTTATATTCATTTATTTTACTTTGAGTTTTATTATCAAACGAATTTAAATCAGTTCCATTTTCAGTTAATGAATTACGTTTTATAGCTCTTGCTTCTTTATAATCAGTTAATTTTAATTGAAGTTTTGCAGCTTTTTCTTCTGTTTTCTTGATTATTTTGACTTCATCATAGGCATTAACAATTGTTTCAGCATAGATATATTTAGCAAAATTTCTACTAAACTTATCACCATCTTTAACATTAAATGTATCTATATATTCTTCTAATTCTTTAAGATGCGCTTTTTTGAATTGGAACCTATTTAATGATTTGTCATAAACACATTCAGTTGCTTCTTGATCAATTTTTTCACTAAATTCTTTATTTCTAAAGAATTCATTTTTGAATTTCATGAAATTATTAATTCTATAATTATCATATCCAGATTCGATTGATCTATTCCAAATATATAAGAATAAAATTATTGAGAGTATACATAGTAATCCATAAATAAGGATCATAATGGAGTTATCACCCTTAGAATATTCACAGAACATATCCTCGCACTCGCCTGTTCCAGGTACATTTGTTCCTAAATGACTAAGCTTTCCGATTGCACTAATTCCAAATAAAGCCATAAAGAGAATATAGCCTATTTCAAATAATACATATAAAACTCCGTTTACGTATTGCTTATTTTTAAACGATGATGTTCCAAAAATAAAAAATGATAATCTTCCAAAAAGATCATTATATTTAAATTGGTGACATTTTCTTTTAAAGAATCTAAAAGTTAAAATACTTCCTTTAACTACTCCATCGTAAATTCCTTTAAAGAAATGACCGAGTGATAAGAATATTGAAAGAATTAAATCAACAATCCAAAGGAAAGCTTTCAATAATGCATTTCCAACATTCATAAAGAAAAATTCTATCTTTGGAATAGGTTCGACAGTTTCAGTAAGAATACTGTTTCCTTCGTTTTTTAAATCAATAGAATTATCGACATCATTTATATTGTGCTCTGTGTCCATAATAGTACTCCCATAACCTGTTTAAGAGGAAGGGCAAAAATCCCTTCCTCTTTTTTAATAAATAATTGATTTTAAATTATTGAGCTTTTCTTAAAATGTCCATTTGTGTTTTTAAGAATTCTGACCATGATTTGATTGTAGTATTATCTGCATCATCAAATTTTCCGTCCATATAAGCTTGGCCAATAGCTTTACCAACATCCCAGTATCTATCTTGAGCAGCTTGTGCTTGGACAGCTGCAAAGTTATTTTGCAATGCTAATGCATTAGCGCTGATTGTAACTTTCTTTGTGTATCTATCATCGTTTAATGCTTCTTTATTGCATGGAATTGTTTGTCTTTGTTCAAATCTAATAAGTTGTGATTCTTTATTTGTTAATAAATCAGCTAAAGCAGCAGCAGCTTTTTGTTCAGCAACTGGCCTTGTTGAGTTAATTGTATAAATCTTACTACCTGTAAATGAAGCCATTTGATATGCTTTGTCTTCAATGTGATATTCTGGTAATTTTGTAGCTTTAGTTTTTGCAGCACCCCAAGCAGTATCAGCAGTTAAGTTAGATTCCATCCATGTTCCACTAACAATAGCGATTGCTTTTCCTTCTTGAGCAGCAGCAACTTTAGCAGCGTCATCACCAACTTGTAATGTACCGTCTTCGTAATAAGTTTTAATTAAATTACCAATATATTCACTAACTTTGACACCTGTTGGATTGTCCCAGTCTGTTGTATAACTAACTTTACCTTCTGCATCTGATGTCCATGAGAGTGATGATAAACCATTAGCTTGTGGTGACATAAGGAATGAATTAGCATACCAACCATCATTCAATGTGAAGAATACTTGTTTTCCTTTTGCTTTAGCAACACTTAATAATGTTTCAAATGATTTAGCTTCTTCAGCTTTTACTTCATCACTATTGTAATATAAGAAATATCCGTTATCACTTGTTACAGGGTAGCCATATAATTTGCCATTGTATGAAGCACCTTTAACACTAACATCTGAGTTATTAGCAATGATATTTTCTTTATATGAACCTTTAATTTCAATGACTGATTTCTTTGAAACTAGGTTAAAAACTTGATCATCTGCACATAAAACTAATGCAGGAGCGCCTTCAACCATAGGGTCTTTTGCAAGTGTTGTACCAGCATCTTTTTCAGCAACAGCAACAAATTTATATTTGAATTTTGCTGATTCATCTGTTTGTTTTGCATTATATGCGTCAACAATTTTCTTAACTACTGGTTCTTCTTTTGCTGTAGCCCAAATAGTAATTTCTGTGTTAACTCCACTATATGATGTGTCTTTTGCTCCACCACATGATGTAGCTGACATAATACCTACAACTGCTAAAGCAGCTAAAACTAAATTCTTTTTCATTTTAAATATCTCCTTAATTTATAAAATTATTTAACTGTAATAATTAATTTTTTGTCTGTGCCTTGTAAGAAACTATATGGTCTAAATTCAATTGTCATCGTTCCATCGAGTAATGATACAAAATTAGATCTATCACTAGTGCCTTTTGTATAATCAGCTTCTGTTCCTTCTACAAAACCTTTAGTTGATTTTGTCCAATCCATATCTTCGACACCATATTGTTCACTCCATGAACCACCAACAACAACTTTGAACATATAGCCTTTTTCAACTTTGTGTGTAAATGTGTATAAGCTTGTTGATTTTTGTTCAAAAACACATCCGCTGTCTTTTTTTGCTGATTCTGCTGAATTCCAATTAGCAAATTCAGCACCGACAACTGATACGACAAGTGTTTCTCCTGGAATTTTATTTGGTTCATGATCGAACATGCCATCATCATTTGTTCCAGCGTTTCCACCGTTACAGCTTGCTAAACCTAATGTAAGTAAAGCTGCCATTCCTAAAAATAACGTTTTATTCATTTTCTTCTCCTTTTTAGTCGATATAAGCGACTATTATCGACTCCTCTATAAATATATTTTTTTATAATTCCTACTTATATAAATAAGAAGGAATTACTGTAAAAATATCAAAAACTAATTAAGTGCTTTTTCAGTCTTACAATCAAAGAAGTGAACTTTGTTTAAATTAAATGTAAGGCTAATTGGATCATGTGATTTAATGATTTTGCTTGCAGGGATTTTACTAATTAAGTCACCTCCACCAAAATCTGAGTGAACATAATATTCGTTTCCAAGTAATTCAGCGACATTAACTTTTAAATCAAGTTTTTCGCCGCTATCGCCAGGTGTAAATTCTTTTACATCTTCTGGACGAATACCGAATATTACGTCTTCTGGAATATCTTTTCCTTCATATACAGCTCTAGGAATTGCAAGTTTTTCGCCAGAACTGAATGTAACTACACCACTATTTTTATCAAACTTAACTTTGAAGAAATTCATTGCAGGTGATCCAATAAATCCTGCGACGAACAAGTTAGCTGGATGGTTATAAATTTCAATTGGTGTACCAATTTGTTGGATACGTCCAAGCTTCATAACAACAATCCTAGTAGCCATCGTCATAGCTTCAGTTTGGTCGTGTGTAACATAAATGGTTGTTGCTCCAAGTGCTTCGTGTAATCTAATAATTTCACTTCTCATTTGAACACGAAGTTTTGCATCAAGATTACTTAAAGGCTCATCCATTAAGAAGACTTTAGCATTTCTAACAATTGCTCTTCCTAGAGCAACTCTTTGTCTTTGTCCTCCTGATAAAGCTTTAGGTTTTCTATCAAGATATTCTTCAATTTGAAGTATTCTAGCAGCTTCATGTACTCTTCTATCAATTTCGTACTTTGGTAATCTTTTAATCTTTAGGCCAAACGCCATATTTTCATAAACAGACATATGAGGATAAAGAGCATAACTTTGGAATACCATTGCGATATCTCTATCTTTTGGTGTCTTATCATTACAAAGTTCATTATCGATATATAATTCACCCTTTGTAATGTCTTCAAGACCTGCGACCATTCTAAGTGTAGTTGATTTACCACATCCAGAAGGACCAACGAAAACGATAAATTCATGCTTTTTGATATCTAAATTGAAATCAAATACTGCTTGTACGTTGTTGTCATAAATTTTATCAATATGACGTAAGGAAACGTATGCATCATCTGTGGAAGATTCTTTGACTTTTGAAGGCTCAACGACCTTATCTTGAAGCTTTCCACTTGCTCCATTGTCATTAATGACATCAGTCTTTTCACTAAGCATCTTTTTCTCCTTTATAAGAAACTATCCAATTCTTTTGTATAATTCATTCAACATACAAAGTTTGCTAGTTACTTCCTTTTTAAATTTATCGAAGTCAGAATAACTCATTTTCCAACTCCAATTGTTTGTAGATATAGTTGCAGGTTGATTCATTCTTGCTTCTTTACCTAATTTAAGTAAGTCTTGCATTGGCATAATCGCTACTCTTGCAGGACTTGCAATGTTTAATTCAATAATTTTTTCAACATATTCTTCATTCGTTAAGTTATCACCTAACTCAATTCCGAATTTATTGCATTCGTCTTTTAATACTTTTTTAAATATTCCTTTTTTATATTCATCTAGTTCATCGATATATTCTTTAAGTGTTACTGAATCATGAGTAGATGTATAAGAGAAATAATTATAGGCGTAATTTGAAGGTCTCCATTCGTTTCTTTCATCATCGTTATCGAAACATTGCTGCAATATTTTCATTCCTGGATAACCTGTTTTTTCTTTGAATTTATAAAATTCATCATCTAATTGTCCAAGATCTTCAGCTATAATTGGTAAATCTAATTTATCTTTGAATAAATCAAATCCAGGGCCTTTTACCCACTTGCCATTTCTAGCATTTTTATCTTTGAATGGAACACTATAGTAAGCACTAAAGCCTCTAAAATGATCAATTCTAAGTAAATCATATAGTTTTAATGAAGAATTTATTCTGTCATTCCACCATTTATAATGTGTTTCTTTATGTTTTGCCCAATTATATAAAGGATTTCCCCATAGTTGACCATCTTTTGAATAAAAATCTGGTGGACATCCTGCAACATTGATTGGTTCTTTGCTCTCATTAAGTTCAAACAATTCAGGATTTTGATAAACATCTAAGCTATCATAAGCTACATAAATTGGAGCATCTCCCATAATTTTTATACCGTTTTTATGTGCATATTCTTTAAGTAAATTATATTCATTTAAGAATTCAAATTGTGTCCATATATAAAATAAGAAGAGATTTTCATATTTTTTAGTTATTTCGTTTCTTAATTCGACAAAATAATTTCTTTCTTTTTCATTCCATTCGTACCAAGGTCTAAAATTATTTTTTTCTTTTAAAACCATAAAAAAGGCGAAATCTTCATATTTAGGATTTTCTTTCCTAAATTTTAAGAAATCAGAATCTTTTACATTAAAACGAGAAAACGCTAATTTTAAAATTGGTAATCTATTATTAAATAAGGATGAATAATCTATCCTTGCTTCTTTATTTTCAACTTCAAGTTCTTTAATTTCTTCTTCCTTTAATAATTGCTTTTTCACTAATGTAGGTAGATCAATAAAGTAATAATTTAAACCAAAACTACATGGTGATTGGTAAGGTGAATCACCATAACTTGTTATATTAAGTGGTAAAATTTGCCACACTATAAAATGGGACTTTTTAAGTAGGTCGACCATCTTATAAGCTTCTTCTCCAAAACTGCCAATGCCATATTTTGATGGAAGAGAAGAAATGTGAAGTAATACACCTGTCTCTTTTTTCATAATGTTTTTCTCAATGTAAGCGTTTACATTACAATAAGTATAGGAGTGAAATAATAAGTTGTCAAATAGTAAAAGTAAGAAAAATCTGACTTTTTTTCAGAAAATCAGTAAAAAACTAATGGGGAAATTTTATCACTTGTATTTTTTAATCAATTTTTATAAGCAATTTTAATAAAATAGTGAAAATTACTGAAAGTTTTCACTATTTTTAATAAAAATTAATACAATCATGTCATTTTTTTTAAAAATTTGAAAAAAAGCCTGTTTTTTGAAAAGTCGTTTTTGCAATATAAAGCATTGATTATTGCATTTTTGTTTGTATATTTTTCTTTATTTTTACATTTAAAAAGTTAATTATCTTTATTAAAGAATTTTTTAATGTAAAGCTTTAAAAATGTGTTCAAAAACCCATACATTTGGCAAAATTTGAAATTTTTGGCACTTTTTTATATGAAATCCATACTTTTGAGTATAAGGATTTCACATTTTAAAGTAGTGATTTTTCCAAATAAAAAATCACCTCCGTATAGAAAGTGATCTTTATAATTTAATTATTTTCTATTTCTTCAATAGCTAATGCAAGTTCATTAGGACAGGAAGTAGATTTATTTCCACAAAGTGTTCCCTTTAATTTATCATGAACTATATCAAGCTTTTCACCAGCTACAAGTTTAGATATACCAAGAGTATTTCCTGGGCATCCACCAAGGAACTTAACACTTTCAATTACTTTAGTTTCTGGATTATAAGTAATTGTAATGCTTCTTGAGCATGTACCATTACAAATATGCGTATATGTTTTATTCATTATAATTTAATAATTTCGCCGTATACTTCGCCAAAGCAATTTCCTGCATTGCATTCATCTGTATCAATGTGCATAGCAAGCTTGAATTTTGGTGAAACTCTAATAACTGTGTCTCCAAAAACAATGCTTCTTCCGTTGCTTAATACTTTTACCCAAACGATATCACCATTGTTTACATTAAAATTAGCTGCATCTTCTGGTGTCATATGGATGTGTCTTTTTGCAATAATGCATCCTTCACTGAGTTCAATTGATTTTCCGTTTTCAGGATTAATAATTGTAATTGGCGCACTACCTGCGATATCTCCACTTTCTCTAATTGGAGCTTTAACTCCAAGTGTTCTTGCTTCTGTTGCACTTACTTCTACTTGATTAAATTTTCTTTCAGGTCCAAGGATAGATGCACTTAATTCACCTTTTGGTCCTTTAATAATAAGTTTTGTAGTTGAAGCGTATTGTCCTGGTTGTGATAATGCTTTCTTTGATGTTAATTCAAAATCTTTACCAAATAATTCATCTAATACTTCTCTTGTAACATGAACGTGTCTAGCGCTTGTTTCAACTAAAATTTTATCCATTTCTTAATTCTCCTTTTGCCTAGCAACAATAGTTTAGCACTTTTTAAATGAGATACAAAAATAAATAAGGAATAACATTTGCAATAATATCTATTTTTTCTTGCATTTTTATGCTAAATATCATATTGATTTTACCATCCCTTTTATTATAAAATAAATAGCACGCGAGAATGGCGGAACTGGTAGACGCGTACGTTTGAGGGGCGTATAGGATTTCCTGTGTGAGTTCGATTCTCATTTCTCGCACCAGTTAGAAGATAAATACGATCCAAATCGTATTTTTTATTACTTGGGGAACAATTTGGGCAACATTTTGGTGAAAAAAAGAAATAATTCATTTCAAAAACTCGATTCAGTTTTTTAAAAATATTTAATTTTGTATTATACAACATCATTATACTACAAAGTTTTTAATTAATTATACGATTATAATCGTATAATTCAAATTTTAATGTCTGGAAATGTGCAAAAAGCGAGATCGTAAAAAATATTGAAATAATTACTTTTCTTCTTTTATAATAATAAAATGGAACTGACTCCGCTTATTATTGCGATCGACAGTTCCTTTTTTAATAACTTTAATTATATAAATTATTTATTAGTTTTATTGTTTTTATAATCAACTATTACTTCTTTTAATGTCTTTGTTTTACAATTTTCAGTTCTTGTTTTATCGCATGTAGCTTTAAATTCAGCTTCAGTACATGTTCTTGGATTTGTTTTCTTTTCTTCAGTTTTTACATTAAGATTTAAATTAACTGTATAAACTCCCCAAGAAGAAGTCCACCAACCTGTTGTAGTGGTTTTATAATTCCAAATAGTCCAATTGTAATTATAGTTATCGTACCAATCATTTAAGGCAAATTTCCAGCTTTCTTTATCTTCAAAATAGGTAAATTCTCCAATAAGAACAGGTACATTATAGTCCTTACCAATATTTTTCATCATATGATAAGCCTTAAACATCTCCATCGTTACAATATTATTTTGCCAGTTATAATGATGATATTCATACATTACATTTTTCCAACCATAATCATCAGGATTTGGTAAAGATGAAAAATCCCAGCATCCTTCAAAAGTAATAACATGTTCATCTTTATTATCTCTAATTTTTTTATAAACTCTATCAAAGAAATCCCAACATGTTTTATCTGTTGAGCCTAAGCTTTTCTTTGTCTGAGGTTCATTCATAATGTCATAAGTTGCAATTGTTGAAGATAAATCACTTCTTTCATTTGAATAATGTTCAGATACATAGGACCAAAGATCAATTACAGCTGAATAATATGTTTCGTTATTCCAAAAAGTTGGATTATCACAAATGAATCCACTATGCTCATATCCGTTTTGTGAACCTGGAACACCATGTAAATCTAAAACACAATAAAGATCGTTTTTCTTGCAGTTTTCTAAAAACCAATCTAAATATTTAAAGGCTTCATCTTCATTCTTTCTACTAAAATCGTCATTTAATATATTTCTCCAATAAAATGGGATACGAATTGTATTTAAACCTAAATCTTCTTTAATAATTTTAAAGTCGTTTTCGTTAAAAAATGATTTGTAATAATATTCTTGAAGTTCTGGAATCTTATCTTTTAAATTTTCATTATGTTTTAAGTCATCAAGGAACATTTCTTCTGAATACTCACCGTACTCTAAATTTCCATCTTTATCTTTAATGAGTTTTCCTTCTTCATCTTTTTTAGGTTCACCACCAAATGGAGACATCCAGCCTTCTTGAAGCAAAATATTTCCAGCATTTATTCCATTTAATTTTAATATATTTCCATCTTTATCATATAAACTACGATTTTTAGCTTGTACTAATCCTTGTTTATTTTCTTCAATTTTATTTTCTTGCTCAGGAATTTTATAATTCCAAGAATAAGAGAATAGTCCTAAAAGTGTTCCTCCAAGTGCAAGAACTGTAACTCCTAGCACCGAAAAACAAATTTTTAATCCTTTATGGCTCTTTTTAGCTTTTTTTAATCTCATATTTAGTCCTCTTGCGTCTATTTTACTATTAATAAAACTTAAAACAAAAATTTTTATCTTTTTTCTTGCTTATATCACAAATATCCTTTATATTATTAACAGTTAGTTATAACTAACTTATAGAACATTGATTAAATTGATTTCTGATTCATACGCTTTTAAATAAGCCTTATTCTCCTCTCATTTATAAGAAATCAAAGCCTAGATGAATGTTCAAAATTGAGTTATAAACTCTAAATTAATCTATATGAAAAACACACTTGATAAGCCTTAATCTAGTGTGTTTTTTCATTTTATATATAATGTTGAATTATAAATTTTAGGCCTAAGGCAATAAATATTAATCCACTAATTATAGGAGCAATTTTTTCAATTTTTGTTCCAATTAATTTTCCTAGAGCTGTTGCTAAAAAAGATAAAACAAATGTCACAATTCCAATAATTAAAAAAGTTATCATTGCATCATTTATTGATAAATTAATATTAATAAAACCAATTGAAAGGGCATCAATTGATGTAGCAATTCCTTGAATGAAAATTTCTAAAATACCAATCTTTTTCTCTTCTTCTTTATCTTCTTTATTGTCTTTTTTTCTATTTATATTTTCTTTTATTCCTTCATATAAAGATTTAATCCCTAATAAAGTTAAAATTATAAAAGCAATCCAAGGAATATATTCTTCTAAATAATCTTTAAATGAGAAGCCAATAAAATAACCAATTACTGGCATAATAAATTGCATAAAAGCAAAAACAAAGGCAATAAAAGCAATCTTTAAATACCCAATTTTGTTTTCTTTTATGCCATCACTTGCTCGAACACACATTGTGTCAGCAGCCATTGAAACAGATAAAATTAGCGTTTGTAAAATGTCCATTTTATACCTCTAAAAAAGACTCTCACAATTTAACGCAAGCCAGGAAAAATCCAGTATGTTGACTTGCGACGCTATGCGTCTGTTACTCCGTCCTTATTTAATATATAGATTATGTTGAGTTAGTGTAATTTAACTTTTAAAAATATATTAACTAATTTCATTCCTTTCTTTATAATTTTTGCATGTCAAATTTATTATTACTTGTAATCTATTTAGTATTTATTTCACTAGGTTTACCTGATTCATTAATTGGATCAACTTGGCCTGCGATATCTAAAACGCTTGAAATAAGCGAAGATTTACAAGGTATTTTGACTGCTTCTATCTCAGTTTGTACAATTATTAGTGCTTTTTTAACTCCAAAACTACTTCCTAAATTAAAAGAGAAAGGTATTGTTTTAATTTCAATTTTATTAACAGCTGTAGGATTAATTTTAGTTTCATTTTCCCAAAATTTTTATTTATTAATTTTATCTTGTATACCTTTAGGAATTGGCGCAGGAGCAATCGACACGACTTTAAATAATTACGTAGCGATAAATTATAAATCTATTCACCTTAATTGGCTTCACGCTTTTTGGGGTGTAGGTGCTTCAATTTCTCCTTTTATTTGTGCAATATTTTTAACTAATTTAAATGGATGGAGAAACGCTGCTTTAGTCTTAGCTATTATTCAATTTTCAATTTGGTTTATTTCTCTTTTATCTATTCCATTATGGAAAATATGCGAATTAAAAAGAGACTCGAATATTAATAAAGAAGAAAAGAAAGAAAAAATTAGCTTCTTAAAAACCATAAAATATCCAGGCGTCTTATATTCAATCATTGCTTTCTTTGCTTATATTGCAATTGAAAGCACTTCTCAACAATGGTTTTCAAGCATGGTAGTTTTTAATATGGGTGTAAATGAATCACTTGCTAGTTCATGGACTTCATTATTTTTTATAGGAATTACAGGCGGAAGATTACTTTCTGGTTTAATTTCTTTAAAAATTAACGATAAAAACATGATTAGAATTGGTGAGAGTGTTTTATTTATTGGAATTATATTATTAACTTTTAAATTTAATGTTTATATAATGCCAGCCGCTATATTTTTAATTGGCTTTGGTTGTGCTCCAATTTATCCTTCGATAATTCACGCAACACCAACAAGATTTGGAGAAAAAATGTCCTCTTTTGTAATGGCAATTCAAGTTGGCTGTGCTTATATTGCTAATATTACTGTTAGTCCATTATTTGGAGTAATTGGCAAAGCAACAACTTTTTTAATTCTTCCTTATGTTTTATTATTTATCCTTATTATATTAGTTTTAGGAAATGAACTTGTTTTAATTAGAATTAATAAAGAAAAGAAAAAGCCTACCCAAGTTGAGTAGACTTAAAGCCTAAAGTTTAATAAATGTATAATTTATTTCACGTTACAAGCTCTGACCTTGCCGTTCTTTTTGTCTGTTTCAGTTTCAAATTCAACAGCTTGGCCTTTTTCTAATGTTTTTGATCCATTAGCAATACCAGTAACATGAACAAAATATTCTTTGTTTGTTTCGTCTTCAACAATGAATCCGTAACCTTTAGTGGTATTGAAAAACTTAACTTTACCTGTCATTTAGGTGTTCTCCAGTTCTGCTTTTTCAAGCAATTTAAATTTAAACTATTTATAAAAATTATCAATATTTTATTAAAAATATTAATAAAAATTTTATAGTGTTAATGTTTAAAATTAATAAGCCTTAGCAAAATAGACAACATATTTTGCTTTCTTTCCACATACAGGGCAAACATCATCAAATGGTACTTGATCAAATGGCATGCATCTTGATGTAGCATTTGTGTCTTCTTTAATCTTGTCTTCACAAGCTCTATCACCACACCACATCATCTTGCAGTATCCACCTTTATTAACGATTTCTTTAACTTCTTCATAAGAATGTGCTTCATGAATATTTTCAAGTAAGTTATGTAATGCAGCATCATACATTTCTTTATGAACTTTTTTAAGTAAATTGTTAATAGTTTCAACTATATTATTTAAGTCATATTTAGCTTTTGAACCATCATTACGTTTATGAATCATGCATGAATTTGCATTTAAATCTTTTGGTCCAATTTCAAGTCTAAGTGGGACACCTTTCATTTCATATTCTGAGAATTTCCAACCTGGTGTCTTATCAGAATCATCGAGTTTAACTCTAATTCCTGCGTTTTCTAAAGTTTCTTTAATTTCTCTAGCTTTTTCATGTACGCCAGGTTCATTCATTTTAATTGGAATAATAACTACTTGGATTGGAGCTACAAATGGTGGTAAAACTAAACCATTATCATCACCATGAACCATAATAATTGAACCAATTAATCTGGTTGATGCACCCCAACTTGTTTGATATGGAGTCTTAATTTTTCCATCTTTATCCAAATAATGGATGCCAAAAGCATCAGCAAATCCTTGTCCAAAATAGTGGGAAGTTCCACTTTGTAAACCTTTACCATCGTGCATTAAAGCTTCGATTGAATATGTTTCTAAAGCGCCAGCAAATTTTTCTTTATCCGTCTTTTTACCTTTAACAAAAGGGATAGCTAATAAATCTCTACCAGTTTTATCATAGATATCAAGCATTCTTAATGTTTCTTGCCTAGCTTCAGCTTCAGTTGCGTGCATTGTATGGCCTTCTTGCCATAAGAATTCACTACCTCTTAAGAATGGTCTTGTTGTTTTTTCCCATCTAACAACTGAGCACCATTGATTATAAAGTTTTGGTAAATCTCTATAACTTTTAATAATGTGTGAATAGTGTTCGCAGAATAAGCATTCACTTGTTGGTCTAATAATTAAAGGGTCAGCAATTTTTTGTCCGCCACCTTCTGTAGCAACTAAACATTCAGGTGCAAAACCACTAACGTGATCTTTTTCTTTTTTAAATAATGATTCATTGATAACGAGTGGTAAGTAAACGTTTTCATGTCCAGTTTTTTTGAATTCGTTATCCATGAATTTTTGAATTTGTTCCCAAATTGCGTATCCGTAAGGTCTATAAATGATGAATCCTTTAACATCTGTGTAGTCCATTAATTCAGCTTTTTTACATACGTCTGTATACCATTGTGCAAAATCTTCATCACGACTTGTAATAGATTTGTTCTTAATATCCATAAAATCTCCTTTTGTCTATTTTTTATTCATATTTAATAATCGTTTTTGTACTTTTTTATTTATTGGAACGAGCATTTCACTTGCTTCACTGATAATTTCTGAAGAGAAAGCTGAAAAACCGTTTTTTAATAATAATTCAATTTCTTGATAAGAGTTAGCATTAATTGAAATAATTTGCTTTTTAAATCTCTTTAATTTTTCTAAATACCCATAACATCTAAGGAATTCACGTCCATCTGCTTTAACGTTATTTTTTAATTTTGCATCAAGAAGGAAACCAGTAAATAAATCATAAGTTTTATTTTTTAATACATAATCACCAACTGTGATTTTCAAATAAACTTCATATCCTTTATTTGTTAAGCTCACAATGCTATCAAGGACTTGTTGATTATTTTCAGAATCAATAAGTTCATTGTTATCAATGATAAATGCTAATTTTAGATTTTCTATACCACTCATTCTTGATAAGCTTCTCATAACGTATTGAATTTCATATAAAGAAATTGGATAGAAAAGTTTTGATGACGTAAGTTCTCTTTGAGATGTAAATGTCGGCACGACATTACGAGCAATAAGAGAAAATAATTCTTTGTCTAGCCCATAATTATGTGCGCATTTTTTCATTTCCGTCTCGTTATTAAAAATTGATTGACGCGGTGACGCAAAGAATTTGTACCCAAGACACATAACTCTTTTATTTGTAATTTTGAAAATCGAAGAAAATTTAATATTAATAAGTGAGTTTTTAATAATCTTAGAAATTTCTTGTTTATATGATTCTTCAAGGTTTTCTGGATCTCCAATATCATGCTTATAAATCATAAATTGTTTGCCTGAGTCTTTAGCTAAACTGGATAGTTTAGTAAGTGATTCAATAGTTTTAGCATAATCGTTTCCAAGTTCACTTGTTTTACTAGCGCAAACTGTAAATCCGTATAAATCACTAAAACCTTTAATTTCTAGAACTTCATTTATGTTATCAATATAGTTTTTAATAGCTGTATTTAATCGATATTTGTTGATAGTTTTATTATCAACGATAGTAAACGAAAGAGATGTATCATTTAATGAAAAATAACTAGTTCCATCATATGTTTTCTTATAAATCGCATTAAGAATTAAATATCTGAATTCGTAAACATTAAATTGAGATGTTGTAATATTTCCTTTTTTATAAAAATCAATGAAATAAATATTACCTTTTGAAAAATCACCTCTGCTATAAAGACGAGCAATTTCACTTTTTAAATAAACATCTTTATGGAAATCACCTTTTTTGGTTTTTGAATATTCACTAGGCAAATTATTTAAATAAGTTGATTCGAGGAAAACTTTTTTTGCTTCTTTTTCTACTTTTGTACATCTAAAAATAATTCGAGAAGCCAACATTACTTTTTTATTTTTATCATTTTTAGTGATAATATCAGTGACAAAAACATTATTTTCATTTGTTAATTCGAAAGGTTCTTGTAATAATTCATTAATCCAAACATTTAATTTATTTTGTTCTTTATCAACAAATAAAGATAAAAACTCAGTTAAAGTTAATTGTTCTCTATCATGAAGTGACTTAATGCTCACTGCATTTACTTTTTGATTCTCTAAATCAACGACATAGACTTTTTCTAAAACAAAAGCACTTTCAAGTTTTGTTCTATATTTCTTTGTCAAAATTTTATCGAGCATTATCGTTAAGCCTACAATTAAAGCGAATGCAAAAAGTATAGACAAAAAAATAACAACAAATATCCAGCTGTTGTCCGTTTCTTTAGTAATATCAATAAAATTTAAAGTCCAATACATACTTTAGTATTATATACTAAAGCTAATCCCTTAAAAAGTTTTATAATTTGGGCTAAATTCCTAAGATAAAGGCTTGTGCTATGTAAAATCAGTAAAAATTGATTAAAAAGTAAGATAAATAAGCTTTAAAGTTGCCTAAAGTAAAAATTATAATGGTTTCTAAAAAATTAACTTGTATAATTAGAAAGCACGGAGAAGTACCCAAGTGGTTCAAGGGGTCAGTCTCGAAAACTGATAGTGGGCTTTATGTCTAGCGAGAGTTCGAATCTCTTCTTCTCCGCCACTTTTAACTCCTAAAAACGCGTAATCAAATACGTGTTTTTTTATAAAAGAAACCGCATAAAAAATTAACTTTTAAAAGGTTTCAAAACTTAAAATTCTTCAAAATTCACAAAATAATTTCACTATTTTTCAACTTTCTAAAAGAAAATAATGGACTTTTGCAGGATTTTTAATTTAGAAAGTTGAAAATTGACCAAATAGTGAAATTTTTTATACTTTACAAATTATATAGAATTTACTATTTTAAAAATATGAAGAAAGCAATTTTATTATTACCAATATTTCTATTGTCATCATGTACAATAGGTTCAGAAGTTGATGGCGTAAGTTTAAAAATCACAGCTAATCATATTTCATCTATTCCAGTTAAAGAGATGAAAACTTTTAAGGTTGAAGGACATACTTTCATTTACTATAACGTTTATAATGACGGAAATGGAAATTTCGTTATGGCTGATAATTCAAGTTTCATTTCTAATAATTCAATTCAATTTGGTTTACGAGTTAAGTCAATGTGGGTTTATGAAATAAATAGAAACGGGGATTCAAAAGACACTCCTATCCAATATAAATATTTAGATGAAGATGGTTATTATAGTTATTCAATTGAATCATTTGGTTTTGAGATTTATGGTGTTTCAAAATCAATATCATTAGAATATAAAGACATAAATGTTGGTAAAATTTATCATTGGTGTTAATTAGCTTTATTTTATTATTTAGAATTCAGACAATGAAAAAGATCACAACGAGTGTGACCTTCTTTGTTTAAATAAATATTAAATTATTTGCCCATTAATTCTTCATCAATGGCTTTAGCAGCATGTTTGCCTGCTCCCATTGCAAGAATAACAGTAGCTGCACCTGTAACTGCATCTCCACCAGCATAAACATGATCTCTTGTTGTTAAACCATATTCAGTTTTTGTTAAGATACAACCGTGTGGATTAGTTTCAAGACCTTCAGTTGTTTGCTTAATTAATGGGTTTGGTGATGTACCAATTGCACAAATTACACAATCTACATCGATATCTCTATATTCTTTTGTTCCAATAGGTTTTCTTCTGCCGCTTGCATCTGGTTCTCCAAGAACCATTTTTTCAACTTTCATCTTAGAAACTAAATGAGTTTCTGGATCACCAATAATTTCTACTGGATTGTTGAGTAATTGGAAGTCTACGCCTTCTTCCATTGCGTGATGGACTTCTTCTTTTCTTGCTGGAAGTTCTTCTAAACTTCTACGGTAGACAATATAAACATGTTCAGCACCAAGTCTTAAAGCACATCTCGCAGCATCCATAGCAACGTTTCCGCCACCAATAACAGCAACATTTTTAGCCTTTTCAATTGGAGTATTTGAATCATCTTTATAAGCCTTCATTAAGTTTGTTCTTGTTAAATATTCATTGGCTGAATAAACACCTTTTAAGTTTTCACCTGGAATTCCCATAAATCTTGGTAAACCAGCACCACTTCCAATAAAGACAGCTTCAAAGTGACATTCGTTTAATAATTCATCAATAGTAATAACTCTACCAATGACCATATTTGTTTCAACTTTAACACCTAAAGCTTTTAAACCATCAACTTCTTTTTGAACGATTGATTTTGGTAATCTGAATTCAGGAATACCATAAACAAGAACACCACCTGCTAAGTGTAAAGCTTCAAATACAGTAACTTCGTATCCTTTTTTAGCTAAATCACCAGCACATGTAAGTCCTGAAGGGCCTGAACCAATAACAGCAACTTTATGTCCATTAGGTGTAGGCTTAACTACTTCACCACTTGCGTGAGCGTTATGATAATCAGCGACAAATCTTTCAAGTCTACCAATAGCAACAGCTTCACTTCCTGGTCTTAAACCTCTTGTGCATTTCATTTCACATTGTGTTTCTTGAGGGCAAACTCTACCACAAACTGCAGGTAATGAGCTTGATTCAGAAATAATTTCATATGCTTTTTCAAATTCGCCTAAAGCAACTTGATGAATAAACGCTGGAATATCAATGTTTACAGGGCAATGTGCAACACATGGTTTATTTGGACATCCTAAACATCTCTTTGCTTCATCAATTGCCATTTCTTCTGTATATCCTTCAGCAACTTCTAAAAAGTTGTGAGCTCTTACTTTTGGATCTTGGCTTGGCATAGGGTTCTTTTTAGGAGCCATGTTAAATTTATATTCTTTATACATAATTATTTGCTCTCCTTTTTGAAAAGATTACATTTTGCTTCATCATAAGCTTTCTTTTCAAATGCTTTATACATTGTTCCTCTTTGCATTGCTTCATCGAAATCAACTTCATAAGCATCGAAATCAGGACCATCAACACATGCGAATTTTGTTTTTCCACCGACTGTAAGTCTGCAGCAACCACACATACCAGTTCCATCAATCATAATTGGGTTCATTGAACAAACACATTCTGGAACATTATATTTTTTACATGTTAATGTGACAAATTTCATCATAATAACAGGTCCAATGCAAATAACTTTATCGAACTTTTCGCCTTTTGATAATAATTCTTCAAGTGGTACGCAAACATTTCCTTTGTTTCCATTTGAACCATCATCTGTCATTTCAAAATATTTATCACTTGCAGAGCTGAATTCATCATGTAAGATAATTAAATCTTTATTTCTAAATCCAGCAATAGCTGTTACATTCTTTCCTGCATCATGGAATGCTTTAGCAATAGGGTAAGCAATAGCTGTTCCTAATCCACCACCTACAACACAGACTTTTTCACCTGTTAATTCAGTTGGTTTTCCTAATGGACCAACGAAATCGTGTAAGCAGTCGCCTTCTTCTAATTGATTAAGTTTGTATGTTGATGCTCCAACGATTTGGAAGATGATAGTAACTGTGCCTTTTTCTCTATCATAACCACCAACAGTTAATGGTATTCTTTCTCCATCTTCATCAACTCTTAAAATAATGAATTGACCAGGTAATGCTTTTTTAGCAATTGCTGGAGCTTCAATTTCAAGAAGTGTTTCAGTTGGATTAAATACGTGTTTTCTAACGATTTTATACATTTTAAAAACTCCTTTAATCTACGATTAAAGTATATGCCTATTAAAAATTAAAATAAATACATATTTTTAAATAGAACTGTCTAAATTCATACAAAAAGAGACCCATTTTTGGATCTCTTTTTCAACAGTTTTTATTGTTCGCTTACAACGCTATCATCATGTTTTTTAGTTTCACGAATTGCATTATCGACAGGGCCAAATGCTATATAAAATAATGGAATAGCAAGGAATGCAATCCAAGTTGGATGCCAAATATTTGTGAGCATTCCGATAAATAAGAATATGAATAAAGCTAGAAAAACTATGCTAAAGTCGGTTATTTTTTTATGCATAAAACATGCAAAGAGAGAATCAACAATAGGTATTAAGAAAAATAATGTCCAATAAATTCGCCATCCTTCACCATCTTTTAAAATGCAGCCAAGTAAAATATAAGCAATAAGAGTAATCATAGAAAGAGCACCAACGATAGAAGCTCTAACAATATTGAAAGTTCTACTTCCTTTAAAATATTCAAAATTATTTTCTTTTTTCATAGTTTCTCCCTTAATGTATTCGTCGCCATTAACATGTATTCCGTTCATATCTATATGAACTTCATTTTCATCATCAACAACATGAACTCCTTCTTTTCCTATAGATACATAATTTTGCTTTTTTTCACCTTTTTTAACTTCATCAGGATCTTTGTTAATTAAGTCATCAAGGCTTACCTCATAAAGTTTACTAAGAGTAATCAAGTTATCTGTACTAGGTGAACTTTCTCCAGTTTCCCACTTACTAACTGATTGTCTACTTATATTTAATTTATAAGCAAGTTCTTCTTGTGAATAGCCTTTTTTAATTCTATATAGCGCTAATCTTCTACCAATTTTTTCATCCATTTTGATTTCCTCCTGGAATTATTTTCTAATAAAGAATGATTAAAAACTACCAACTTTGCTATGAATTTTGTCAACTATTGGTTGCAATTGATGTTTTTTACCTTTTTTCACCCTCATAAAGCCTAATATTCATAATATTTACTGTATCTTCATAAAGGTCATTGAATAAATCATCAAGATACATCACAACGACGCATTCATTACTTCTATTAATATTCAGTACTCTAGCTTTTTTATACAGTTCATTATCTTTATAAACGTAGACAATTTTCCCAACTTTTATATTTTTTGTGTTCATATAAATATTATATAAGTAGATTTGAATTTTAAAAATGCAATATTGCTTTTTTAAAGGCAAAAATAAAAGGGAGTCGCCTCCCTTTTATAATTATTTAGTTTAATTTATTAGAATTTGTATGGTTTGTTGTAGTAGCAGCATTCAAATAAATCAGCCATCTTTTCATCATTGATTGGATTTGGGTTTGAACCTGTACATGCATCAAGAACAGCATTATGAGCGATTGTCTTTAATTTTTCTTTAAATTCATCTTCTTTAACACCGAATTCTTGCATACTTTGTGGAATTCCGAGTAATCCGTTTAATTCATGTAATCTGTTGATTAAACCTTGTGTTTGTTCTTTAGCATCTTTTCCTTCGATACCTAAAGCTGATGCGATTTGAGCATATCTTTGTAATGCTACTGCATTGTTTGCGTTATATTCAATGACATGTGGAAGATACATAGCATTTGCACATCCGTGTGGGATATGTCCTGTTGAGAATGCGGCACCTGTCTTGTGAGCCATTGAGTGGACAATACCAAGTAAAGCGTTTGAGAATGCCATACCTGCTAAACATTGTGCATAGTGCATTTCTTCTCTTCCTTTTCCTTCTGGATTGTGGAATGAGTCAACTAATGATGTGTTAATCATCTTAATTGCTTTTAATGCTAATGGATCTGTGAAATCTGTTGCTAATGTTGAAACATATGCTTCAATAGCGTGTGTCATAGCATCCATACCTGTAAATGCAACTTGCTTTGCTGGTAAACCTCTAACGATGTCTGGATCAACGATAGCGACATCTGGAGTAATTTCAAAATCTGCTAAAGGATATTTAATACCTTTTGCATAGTCTGTAATAACTGAGAATGCTGTAACTTCTGTAGCTGTACCACTTGTAGAACTGATTGCACAGAATTTAGCTTTTGTTCTTAAGTGTGGGAAACAGAATGGAGTAATTAAATCTTCAAATGTTGTATTTGGATATTCATAGAATGCCCACATTGCTTTTGCAGCATCAATTGGGGATCCTCCACCGATAGCAACGATCCAATCTGGTTGGAATTTTCTCATTGCTTCAGCACCCTTCATAACAGTTTCGATTGATGGGTCTGGTTCGACACCTTCGAAAGTTTCAACTTCAAATCCTGCTTCTTTTAAATAATTGATGGTTTTGTCTAAGAATCCGCTTGCTTTCATTGCGTGTCCGCCACAAACGACGATAGCTCTTTCACCTTTTAAATTTTTTAAATCTGCTAATGATCCTGAACCATAGTAGACATCTCTTGGTAATGTAAATCTTGCCATAAATTTCTCCTAACCTCTTTCGGTCGTAATAATTTTATCAAATTGTGGTTTTCTTGTTAAGAATTAAATAGTATTTTTTTACCGAATTTAATTTACCCCTATTAACTTTTCTATAAAATATCTAGCATTTTTTTGTAATCAAAAACCCCTACATTTGGAGAATTTTGAATTTTTTAGTCATTTTTATATTGAAATCACTAACGGAGAGTTATTGAAATCCAAATTATTCTCTGAATATTAGGGGTCGTTTTAAAAATTATAATCCTAAAGGTTCAGTTGTATCATAGGCGAAAAGATAACTATTAATTTTAATTGGGTCATAAATTCCTTCTGTAAAGGCGAATGAAACAATTAAGCCAGTTAAATCATTTTTATAGGTTCTATAACCAACAACATTCAACAAGTGAAGTAATTCATCGGTTGTTGCTTTTAAACCACATGTGATTGAATAAACAATATTTTTTGATGGAATTAAAGTTTTATCATTAAAATATTTATTTAAATCTTCTAATGCTAAATTTGAATTGAATGCTAAATCTTCATCATTAATATTCTTAACTTTTTGAATATCTTTAACCATTTTAATAAATGCTGTATTTTCCGAAGCTATATCCTTACTAATAGTAGAGTTATCATAATTGTTATAAATGTATTTTTCTAATTTATCATGTGTTGTTTCATCAGTTGTTTCAGGATAATTTTTAAAGATAACCATATAAATTTTGAAATCTTTATGATCTTTTAAGAAATTCCTAATTTCATCTTCCGCAACTTCATAGCACTCTCTTAATGGATAGTTGAATTCACCACTTAATAAAGGAAAAGCAACTGTTTTAAAGTTATTATCAACACAAATCTTTAATGCACTTAAATAAGCCTTTCTTAAATTCTTTTCCTCATTATGCTTTCCATTAATATAAATTGGACCGACAGTATGAATAATTGCATTGCATGTCTTTAAATTAAACGATGGAGTCATAACTGAATGGCCAACATCACAGTGTCCGATAGCTTTACATGCATTAGTTAATTCCTTATCACCAGCTTTATGAAATATTGCTCTTGATACACCCTCAACCATCTTTAAATTTACGTTACTTGCTGCAACTAATGCATCACATTTTGTAGAAACTAAATCACCTTTTTTAAAATAGAATGGCATATTCTTTCCCTCCAATCTTGAAAAATTATAGCAAATTTAAATATAGAGTAAAAATAATAATAGGAATAAGAATTAAACTTTTCTATCGTTTTTATTAAATAAATACCGCTCTTTCTAGTTTTAAATACTAGATTTTCATATTTTTTCTACTGTGATAATATACAACCATGAAAAATGAAAGAATATGTATAGTCACTGATGACAACGCAGGATTTAGCGAAGAAGAAGCTAAACAATTAGGTTTAAGAATTGTAAAAATGCCAATTATTATTGATGGTGTTTCTTATTTTCAAAATGAAAATATTACTACAGATAAATTTTATAAAGCTATGGAGGATGATAAAGATATCACAACTTCTCAACCTTCTCCAGGCATGATAATTGAAATGTGGGATGACATCTTAAAAGAATACGATTCAATCCTCCACATTCCAATGACAAGTGGATTAAGTGAAGAATGTAATACAGCAAAAATGCTTGCAAAAGAATACGGCGATAAGGTTCAAGTTGTTGATAACCATAGAATCAGTGTCACTTTAAAAAGTGCTGTTTATGATGCAATTAAATTATCTAAAACAAATAAATCAGCTAAAGAAATCAAAGAAATTCTTGAAGCACTAGGTTTTGAATCTTCAATTTATATCATGGTTGATACGTTAAAATACCTTAAAAAGGGTGGAAGAATTACTCCAGCTGGAGCACTTTTAGGCGCAACGCTTCATATAAAACCAGTTTTATCAATTTTTGGTGAAAAACTTGACGCATATAAAAAGGCAATAGGTACTAAAAAAGCTAAACAAATTATGATTGATGCTATTAAAAATGATTTAAATGTTAAATTTAAAGATTCTAAAATTGAAGATTTAACATTTGGAATAGCTTACTCACATAATTTAGATGATGCTAATGCATTTAAAAAAGAAGTTTCAAAAGAATTTAATATAAAAGAAGAAGACATTATTATGGATGAGCTTTCTTTATCCGTTGCTACGCATATCGGTCCAGGAAGTCTCGCTTTAACTATTACAAAAAAATAAATTTATTCTGTGCAAAAATTTTCGAGGGCGTAAATTAAACCGCCCTCTTTTATATCTTTAGTAACAAATTTTGCTACTTTTTTGCATTCTTCAGTTGCGTTTCCCATTGCAACACCGTTAAACATTTTAAGCATTCCAACATCATTGCCAGAATCGCCGAAAGTATAAACATCATTTTTATCAATGTTTAATTTTTGTCTTACAAAATCAACACCAATTGATTTGTCAGTAGTTTTATTAATAAATTCGATAAAATGGTCGTCAGTTCTCATGACTTTATATGCTTTATACTCACTTTCGTCTATTTGTGATTCATATTTTTTTGAATGTTCAGGAAGTGAAGCAATCATGAATTTTAAAATTGGATAGTCTAAAGGGAGATTTGCTTTTTTAATGTTGATTGCTTTAGGAATGGCATTGGCTTTCTTTTCAAGTTTGACCCATAAATTTGGTTTAATATATCCAATATTATGAGTTGTATAGCAATAAATTGCCGTTGTTTTATCATTTAAAAATTCTTTATGCTTCTCATAAAAATTAAAATAATCACTTAATTTTAATGGATTTATCCATAATTCATTGCCTAAACTATCAGTAACAAGTGTTCCATTTGCACATACGCAAAATTTTAAGCCTTCATCAAGTTGATTAAGGTATTGGATAATTCCAGTATAGGGTCTACCACTAGCAATAATAATCGCGTTTCCTTCTTTTAAAATCTTATTTAATTTTAAAACAATATTTTTATCAAGGTTTTTAGCACAATTTGAAACCAAAGTTCCATCTACATCAAAAGCAAATAATTTCATAATGAAATATTTTACTTGGGTCTTTGTTCACTATCAAGAATTTATAATTTTTACTAGACTTTAATTTTAAAAAATTAAACTTATAATTTTTAACATGAGTAACAATCGTGGAATGAAAAGATGGCTACCTTTTTCTAGCCTTGTTGAACAACAAACTTTTATAGATAAGATGCTTTATGAAAAATATAAAATTGACCGTCCTAGAGTTAGTATTGAGCAAGCAAGAAAAATTGATCGATTATTAAAAGAATATTCTTCTACTTCTTTAACATTCAAACTATATATGGATGGTTATTTATATACATATAAAGGAAAAATAGTGAAATTAGATAAGAACAAAAAAATCGTCTATTTTGACGATTTCTTTATTGCTTTAATTAATATAATTGATATCGAAGATCCTGACCCTTTTAGTGATATTTGTTAATATCCTCTTTTTTCTTCTCTTAAAGCAAAAATAGGGAAAAGTAAATAAACAAAGCCAAAGCAAAGTGAACCAATAGCTTCTAAAATTAGTGTAATTCCCATTATTATAAGCATTGCTATTTCTCCACCTTCACTTATGCCTGTAAAATATTGAACACCGGTATAAATATATAAAACACACTTTATAATAGCTGAAACAAGCATTAATGCACCAAAAATTGTAAGAATTAGGTAGTTATGTTTTCCTATTCTTTTATCTTGCAAAATTACGAAAATAAAATAGCAAATTCCAAATATTGCGCCACTTAAAAGTGTGCCAAATATCATAGCTCCTTCACCTTCTAAAAACATAGAAAAAATTAAACCTTGTATAGTTGGAAAAATATAGTCACTAAATAAAAGGATTAAAATTGCCATTTTTGCTGGTCCTAATTTATTAGAGTCTCTTGAAGTAATAAAATATTTGCTTAAATAAAGATAAAAAAGAGCATTAATGATTAAAAATATAAAATCAGTGTAATTGATCTGTGTTTCTCCGTTTTTAGCTAAAATTAAACTTGAAGCAAAACTTAATAAAGTTGATATAAGAAGAGCAGTTGTCCCAATAGCTCCAATTGTCCCAATCTTAATATTTTTGAAAAATCTAGAAATTCCATTTTTAATTTTAAATAAATCCATTTTGGTCCTCCTTTAGTTCTTTTTAATTACAAATTCTAATTTATATTTTTTATTACGTTTCATTCTATATTTTTTATGAACCGGATTTAGCCAAGAGTTATCACCACCAACACCTCTTGGTTCATTCATAATTGTAACATAGGTATATTTTTGTTTAGGTAATTCATCTTCATGAGTTGCATTGTCTATTTCTAAATTGCTATGAGGCAAAACCTTAAAACTAAACGCCTTTTCTGATGAATAAATTGTCATTTTTTCATTATTTTCACCATTTAAAATCAAATATCTAGTAAATAAATGATTTCCGCATTCTTGAGGTTTTAAATAATTTACCATTTCTTTTTCAGGTGATGATTCATAAACACCTAATTTTTGAGCGTGATATCTATCAATATAGTTGTCTTTTTCACCTAATCCATAATAAGTAAATCCACCAATAACATAAGGAATCATTAAAGTTACACCAAATTCACTTGGTGCTGACATAAATGGGCCAAAATTCATTGTTGCAGTTACTTTTATATCTCCACCATTAAAAACTTCATATGTAATTTTTGAATTTCTAATAAATGGCGAATCAAAATATTTATACTTATAAGTAAATTTAATTGATTTTCCATCATATTTACTTTCTTTTCTTGAAATACGTGGAATAAAAGCTGCAATTCTTTGATAAGACATATATTTTCCAAGGAAAAATTTAGCCATTGGTTCATCGTTATCAGTAATTGGCCTAAATAAAGAAACATAAGGATAATTTTTAATAAATTCAGTGTTATTTTTTCTATAACTTATAAGTCCTGCGCTAATTGCATCAAGTTTTCCACCAAATATGTAATTAAATCCTTCGCCTTTAACACCTGTATTGTAATCATTAATTAAAATTTCTAATTTTTCATCTTTAATTTCGACTGGATTATTAATTCCTTTATTAAGTGATGAATTAATTAAAGTTTCAAAAAAGCCAACTTCATGATCTTTTAAGGAATATAATGTGTCGTTTTTATCATGATATGAAATTCTAATGAGTACTTCTTTTTCGTGATTGTATTTTAAAGTCTTTAAATCTAAATCGAAATTTTTACCTGGTAAAATATTTAAATCGAAATTATTTTCGCTAACTAATTCACCGTTTTCAAACATTGAAAGTTTGAAATAATACATTGAAGTGTCTTTAAACAAGTTTAAATTTACGATTCTAATCGTAGATTCATTCTTAATGAATTTAAGATCTTGATAAAAATATTTAGCTTCTTCTGCTTTAGCTGTTGGTTTTCTATCTGAATAAAGAATTCCATTTCCTACAAAAGTTCCATCATTTGGTCTATCTAAAAAGTCTCCACCATAATTATATGTGTCATTCTTTTTGTCATAGATTCCTTGATCAACAAAGTCCCAGATAAATCCACCTGCATAATTTTTAAATTTATCAAATAAATCCATGTATTCATCAAAATTGCCTAAAGAATTTCCCATTGCATGTTCAAATTCACATAACATATAAGGTTTGTCTAAATGCTTAGGGATAAATTTTGAAATTCCTTTAGGTGTGTTATACATTTCACTATAAATATCAGTAAGTTTTTTGTCGCCTTCATAATGAACGATTCTTGTTTTATCTATTTCATTTAATTTTGCCTTGATAGTTTTAAAAACTGAACCACCATAGCTTTCATTTCCTAAACTCCACATTAAAATCGAAGGATGGTTTTTGTCTCTTTCATACATTCCAAGAGTTTTATCCATTAATAAAGGTAAAAATTCTTTATGATTGTTAGGCAAAATTTCATTTTTGTCTTTTTTATAAAAAGTTTTCTTAAACCATGTGCCATGAGTTTCGATAGGGGCTTCATCTACTAAATAAATTCCATATTTATCACAAAGTTCATATAAATAAGAATTATTTGGATAATGTGATGTTCTTAAAGCATTGAAGTTATGTGCTTTTAAGAATTTTATATCGCTTTCAATAATTTCTTTCGTTATAGCTCTTCCAACTTTTGAATCAAACTCATGACGGTTAACACCTTTGAGGATTAATCTTTTGCCGTTTAATAATAAAACACCATTTTCTATACTTAGTTTTCTAAAGCCAACATTTAAAATAGCTTTTTCAATTTCGGTTTCGCCTTTAATTAAAGTAAATATCACTTTATAAAGATGAGGACATTCACTTGACCAAGGATAAATTCCATTTAATTCTTGTTTTATTAAAACCTCATTTGAAGTTAAATTGATTGAATTTTTTAAAATGATTTGATTATTAAATTCAACGGAATAATTTAAAATGATGTTTGTTAAATCACCATCTATTTTAAGTTTTATATCTAAAAGACCTTTATTAGGACTAATAAGTTCGCTTTTATTATCAATATCAAAAATATTAACAAGAGGATAAAAAACTAAACTGACGTCTCTAGTAATTCCAGAAAGTCTCCACATATCTTGATCTAAGAACCAACTAGATTTGCAATACTTAAAAAACACAACAGCAATTCTATTTACACCAATTTCAACACTTGAAGTTAAATCAAATTCACTGTTTGTATAGCCTTTTTCACTATATCCAATCATTTTTCCATTTAAAAATACATAAATTGCGTTTTCAAAACCTTCAAACTTTAAAACAATTTTAGAATTTAATGGTTTATCCATTTTAAATTCTTTGAAATAAAGCCCAATAGGATTATTTTTAGGAGTCTTGCCTAATTCAACATTTTCATGACCATACCAAGGATAACAATGATTTACATAAATTGGCGAAGAATATCCGTTAAATTCAAGGTGTGATGGAACTTTGATTTCATCAAGTTCCTTTAATGAAAAAGTAGGTAATAAATATGTATAAATACTTTCATCAAAGCGCTCAAAATATTTAAACTTCCATGTTCCATTAAGCGAAACAGAAATATCACTATCATTTACTAAAATTTTATGATCAGAGTGTTCAGGAATAGTGTTAACAACATTAATTGATGGCTCATCTAATAAAGTAAGTATTGCTTCATTTTCCATTTATAATAATTTCTCCCTTTTTTGTGCTTTTGCTTTTTTATTTACTATAGTTTTTATTATAACATTGACCTCTTTTAATACGAATAACATTGTCATACCCTCTTTTAAAGGTGCACTAAGATTTAGACCAACATTCATATAAAATTCACCTTTATAAACATCGTTTGTTAGTGAATTAAAATAATATTTATTTTTATCAAGACCCTTTATCTTTAAGAATCTTGTTTTTGTTGGAACTCTCTTATAGCCAAAATTAAATACCAAGCACACTTTCTTATCTTTTGTAACAACATTCCAACTTGAAAAATTACTTTCATAAGGACTACTCAATGCATAATAGTCGCCACTAGTTACAACAAAGTGCCAATCTTTTATAAGTTTAGTGATATTTTTAATTTCTTCTTTTTCTTTATCACTGAGTTTTAAAATGTCTAATTCATATCCAAATGTCCCAAAAGCAGCAACAATCGCCTTGTCCTGAATAGAAAGCGCTTCAGATTCACTTACATGTGATCCAATTGAAGAAAGTGGATAAAACATATTTGTCGCATATTGAAGAGTTGCTCTTGAATAAGGATTTGTTTCATCACTACACCAAATTTGTGGTGAATAATAAAGCATGCCAAAATCAAATCTTCCACCTCCACTTGCACATGTTTCAAGTAGAATTTCTGGATATCTATTTTTAAATCTATTTAATAATTCATATGTCCCTAAAATAAAGCGATGATAAATTTCACCTTCGTTTATTTTATTTCCATAAGTCCCGACTTCTGATAAAAATCTATTAAAGTCCCATTTACAATAGTCGATTTCATAATTATCGAAAATCGATGCGATTTCATTAAAAACATAATCAATTACTTCTTTGTTTGTTAAATCTAAAACTAATTGGTGTCTTAATAAAGTAGGTTCAGTTTTTCGATTAAACATTGCAAAACTTGGATATTTTTTAAAAAGTTCACTATTTGGAGAGATCATTTCTGGCTCAATCCATAATCCAAACTTCATTTTTAATGAATGAGCATAATCAATTACTTCTTTTAAATTTATCTTTTCTAAATTGACTTTCCAATCGCCAAGAGAAGAAGAATCATCGTTTCTTTTCCCAAACCATCCATCATCCAAAACAACTAATTCAATTCCTAAATCCTTCGCTTCTTTTATGAATTTTTTAATTTTGTTTGTATCGAAATCAAAATGATATGCTTCCCAAGAATTAATTAAAACAGGCCTTTCTTTTTGTGCCCATCTTCTATGAATAATATTATTTCTTGCTAAATCATGGAAGCTTTGAGTAACTCCATTAATTCCTTTAGATGAATAAACTTGTATACACTCAGGAGTATCAAAGATTTCATTATTTTTAATAGTGTAATAAAAATTATCATCATTAATTAATGCAAAAGTTCTAACATTATCAATTTCATCTAATCCAGTTTCAATTTTAAATGATCCAGAATATATTAAAGAAATTCCAAAAGCTTCTCCTGAATCAAAAGTTGTATCTTTATTTTTTATCATTACACTTGGATTAGCTTTAAAACCTCTTGATCCTCTATTGTCTTCGATAATTATTTTTTGATGATTAATTTTTGTAGTTTCAAGTTCTCTATCATCACTCCACTCTCCATGAAGTGATAAAATTTCATAATTATCATTAGGCATATCAAGTTCAAGAGAAGAAATACGTTTGATTTTTATATCTCTCCCACTTTTATTTAATAATCTACTTCTTCTAATAATAATTGGAAGGTTTTCAAATACAGAATAATGTAGTTCTAAATAAACATTTTCAAATTTATCTTTTAAGGTAACGACAAGTGTTTCACATTCTCCACTTTTATTTAATAAAACGTGTGGTAATCCTTCAGGATTTTCTTTTCCTTTTATAATTTTGAATCGTTCAAATCTAAAATCAGTTAATAAACTTCCATCACTATGTTCAAATATTGTATGTGCACCTCTTGTATCAGCAGTTAAATTAGTTGCACATTCAAAATTAGAACCTAATAAAGAGAAATAATAATTTTCATCACAAATTTCTTTGTTTTCTTTATCTAAAAAAGCATATCTTTCTATATATCTTTCATTAATTCTTTCAACATTAATTATTTCACTTAGATATTTTCCATAATATAAATGAATTAAGTATCCTAAAGGATTAATCCCAAAATAATAAGAAAAATCATTATTAAAAAGGTGAAAAATTTTGTTTTTAGAATCGAACGTAATCATATTAATTTACCTCAAAAATTCCTCCAAAATATGGTGGCAATTCTTCCAATTTAAATTCGCTATAGTTTGACACAACAAGTTCAAGATTCAATATAGAATCATATTTAACTTTCTTATCACTGAAATTTAAAAGTATTAAATAATTCTTTTTGCTAGAAGTTCTATAATAACTAACAATTTTATTTGAAATAATTTCAGGTTTTATATCTCCAAAAATAATTGTCTCATCATTATTTCTAAATTTAATGATTTTCTTATAGAAACTTAAAATAGAGTTTGGGTTGCTTTCTTCATTTTTAACATTTATATCTTGATAATCACCACTTAATAAATTAATCCAAGTTTTATGTCCTTCATTAAAACCAGCATTAATTGAGTTGTCCCACGACATAGTAGTTCTAGCGTGGTCTCTATTTATAGTTTCATTTATCATCTTACCTATTTTTTCATCTTTAAAAGGAAGAATCTTTTTTGCAGTGTCAAATGCCATATGAGCAGCAACATCATTACTATCACTAAGTTTTAAATTAGTAATATTTTTTGTTCCAATTTCTTCTCCTTCAAAAATAAAAGGAGTTCCTCTAAGTGTAAGTAAAAATATAGCTAGCATTTTTGCGCTTTCATCATGATATTTGTTATCATTTCCATAACGAGAAACGCTTCTTAGTTGGTCATGGTTTTCAAGATAATTTGCTATCCAAGGAACATCGTTTTGCCATTTTAATATCGTTTTTGCAAAGTTTTTCGCTTTAAACTTCTTTTTAATGATAGGAATAAATTTTGATTTGTCTGCATAAACATGGTCAAATTCAAAGAACATATCTAGGCATCTTTCATTTAACAATTTATTTCCTATTTTTTTATCAATAATACCAGTTTCGCCAATTAAAAATGTGTCGTATTTATCTAAAACATCATTTCTGAATCTTTTTAATACGTCAAACATTCCAGGCTGGTTGGCATAATATTTTGAACCACGATTATAAATTAATTTTGAATAATCATTTTTTAAAGTAGTCTTATAAATATTATTTATAACATCACACCTAAAGCCATAAACACCTCTATCAAGCCAAAACTTTAATATTGATTCAACTTCTTGGATTACTTTTTCATTTTTATAATTTAAGTCCGCTTGAGTATCGCAAAATAGATGCATATAGTATGTATCTTTTTTACCAGGAATTAACTTCCAGCATGTTCCAGTGAAAGCACTTTGCCAATTATTTGGCATTTTCTTTCCTTTACCTTTAGCAAAAATATAATAATCTCTATATTCATTATGATTAGTATCTTTTATTGCTTCTTTAAACCATTCATGTTCTGTTGAAGTATGGTTTATTACTAAATCCATAACAACTAAGATATCACGTTTTTTGCATTCTAAAACTAATTCATCGAAATCATCAAGTGTACCAAATCTAGGATTTATCTTTTTATAATTAGAAATGTCATAGCCCATATCATCCATTGGTGATTCATAAATAGGTGAAAGCCAAATTATACCTATTCCTAAATCTTTTAAATAATCTAATTTAGAAATAATTCCTTTTAAATCACCCCATCCATCATTATTTGAATCTTTAAAGGATGCAGGATAAATTTGGTAAATTACTCTTTTTTTAAACTCATTGCTTTGAATCATTATCGTTACCTTTTCTCTTTTCTAGTTCAAGAACCATTAATTCATGGCTTTCTTCAGTAATTTTGTATGTTTTTCTTACATAAATGAAACATGCAAGCATTAATAAACAAGGAATTAATGTGAAACCAACTTGATATATAACTCTACTAGTTAAACTAATATGCTCAATACCAGTAATTAAATCAGCATTTGAAGAAACAAATTCTCCAACTTTTTGAGCATTATCACCAAATTGTGATATTGCTTCTACCTCAAACCCACTTATTTGATTTGAAACGGCATAAAGTCCACCAGCAAGTAATGCAAAATATAAAACTAATTGTTGTAAAGTGCTTCCAAGTTTTGCTGTGAAAGCTCTTAATGAAAATACAGCAGATTCTCTTCTTTCATTAAATTTATATTCGTTATATTCAATAGAATCTTGAATCATTATATAAAGGATTAAACTGATAATTGTTTGGCAGAAAAATACTATAAAGCCAACAATGCACATTAACCAAAAATATGCGAATGGGTCTAAAAATACATAGAGGAATAATACAATATATCCGAGAACTGCAGTGCAAGAACAAACACTAAAAATGTTCATTCTTTTGAATTTTAGTTTATTTGTTAATAAAGGATAAATAAATTGTCCTAAAAGTGTTGCTGCAGCATAAATTATTGTAAAGAAAAGTTGATACGTTCCAGCTTTAGAATATCCGAAATTAAAATAAAAATAATTAAGTCCTAAAGTAACTAAAATGCTACTTCCAGTGTAATAAAGTAACACACCAATAATTGAAGATCTAACTTGGTCATTCTTTTTGATAACTAAGAAAATATCTTTAAATTTCATCGATTCACTGCTTTTTTCTTCCTCTTCATCTCTTTTTCTCTCTTTCATAAAGAAAAATAATAAAGTTTGTGAAGCAATATAAAGTAAGCTGCAAATTAATGAAAACATTTTATATGAAATTGTATAGCCAAGTGAGCTTGATAAAACTGGGACAAGTCCACCAGCAACAAAAGCACCAATTGATACAAAAATTGATAGTAAAGTTGTTAAGTTTGCTCTTATTTTTTCCTTCTTACTAAGAGATGGCAAAACACTCCAGAAAGCAATATCATTCATCGTATATGTGAAATCCCAAAGGAAATAAAATACAGCAAAACATGCAACATAGGCCCATCCGTGAACTGGAATCCAAAACATCAAAATTGTTATAATTCCACTTCCAATTGATCCAATTAAAATCCATGGCCTATATTTCCCCATTTTGAAATGAACTTTTTCTACAATGAAGCCCATAATAGGATCATTAACACCATCCCGAATACGTAAAACAATGATAATGATGGTAATGACACTATACATAGCAACGTAATTATCATTTTGTCCAATTCCACAATATTGAGCAAACATTAATAAAAACATGCTTACGAATTGATAGCACATATCACGGAACATGCCACTTCCGCAATACAACCATTTAGTCAGTTTAGGGACACTTTCTCCCTCAAAAGTTCTATTTTGAAACATATTATTTGTTCCTTTCACTTGTTAAATAAGATATATTAATTATACTGCTAAAAGGTTACTTTATAAATAAAAAAATGCACTTTTGCAAGGATATTTAATAACGACTTAATTTTATTCAATAATATTATAACTCAATTTTTGATTTTTTTATCTGTTTTTGTATAATCTATATGGAGATAATTATGTATGACATTGAAAGACAACAAAAAATACTAGAAATATTAAAAAGCAACAAAACATACAGCGTTTATAAACTTGCAAATGAGCTTTACGTTAGTGGAGCAACAATCCGTAGAGACTTAGCTAAAATGGAAGAAAAAGGTCTTGTTATTAGAACTTTTGGTGCAGTTATGATAAACCCTGCTCCAACAAATAAAGAAACTTCCTTTGAACTTAGAGAAGCTAGAAATTTAAGTGAGAAACGTTCAATTTGTCAAAGAATAATTCCATTTATAAAAGACAATAGTTCTATTTTTATTGATTCATCAACTACTCTTTTACATATCGTACCTTTTTTACAAAATTTTCATAATTTAACAATCATAACAAACGGACTATTTCTTGCTCACGAAATAATCAATCAAACTAGTTTTCATTTGATTCTAACAGGAGGAGAAATTCAAACAAACACAAATTCTATGCTTGGTCCAATTTCATATAATACTATCACTAATTTTCATGCTGATATTTGTTTAATGAGCTGCGCAGCAATAGATAATGATTTTGGAATTTCTGAGCCTACTGTTGATGCCGCAGCTTTAAAGAAACTCATGGTAAATAATTCAGATTTGGTCATTCTTGCTGCTGATGAAACAAAATTTAACAAAAAAAGTTTGTATGCGACTTGTTCATTAAATGATATGGACGTTTTAATAACCAATAAAAAATTCACAGATGAAGAAAAAAACTTTTACAAAGATAAAAAAATAATATTAGGATAAAAATAAAAATAATTTGAAATATCACTAGTTACTTATATTGAATTTCATATACTGTAACTACATGAAATCACTAACGAAACCCTATGAAAATTTCAAAATTTCCAAATGTAGGGGTTTTTGGATTAATTTTTAATCATTTCATTGAAATGATACTTACCATTTATAAGAGTTAATTCTTTGCCTGAAGGTAACGTCAAAATGCATGTTGCGTTGATTGGAACAATAATAGAAACATTAAATTTATCATTAATAATTTCCCAATCTACACTTATTAAACCATAAGGAGAATATGTATTTGCTTTACATTTTTTTATGTTTCCTCCTAGTATTGGTTTAATTTTAAAGACCTTAAAGCCTGGTTCGATAGTTTCTATTCCTGCAATTCTTTTATATAAGAAATCTCCAATTGCACCTGATGCATAATGATTATATGAAACCATATTATCTGTGCCATCGTTTTTAATTTCACATTCGCCTTTTTCATTTAAGCCATCCCATCTTTCCCAAATTGTGGTTGCTCCTACTTTTACTTCGTAAAGCCAGGATGGGCATTTATCATTAAGAAGCATTTTAAAGGCTGTATCTTTTTCGTCATTGTCACTAAGAGCAAATAAAATATATGGTGTTCCTGGAAATCCAGTGCCTATACAATAATTATTTTTCTTAATTAAATTTGCTAAATTTAATGCTGCTTTTCTTTTTGTGTTTTTATCAAACATTTCATAATAGAGAGGGAGAACATATCCTGTTTGAAATTCTTTAATAAGTTTTCCGTTTTTATCAGTAAATTTATCAATATAAGCGTCTTTAACTTTATTAGAATAATCGAGATAGTACTTCGCTTTATCTTCATTTGCTAAAACACTAAAAGTCTTAGATAAAATATAATTTATATTTCTTAAAGAAGCTGTTGCTGCCCATGGATGTCTCGCTTGCCATTCACTCATTTTAGGTAAGTCGGGTGCAACCCAATCACCAAAATGAAGCATATCAATGCCTTTCCAAATATATCTATTTTCACCTACACTTAAGAATTTAGCCCGGAATTGCGAGGCTTTTACATATTTTTCCATAGACCCAGACATTTTTTGAAGATTATTTTTATTTCCATAATAAAGGTATTCATTGTATGGAACTAGAACTGTAGCATCACCCCAAAAATCAATTGCCTTTGTTGGCATTGTTACTGGAAAACCATATTTTGCACTTGGAATAGTGTTTGGAATGCCTCCAGTTTTTAATTGTTCACTTCTTAAATCTTTTAACCATTTATTTAAAAATCTATCCATTTTAAAGTTGAACATTGCAGTAGGAGCAAAAACTGCGATGTCTCCTGTCCATCCCATTCTTTCATCTCTTTGTGGACAGTCAGTTGGAATATCAACAAAATTAGATTTCGATGACCACATAATGTTACTTTGTAATTGATTTAACATTTTATTATCACATTCAAAGTGACCAATCGTTTCAACATCACTATATATTGCAATGCCTTCGATTTCTATTTCTTCAGCTTTTACACCTGAAACCTCAATATATCTAAATCCCATGTATGTAAAGCTTGGTTTATAATTTTCACCTTCTTCGCCTTTTGCTTTATAAGTTATTGTTGTTTTTGCTGTTCTTAAAAATTTTGTATTTAAGGATCCATCTGGATTTAAAATTTCAGCATGTCTAATAATAATTATTCTTCCTTTTTCAATATTTTTAAGTCTAAAAGAGACAATTCCAGCAAAATTTTGTTTGAAATCATAGATTAATTTGCCATTAGAGCAAATTAAATAAGGTCTAAAAATTTCATGTTCGACAACATTAACTCCATAATCAGCAAATAACTCTGGATTATTTTTAGGTCTATAAAAAGAAGCTTTATGATATTTTAAGTCTTCAAAACTTAATAAAGCATCATAAGTCTCTCCGTCATAAAGGTCACACATTTTAAACATTGAACTATTTGTAACTTCCCATGATTCATCTGAAGTAATATATTCGATAGTTCCATCTTCGTATACGACTCTTAATTCAAAAAGTAAACTTTGCTTATCTTCATAAAGTTTATTATTTCTAGTAAAAACAAATGAACCAACAGCCCATCCGCCACTTACTACTATATTTATGTCATTTTCTTCACTTAAATCCTTAGTGACATCATAAGTTTGATACATCAAATTCTTTTTATAATTTGTAAAACCAGGTGCAAAATATCTATTGCCAACTTTTTCATCATTTAAATACAAATTGTAAATGCCAAAAGCTGTTGCATATACTTTTGCTTCTTTGATTTTCTTTTTTAAATTAAAACTTTTATGAAAAACTAAAGGAAGAGGTGAGATTTTTTTCTCTTTAAAAGTATATTCTCCATCACTAATCCATTTTCCTAACCATTTTTCGCCAAGTTTTCCTGTTTCAAATTCAATATTTTTAAAGTCTTTATCGCCATCATTAGTTTCAACTTCAACTGAAGCAACATATTTTGAATATGGTTTTAATTCCTTTCCTTTATATATAATTTCTTTTTGATCAATAACATCTACAGTGTAACCATTGCAATTAAAAGTAGCCTTTTTAATGCCAACTCCGCTTTTATCGCTACTTAAAGAAAACGAAAAAATTGGATTTTTATTATCTGTAACAATATCTTTTTGTAATCCTTCACAATATAATTTTTCAATTTTTATCATTATTTTCGTCCCCTATTACATTCTATAATCTATTTTCTTTATAAAAAATTAAAAATTTGTAGAAAAAAGGCCTATCTTAAAAGAAAGTAGGCCATAAATTTTAATTATTTAATGAAATCTTTGTTTAAAGTAACATTAAAATCTTTTGCTAATTGCTTAAAGTCTTCATCAGTAATTGTTTGAAGTTTTTGTCCACCCATTGACTTAACTTTAACTAAAATTTCAGCACTTTTTTCAATTGTGTCAACAAGTCCAAATGTTGTATCAAAATCTGGTCCTGTTACAAAGATTCCATGATGCGCCCAAACTACAGCGTCGTATTTTTCCATCATTTTTGATGTTTCGATAGCAATTTCTTTTCCACCTGGAACCATCCATTTAACAACACCAATTCCTTGAGGGAAAACAACAGGACATTCTGTAGCCATTTCCCATAATTCATGAGTAAATGTTTTTGCATCAAGTGGTAAGACAAATGTTAAAGCTATGACATTTGTTGCGTGGCAATGGTAAACAATTCTAAATTTTCCATTTGTTCTTTTATTAACGACTTCTAAATTCATTAAATGACTTGGAAGCTCACTTGTTGGTCTTCCTCCGTTAACTAGCCCCCATAAAATCATGTATTTGCTACCAGTTTCATCTAACTTGATGATGCAAATTGATTCTTCAGGGAATTCTTTAACGTTCATCATGTATTTTCCACAGCCTTTTACTAAAAAATATTCATTTTTAAGTGTAGGAACAGTTGTGCCGATTTCTTGCCAAACGCTTTTTCTAAAATTTTCTTTTACTTCTTCAACATCAGATTCACTCATATGATAAGAAAGGTTTCCGCCATTCCTTTCATGCCACCCTCTGTTATATCCACGATCACAAAGTTTAATAAACTCTTTTACAAATCTAGCTTCTAATACTTTCATTTTTAATCCCTCTTAAGTAAAACTTCTTTCTCATATCTATGGATTTCGTTTAAAACATCCATGCCAATTTTCTTGCCGTTTTTATAGCAGAAATAGTCATAAACCGTGCCAAAGTCCATTGTTTTTAATCTTTCGGTTATAAACATACGGTCTGTATAGTTTCCATCGTTTTCAACTTTTTCAAGTAACTCTTTAGGTTCAAGCATTGCTCTAAGTAATGCTTTTTGAGTTGAACGAATTCCAACGATATAAGCACTAATTCTATTAATTGATGCATCAAAATAATCTAATCCGATTGATGTTTTCTTTAATAAATCATTTCTTACAAGTGTTCTAGCAATTTCATTTAATTCATCATCGAAAATTACAACATGATCACTATCCCATCTGACAGGACGTGAAACGTGCAATAAAATATGTGGAACAAATTGAGTAATTGCACTTAACTTATCACTGATATATTCAGTTGGGTGGAAATGTCCTGAATCATAAGTTACACACATATTGTTTTTAACCGCATAGCTTAAATAAAATTCATTACTTCCAACTGTGTAACTTTCAACTCCGATTCCAAAAACTTTAGATTCAACACTATCAATGTTGTATTTTGGGTCAATTTTTTCTTTTAAAATTTCATCAAGAGATTCTTTCAATCTAATTCTTGGAGCGAGTCTATCATAAGGAACATCTTTATAACCATCAGCAATCCAAATATTTGTAACGCAAGGAACTCCAGTTTCTTTTCCAAAATATTCACCAATTTTTCTACATCTTTTGCAGTGTTCAATCCAAAAATTTCTTATATTTTCATCATTACTTGAAAGTGTAAATCCTGTTGATGCTTTTGGATGTGAAAATAAAGTTGGATTAAAGTCCAAACCAATATTACGTGATTTTGCATATTCAACCCATTTAGCAAAATGTTTTGGTTCAAGTTCATCTAAATCAACTTTTTCATTTGTATCCGGATAAATTGCATGTAAGTTTAAATTAAATTTTCCAGGAACAAGTGATAAAACTTCATCATAATCTTGTTTTGCTTCTTCAACATTTCTAGCTCTACCTGGATAATTGCCAGTTGCTTGGATTCCTCCAGTTAATTCTTCAGCACCCATAAAGCCTCTAACATCATCAGCTTGCCAGCAATGCATAGAAATTCTTACTTCACTAAGTTTTTTAAGAGCTTCATCTGTATCAACACCGATTTTTTTATATTCCTCTTTAACACTTAAATAACGTTTTTCGAGTTCATTCATTTAATATAACCTCCAAATATTTTTTGTATTTATTTTTAAACTTTTCAACTTCTTCAGGTTTATAAATTTCTTTTTTAAGGTTTTTATTTAACGCTTCTCTAGCCTCTTTTAAGTCCTTAAATTCTTTTAAATAAATAAATTGAGCTAAGGCGTTTCCTACAACAGTTGCTTCGTTTTCTCCTATTTCAACTTCTATATTTAATGAATTTGCTATCAATTGATTAAGGAGTTTTGCTTGATTTCCTCCACCAATCACAATCATTTTATTAATTTTTCTATTTATTAACTCTTCTAAATTCTTCAAAGAACCCACATATTTAAAAGCCATTGATTCATAAATTGATCTAGCGACTTCGCCAAGCGTCATTTCACCTTTATATTGATTTGTCTTTTTTAAATATGAGTAATATTTATTAAGCATGTCCCTTGGTTTAGAGAATAATTCGTCATCTACATCAACATAAATGTCGTTATTAATTACTTTAACAGCTTCATCATTAAATTCTTGAAATGAATGTTTTTTATTATCAAGTTCGTTATAGTCTTTTCTTATTTCTTGAATAATAAATAATCCCATAATGTTTTTAAGGAATCTAACTTTGTGTTCAAGACCAATTTCATTAGTGAAATTAAATTTATAACTAAGTTCATTAATAATTGGCTCATCATTTTCAACACCAAGTAATGACCAAGTTCCGCTTGATAAATAACAAGTATTTTTATCAAGTTCAATACTCGCAACAGCACTTGCTGTATCATGACTTCCGACACTAATAACTTTAATTTCTGAATCTTTATTAACTTTAAATTCATCTTTTAGTTTTCCAACTAAACATGATGGATAAATTAATTCAGGAATTTGTGTCTTTTTAAGACCAATCGCATTTATAATTTCTTCGCTTATTTTCTTTTTTATAGGATTATAAATTGCTGTTGTAGATAAATTAGTTAATTCGATAAATTTATTTCCGGTTAGATAATAATTAATTAAGTCTGGGATTAATAAAAATATATCAAATTTTTTATCATTTTTTATATCATCATAAAGTTGAAAAACTGTATTAAAAGCTAAAAGTTGAATTCCAGTTTCTTTATATATCTTGTTATATCCACCAAATTTGTCTAGAAGATCATTTTTAGCATTTTCATTTCTATCATCTCGATAAGCTATTGGATCAAATTCAAGTTTATTATTTTTTAATAAGCCATAATCAACAGCCCATGTATCAACACCAATTGTTTTAATATCGTTAAATTCTTTTAGTGTTATCGTTAGACCTTTTTTAATTTCTTCAAAAAGATGACTAAAATCCCGTCTTTCATGGCAATCGATATATTTCATTTCGTTTAAAAAACGAAAAGTTTCGATTTTTTTAAAATTTTTACCATCATAATCAGTGACTATAAATCTACCACTGCTTGCTCCAATATCTATTGATAATACCTTCATAATCTTTATAAAAATTTTAACATAACTAATTAGTTTTAATTAATTATGATTAATTATTTATCAACAAGCACATTTTATGAGTGACTTACTCAAAATGATACACAATTAATCATAACTATTAATTTAAATGTAGGAAGACCTGGAGGTCAGGCCTTCCTTTCATTATTAAGCTTCTAATGCTTTTTGTTCTTGTTCTACTTTTTGTTTTCTTTCTAATTTAAAGAAAGAAGCAACGAGAGAAACGATTCCACTTATACCAAACATGATTGCTGAGCTAATTGCTACATAAACATCTGGTTTATATTTAGCAACAGTAACTGCAACATCATCATTAGGGAATAAGATATATGCAATACCTTCTGCACGATTATTAATTAATTCCATCATAGACATAAATAAGAAGACACAAACAACTACTTTTAATACATCTAAGGCAAAGTTAACTATTAAATCTATTTTTTCATTCTTGATTTCAAGTAAAGGTTTAAGTGCGAGTACTAAAGCAAGAATTAAAGCAAGTGATCCACAAACAGCTACTTCAGTAACTGAAGCTGCATAGAAATATCCAGCAACTGTAATGTTGGATGCGTAGAGAATGATTCCAACAAATGTAAGTACGAACGATGCTAGCCATAAATAATTGCTAACGCCTAATTTTTTAACAATGTTTTGCATTACGTTTTTCATTGTATTCATTACGTTTTTCATCTTTCTAGTCTCCATTATTTCTTAAATTTATCTAATGCGAATAAAACAACATAAGATAAAGCTGCGAGTCCAGTTAAAATTGCAGTTGTGACGATTGTTACATTTAATGCTGTTTCCCATACAGGAATAACACGAGTTGTCTTAAGATTTAAAACTGCACTATTTGCAAATGTGTAGAATTGATACTTTAAGTTTTGTCTTGCTTGTTCAACAAGTTTTTTATCGTTTTTACAATAATCAACTGTAATGTATTTCCAAGCGCTATCGCCTTGATCATGTAAATTATCTTTGTTGATAAATGAGTTGTTACCACCAAATTCAGCAATTTGTGTGATTCCAGCAATTGTGCATGAAATACCATCGAAGTATGGTTTTCCTGCTAAGTCAGTTGAGACAATACCAGTGAATCCCCATTCTTGTCTTAAGATATTTTGAAGCATACCTGAATGGTGGGATGCGTTAGTTGAACCAAGTCTATTAAATGCGATCATTACAGCTTGTCCACCTGCATCTTCAAGTCCACCTTGGAAACCTCTTAAGTCGGTTTCTCTCATTTTTTGTTCATTAATAAATACAGCAATACCTGATCTATTATGTTCTTGGTCATTGAATCCCATGTGTTTAGGACCGTTAATGATACCTTTTTCTTTACAGCCTTTTAAGATTCCATATCCAATTCTATTTGTAAGCATTGGATCTTCTGAAATATATTCATAGTTTCTTCCATTATATGGAGTTCTTCTTTGAGTTAATCCAGTTCCCCAAACTTGATATTTTTTAAGGTGTAAACCACCATTTCCTTCAATAAGGCCCCATTCATAAGCTAAATCAGGGTTGAATGATGAACCTAATAAAGTTTGTGAGTTAACGTTGTAATGATATGAAGTTGTATCATTAACTTTATCCTCACCTTTAATACCATTGACGCCTTCGTTTTGTCCAACGATTGGGTTTTCAATAATACTTAATGTATCTGTTTGGCTTCCACCATGAATAACAGCACCAATTGCTTCGTTAACACTGATTGAAGAAACTAATTTATCCCAATATTCATCATTGATATTGTTAAGTTGATCACCAGTAATACTTTCTGCATTGAAGCGTACACCATTGTCTTTTCCATCAACATTTCTAGCTTCTTCACCCTTTTGAACTTCGTATTGTCTTCCTTGAATTTCCTTAATCCATTCATCTTTTTTGGCAGAATCACCGATTTTTACAGCGTTTTTGTTATAATTCTTTGGATAAGTTCCTTCCCAATCTTTTCTAGATAAGTATGTAACTGTTCCTGGAAGATAATAATTTAAGTCTGCGTTTGCAGCTACGTTTGTAATTTTTGTATTATGATCTTGAGAGAATGTAACAGCATCAAATGCACTATTTGTCCAACTTACTGTTTTACCGAATTTTTCAGTATCAAGACCATCATTTTTATTTTTGCCTTCAGCGGCAAGAAAGTTATTTGTAGCTTCATGTGAACCACTAGCTGCAGTAAATAAATATTTTCCTGCGTCTAAAATGTAAGTTTTAGCTTTTGTGTAATCATAACTTGCTAAATATTTTGTCGGAATTGTAATTTCTACAGTTGCAGCACTATTAGCTTTTACATTTACTTTCTTTGAATTTAAGAATTGAACAGCTGATTTTTCAACTAAGTTTTCTTTATCGTAATTTGTATAAGGGGAATGTGCATAAAGTTGAGTTAAGAAATAACCATCTTTATTAGATTTGTTTTTAACTTCGACAACAGCTTTGATTTCTCCACCTTCCGCTTTATCAACTTTAACACTCTTAATTGTTTGTTCATAATCTAAATAAGATAAGCCGTGTCCAAATGAATAAACAACTTCATTAGCATAGTTCCAAGTTCCTGATGTTGAACCTGCAGTTGATGTAGCTTTTGATGAAGGGTTCATTATTGAATCATAATATCTTGTTTCATAATATTGATATCCAACATAAATGCCTTCAGCTTCAACAATATATTGACTACCATTGTAGTTCTTTTGGCCCCTACCAGCCGATGGGAATGAACCTGTCGAACCATTTAAAATATTTTCAGTTCCATATCTCTTATCTAAGTAGCCTGCTGCTTCACTGTTTTCAGCGATTTGAGTATCTGCAAATGAACTTCCGCCAAAATTTTGCAATGCAGGAGCTGACATATTATTTTTTACAAATGTATCACTTAATGCGCCAGTTGCATTTGCTTTTCCTGTCAAAACATTAACAATGCCTTGGCATTGATAGTCATTAATAACACCCATATAAGCAATAGCATCAACTTCATGAGCACCACCTTTTGTAATGTCATCAATTTCCATTGTATTACCTGTATTTAAAAGTACTACAACTTTACTACATGTTTCTTTTGCAAGATCAATAATAGCTAATTCATCTGGTGAAAGTCTTAAAGGATCTTGTTTAATTTCATTACCTTCAAAATCTAATGCGACTCCTGGTAAATATGTATTTGATTCACCTGCACCACGTGCAAATGCAACAACACCAACTGTATTTTGCTTATCAATTTTTGATTTCCAATCAGAAGCAGCACTTCCATATCCTTCTTCAGTGAATTTTGTAGGTGGAACTTCTCTAATTTGATATGCTTTCATATCGCCTGGAGCTGTTATATATCCTTTATTATAATTAGTGATTTTATTTCCGAAACGGTTTGTGATTGTAACATCATTTAAAATTTCTGTATAGATACCTTTCATTGTTGTATCTAATTCAAAACCATTATTTTCAAAAGCACCATCTAAGTCGATTTTATCAGCATTACCTGCTTTCAAATCTCCTGAAGATTGCATAAATGGTTTCCAAGCAGCTGCTCCGAATAAAGCAACCTTTTTAGTTGTGCTTGTGCTTAATGGTAAACAATTGTTATCGTTCTTCATAACAACTGTACCTTCTTCACCTTGTTTAATAGCATGTGCCTTAGCGGCAGCCATCATTTTTTCAGGTGTATCATAATCACTAACAAATTTTCCACCTGTAGTATCAATTTCATATGAACTTGTTCCTAAAGCGGAATCAATTTGGCTTCTCCATGTATCTGCAATTTTATAGCCAACATTACTAATTGCGAGAAGAGAACCCATTACAGCAGTTAATCCTAATAATGTAGGACGTAAAGCTTTGCTTTTCTTCATTCTATTTTCTTGTATTCTAAATTTATCTCAATTAATGAGGAATTTAGAATTTCTCCTTTCTTG
>UQXJ01000007.1 GCA_900545015.1 uncultured Mollicutes bacterium | reverse complement strand
CTTAATTTTCACTATTTATTATTTTTTTCACAAATTTATATTGTTAAAAATAAGGTTATTTTTATGTTGTTATTGTTCAAAAACCCTGCAAAACTCAACTATTTTTAAAAAATTTCACTATTTTTTATGTTTTTTTCTATTCATATTCGTTTGTTATTAAAAAATTCTTTTAAAAGTTTTTTTGATTCTTTTTCACAAACTCCATGCGTTATAGTTAAAGAATTTTTATATATTTTAGTGACATCTATTATTGAACCGAAGGCACCAGTTTTATCTTCAAAAGCCGCAAAAACAAGACGTGAAATTCTGCTTTGAATAATCGCACCAGCGCACATCAAACAAGGTTCTAAAGTAACATAAATTGTAGTGTCTTCCAGCCTCCAATTTTCTATTTTTTTCTCAGCTTTTTTAATGGCTAAAATTTCAGCATGAGCGCTTATATCATTATTAATTTCTCTTAAATTATGTGCGCATGAAATAACTTCATGTGTTATATTTGAAACAATAACAGCGCCTACAGGAACATCACCTTTTTTGAAGGCTTTTTTAGCTTCTACTAAAGCTAAATTCATATAATATTCATCGTTATAAAGCATATCTAAATTATAAAAGAAAATAAAAACCGTTGTACAGACAATCTAGATCTTAAGGCTGCTATATTTCTATCCTGACCTGGTTCGAAGCGATTGCTCACAACGGCTTAAATATTATACTTTAAATTAAAACTATTTAATAGGTTTAATTTCTTTAATACCACCCATGAATGGTTGTAAGACCTCTGGGATCTTAACACTGCCATCTTCTTGTTGATATTGTTCAAGAATTGCAGGGAAAATTCTACTTGTAGCAAGTCCACTACCATTTAATGTATTCATATAGTGTAATTTGCCATCTTTATCTCTATAACGCATCATGCCTCTTCTTGCTTGGTAACTTCTTGCGTTACTAACACTACTTACTTCTTTATAGATATCAAGTGATGGTAAATAAACTTCGATATCATAAGTTCTTGCCATTGAGTGTGAGCAATCAGCTGCAGCAAGTTTAGAAATTCTAAAATGTAATCCTAATTGTTCAACAAGTGATTTTGCTTTATTTACTAATTCTTCAAATGCTCTATCACTATCATTTTCAGCTGTATATTCAACCATTTCAACTTTGTTGAATTGATATCCTCTAATCATACCTCTTTCTTCACTTCTATATGATCCAGCTTCTTTTCTATAACAAGGAGTGTAAGCGAAGAATTTCTTAGGAAGTTCACTTTCATCTAAGATTTCATTTCTATAATAATTAACTAAAGCAGTTTCAGCTGTTGGAAGTAAGAATTTTGTTGGTTCAAGTCCTTTTAATTCAAAGACATCTTCTTCAAATTTAGGGAATTGTCCAGCTGTGAATCCACTTTCGTAATTTAAGATGTGTGGTGGCATCATAAATGTGAATTTATCTTTTAAGTGTTCACTGATAAAGAAATTTAAAATAGCCCATTCAAGTCTAGCGCCTAAATCTGTATAGAACCATGTTCCGTGTCCACTAACTTTAGCAGCTCTTTCATAATCAATTAAGCCAAGTGATTCAGCAAGTTCAACGTGTGATTTAATTTTAAATCCGAAATTTGGTTTTTCTTTATACCAATAAATTGGCTTATTATTTTCTTTTCCGCCACCCAACAAATCTTCATCAGGTAAATTAGGTAAAGCAACTAAAACTTTATTGATTTCTTTTTCGAGTGCTTCTAATTTAACTTCGTTATCTTTATTTTCTTGAGCTAATGCTTTTGATTTAGCAAAGATAGCTTGAACATCGCCACCAGCCTTTTTAACAGTAGGAACTGATTTTGATAATCTATTTTGTTCAGCTTTATTGTCTTCAACTTGCTTTTGAAGTTTTCTTTTTTCTTCAACTTGAGCAACAAGTGTGTCAATGTCAGCTTCATAAAGCTTTCTTTTTAATAACTCTTTTACATGTTCCTTGTTTTCAATAATGTAATTAATGTCGATCATTTTTTATACCTCTATAATCTTTTTATATAAATCTATAATTTCTTTACCTACAACTTTAACAGAATTCTTCTTAGAAAATTCGATTTGCTTATCTTTAATTGAAGGTAATTTATTCGAATTAAAAGCAGTTACTCCGTCTATTAATTGAGCAAAATTATTATAAACATAGGCGGTTTCTTTATCAATTAATATATCTTTAAAAGAGTTAGTACTTAAAGCAAAAATAGGTTTTCCTATACACATTGCTTCTGATAATTCTATTGTTTGCCCATAGTATGAACTAAGTGCTAAATAACCACAAGAATTATAAACAAGAGAAGCGTAAATATCTTCTCCAACAATGTTAGTAAATACTAAATTTGTAGGACTCTTTTTAAAGATTTTCTTCGTCATTCTATTTTTTAAAATATCTTTTGAAACAACAATAATTTTATAATCATTAAATGTTTCAGCAAATTCTCTAATTCTTTTTGCAGCTTCAAAATCATCAGCATCAAGTAGTGTATAGAAATATTTTGTATTTTCTTCTAGATGGAAATAAATATAAACTAATTTTGAGTTTTGTGTTCCTTTAATATCTAATTTTGTTTGTTTAAGTGGAATATCCATAGTTAAAATTTTACTTGTAATGCCACGCGAAATAAGGAATTTTTTCGCTTCTTCACAAGGAACAAAAACATAATCATATTCATTAATTTGTTTAATGCTATTTAATTTAATATCAAAATATTCTTTCCCTGTTTCTTTATCTTTTATCTTATATAAAAGTTTTCCTTTTTCTTCACTATCTGCAAAAAATAAACTAGTAGCAGTGATAAATTTCTTACCTTTAAAGTAACTAAATTTATTAAATTCTTCGTAATTTATAAACCAAACAACACGAATATTTTCATCAATCGGATTACTTATATACCTATAATCATTCAATTCTAAAGATGCTTTGAGATTCCTTCTCATGAAGGAATTCTCAAAAAGATCTTCATAATCTCTTTTACTTGAATAAAAATAAATATTTAAAATATTGAAGTTTTGCATGGTTTTTTGAAATTATTCACCTTTTTCTTCTGTATTTTCAGTTTGATTTACGTTGTTTTCATCTACTGATTCAGTGTTATTAACTTCAGTATTTTCTTCTTGAGATTCGTTATCTTCGTGAGGCAAGACAGTAAAACTAGAAACAGTTTCTTTATCTTTTAAATTAATAATTTTTACCCCAATAGAATTTCTTCCACAAAGTCTAACTTGTTCAATTGGTGATCTAATTGTTTGTCCGTTATTTGTAATAACAATATAATCTTCATCGCCATTTATAACTTTCATTCCAACAAGTTTACCTGTCTTTTCAGTTACTTTAATTGTGATAACACCACCTGCACCTCTATTTGTTAAACGATAATCTTCAATAGGTGATAATTTACCTAAACCATTTTCACTTAAAACAAAGACGAGTTTTCCATATTGGTCAGTTGAAACGCTAACAAGTTTTGAACCTTCTTTTAAATTCATACCTCTAACGCCAGCAGCATTTCTTCCCATTGCTCTTACGTCAGTTTCATTGAACATACAAAGTTTACCTTCATCGCTTGCAAGTAAAATCTTTGTTTCGCCATTTGTAACTTTAACATCAAGTAATTGGTCATCTTCTTTAAATGTGACAGCTTTTTTACCATTGCAATTGATACGTTTAAATTCTTCTAGACTTACACGTTTTACAATTCCATTTACTGTTGCAAAAAGCAAGAAGTGATTTTCATATTCTTCAACATTAATTAAAGCAACAACTCTTTCATCTTTATCAAGATTTAATAAGTTAAGAACAGGAATTCCTTTTCCGGTTCTACTAGATTCAGGAATTTCGTGTCCTCTTTTTCTATAAACTTTTCCTAAATTTGTAAAAAGAAGAATGTCTGTATGAGTTCTTGAATATATCATGAGATTAACTTCATCATTGTTATAAACGCTCATACCTTTAACACCTGTACCACCTCTATTTTGTGCTTTAAATTCTGAAGTAGACATTCTCTTAATGTATCCTTTATTAGTTAAAGTGATAACTAAGTCTTCTTCAGGGATTAAATCTTCATCATCAATAGAAGAAATAGAAGTAGAAATTTCAGTTCTACGTTTATCAGCATATTTGTTTTTAACAACTTCAAGTTCTTCTAAAACAACATCAAGCATGTGTTCTCTTGTTTCAAGAATGAAGTTATATTTTTCGATATTAGCAAGTAATTCAGTACGTTCATCAACTAACTTTTGTGTTTCAAGACCTGTTAATCTAGATAAAGTCATTTGTGCAACAGCTTTAGCTTGGATTTCAGTAAATCCATAGCGATCCATAATTTTTTCACAGAAGACTTGTGGGTTAGCACTGCCTGTAGCAATATCTACAAATTCATCTCTACTTTCTTTTCCACCAGGCTTTGTTTTATCTAAAATATCGTGGACTTTAATTAAAGCATCAACAATATGTTTTCTTGCTTCATCTTTAGCTTTTAAGAATTTAGTTCTTCTTTCAATAACTTCGATTTGGAAATCAATATAATAATTAATTAATTGTTTTAAATTTAAAACTCTAGGAGCACCATTAACAATACAAAGGTTAATGACACCATAACTAACTTCAAGTTGAGTATTTTTAAATAATTGATTAAGTACAACTCCAGGAACGACATCTTTTCTAAGTTCAATTTGAATATCAACACCTGTTTTTGAGAAGTCTTTAATGCTTGTAATGCCATCAATTGTTTTTTCTCTTGCGAGTTCACCTATTTTAGCAACAAGATTTGCTTTATTTACTTGATAAGGAATTTCAGTAATATGAATTTTGGATTTTCCTTTATTATCTTCAATAATTTCAGTTTTTGCTCTAATTCTAAAAGTACCTCTACCAGTTGTGTAAGCATCTCTTACTCCACCTAAACCATAAATAATACCACCTGTTGGGAAATCAGGAGCTTTAACTACTTTCATTAAATCCTCAATACTAACTTCAGGATTACGAGCGACTAAATTAATACCTTCAATAACTTCTCCTAAATTATGTGGTGGCATTTTTGTAGCCATACCAACAGCAATGCCATCACTACCATTAACTAATAAGTTAGGAATTCTTGAAGGTAAAACACTTGGTTCTTCTAAGCTACCATCATAATTAGGAACATAATCAACAGTATTGCAGTTAATATCTCTAACCATTTCAAGAGCTAATTTTGCCATTCTTGCTTCAGTGTAACGCATAGCAGCTGGGTCATCACCATCCATAGAACCGAAGTTACCATGGCCTCCAACAAGTGTATAACGCATTGAGAATGGTTGAGCTAATCTAACAAGAGTCATATAGATTGCAGAATCGCCATGTGGGTGATATTTACCCATAACATCACCAACAATTTTTGCTGATTTGACGAATGGTTTATCAGGAGTATATCCACCTTCAACCATACCAAAAAGGACACGTCTATGAACTGGTTTTAAACCATCTCTTACATCTGGAAGAGCACGAGCAACAATGACACTCATTGCATAATCTAAGAATGAGTCTTGTACTTGAGTAACAATTTCTGTATCAACTAAAGAAGCTTGAATACCGCTTTCTAAAGCAGCATTTTCTTCTTTTAGTTTTTCATTTTCTTCTTCGTTATTAACGTTTCCGTTTACTTTCTTTTCTACGTTTTCCATGCAAAACCTCACTATTTTTATTAAATATCAAGATTTTTAACAAATCTTGCATTCTCTTCGATAAAAGTTGAACGTGGTTCAACATCTTCACCCATTAAGTCATTAAATACTTGATCAGCAGCGACTGCATCATCAACTGTAACTCTAAGCATCTTTCTAACTTTAGGATCCATTGTTGTTTCTTCAAGTTGTTCTGGGTCCATTTCACCAAGACCTTTATATCTTTGGTAAGGATAGCCAGGTTTTAAATCAAGTGTCTTTCTAATGACATTTAATTGTTCATCTGAATATGCATAATATGGTTTACCTTTATACTCAACTTTATAAAGAGGTGGTTGAGCAATATAAACATAGCCATGATCGATTAAAGGTTTCATAAATCTATGGAAGAATGTTAAAAGTAAAATTCTAATATGTGAACCGTCAACATCAGCATCGGTCATAATAACGATTTTATGGTATCTAATTTTAGCAATATCAAAATCTTCACCAAAGCCAGCGCCAATAGCATTAATCATATTTCCGATTTCAGCGTTTTCAAAAATTCTATGAGCTTGAGCTTTTTGGACGTTTAAAATTTTACCTCTTAAAGGCATAATTGCTTGTGTTTTTGGATCTCTGCCTTGTTTAGCACTACCGCCAGCAGAATTACCTTCGACGATGAATAATTCGCATTCTTCAGGATTATTTGAACTACAATCAGCAAGTTTTCCTGGAAGTGTAGTTAATTCAATTCCGTTCTTTCTTCTTGTGTTTTCTTTTGCAGCACGAGCAGCAAGTCTACCTTCATAAGCAAGTTTTACTTTATTCATGATAGCTAAAGCTGTTTGTTTATTTTCAAGTAAGAAGCGTTGGAATTGTTCACCAAAAACATTAGAAACAATCTTTTTAACTTCAAGATTGCCTAACTTTCCTTTTGTTTGTCCTTCATATTGTGGATTAGGATGTTTAACTGAAATAATTGCAGTTAATCCTTCTAAGCAATCATCGATAGTAAAACGTTCTTTATCGTTATCTTTAAGAATTTTAGCATCACGAGCATAGTTATTAATAATACGAACTAACGCTAAATTAAAGCCTTCTTCGTGCATACCACCATTTCCTGTAGAAACGTTGTTACAGAAAGAATAAACGTTGTGTGTGTAGCCACTAGTATATTGAAGAGCAATTTCACAGAAAATTGTTTCTTCAACTCCATTATCGTTATAAATTTGAGCACCTTCAGAATAAATTATTTCAGGAAATAATGGTTGAGCATTTCTATTTACATAATTTACATACTCTTTAATACCACCATCAAAATGGAATTTTTCTTCAAGTTTTTGATCGCTTCTTAAATCTTTAAGAATAATTGTAATTCCTTTATTTAAGAAAGCCATTTGTCTTAATCTATTTTTAATTGTTTCGTAATTAAAAACAGTTGTTTCTTTAAAGATTGTTGGATCAGGTTTAAAAGTAACAGTTGTTCCGTGTTCGGTTGTATCTCCAATTCTCTTTAAGTGTCCAACAGGATGTCCACCGTTTTCAAATCTTAAAAAATATAAGCCGCCGTCTTTAGCAACAGTAACTTCAACATAACTTGATAAAGCATTAACAACGCTAGCGCCAACGCCATGAAGTCCGCCAGATACTTTATATCCGCCGCCTTCACCAAATTTACCACCAGCGTGAAGGATTGTATAAACAGTTTCAACACCACTTAATCCGGTTTTTCCAACCGTATCAATTGGAATACCTCTACCATTATCTTTAACAGTAATGGTGTCACCTTCATTGATTAAAACTGTAATAGTATCGCAGTATCCTGCTAAAGCTTCATCGATACCATTATCTACAATTTCCCAAACAAGATGATGTAAACCAATAGAAGAAGTAGAACCAATATACATACCAGGTCTTTTTCTAACAGCTTCAAGGCCTTCAAGAACTTGAATATTACTACTCGTATATTTTTCATCAGCCTTTTCTAAATCTTTTTCATCTTTGACTTCAATAATCTTGTCACCAATTTTACTATCGATATTTTTTTCTTGTTCCTCAAAGCCTTCGTTTTCGCTGATTTTTTCATTTTCAGCTACATTTTCAGCTTCAGTAACAGTAGATTCATCAAGTTTATTGACTTCTTTTTCGTTTTTTTCTTCCATTTTCTACTCCTTTATCTCTACTTTTTTATTAGTAACTTCATAGTAAGTTGAAGTGTAATATTTGCTTTTTTTACATCCTGTAATAAATATTTGTCCAAAATCATTAAGGTAATTTAATAAATTCTTTTCGTGTTCATCATCAAATTCACTAAGAATATCATCAAGAATAATTACAGGTTTTTCATCTTTAGCAATGAAATAATTTGCAAGTTTTAAAGATAACACAGATAATCTATTTTCACTTTGCGAACCATAAAGTGAAGCATCTAAATCATCTAAATAAACTTTGAAATCATCTTTTTGTATTCCAAGAAGTGTTTGTTTCTTTTTAAATTCATCCTCTTTCAATTCGTTAAATTTCTTTTTTGCGATTTCATAATAAGAATCATAATCATTTATGTAAGTTAGATATTTAACAAAAACTTTCTTATTTTTATTCATTGAAACGCGATTATAAATTTCAGAAATATATAAATTTATTTCATCTACAAAATCGCGGCGACTTTTATAAATTTCTTTTGATAATTCAATTAGATTATCAGTTAAAATGTCAAATAAAGTATTATTCAAAGGATAAGTTTTAAGTAAATCATTTCTTTCTTTCAAGATTTTTTCATAATTAATAACATTTTTAAGATAATCATTATTTAATTTTGAAATTGATAAATCGAGAAATTGACGACGACTTTTAGGAGTGTCTTTTAACAAAATTACATCCTTTGGAATAAAATAAATAACATTAAGTATTTTATTTAATTCACTAATTTTCTTTATTGGTTTGGAATTTATAAGAACTTTTTTGCCAAATTTATTAAATTCAATTTCGACTTTTTTATAGTTTGATAGTGAAACAATAGTTCCTTTAACGATTGCTTTTTCTTTGTTATTTTTAATGAGTTCAATTGTATTTTGAGTTCTAAATGATTTAGCTAAGCTAAGTGTATAAATTCCTTCAACAAGATTTGTTTTACCTTCTGCATTTTCTCCGACGATAAAATTAATCTTGTTATTAAAATTTAAAGATAAATTTAAATAATTTCTAAAGTTTATAAGTTCTAATTTATTAACTACCATTATTCGATTTCAAAGAACATAGAGTTATCAATTATAATTTTGTCAGATGGACGTAATTTTTTACCTCTCATTTTACAATCTTCATCATTTACTAAGATTGAATGAGACATAATAAATTCTTTAGCTTCACCACCGTTAGTTATAACATCAGCAAATTTTAAAAATTGTCCAAGTGTTATAAATTCAGTGTCAATTTTGATTTTCCTTACCATCTTTTCCATATAAAAAACTCCTTTAATATTATATATTAAAGGAAGTTAAAAATAAAGATTTTTAGAGTTTTATCGTATAGGGGTACACCAAAAGCAAAAATCGCTTAAATTAATAGGTTCTAACAGGTGTAACAAGTTGAATAATACTTGGATCTTCTTTGTTTGTGATTGTGAATGGTTTCATTTCACCAACAAAGCTAATTAAAACATCTTGTGATCCAAGAGCTCTAATTGCGTTAGAGACAAATTCTGAATTGAATGAGATTTCAAGTTTCTCACCACTATATTTAAATAAATTAATTAAGGCATCAGCAGTAGCGTTTCCTTCTGATTTAGAAGAAATCACAACCTTACCTTCTTGCATAACAACTTTAACGACACTTTCTCTTTCACTTGATAAGAAAGAAACCTTACTCATTGAAGATAAGAAGTCTTGAGCATTAACTTCTAAGAAATAATTGAAGCTCTTAGGAATTACGTTTCTAACATTTGGATAATCACCACTAATTAATTTTGATGAAATAATTGTGTCTTTAAACGAGAAAACAACTTTTTTCTCACTGACATATATTTCAATCTCTTTTTCATTTTCGAGTGTCCTTGCGACTTCTAGGAGTGTTTTTGAAGGGATAATGACATTAAAGACGTCTTTATTTTCTATATCGATTACTTTTTTAGCAAGACGAGCACCATCAGTTGCTGTAAAAGTTAAAGAAGAACATGTACATTCAACATTAACACCATTTAAAACACGTTGATCTTTTAAAGAAGCAGCGAAAGCAACTTCATTAATAGCACTTAATAAATCTTTAGATAAAATTTGAACTTGAGAGCCACTCTTTGAGAAATCTAAATCTGTAAATTCTTCGACTCTTACAACATTTAAATTATAGTTTGAAGAAGAGCCTTCAATTTTAGCTAAGCTTCCATCTAAAACTTCAAATTTAATTTCATCACCATCTAAACGTTTAACGATTTCAGTAATTAATTTAGCATCAACTAAAACACCGCCTTCTTCTGTGTTACGTAATATTTGTTTATTATCTAAAAATGGGAAAATAGTTGTTTGGACATTGAGTTCGCCATTAGATGAAGTAATTACAAGTCCATCAGCTGTAAGTTCAAGTTTAATCATTCTCAATGAGTGAAGAGGATTATTTGAGTTAATGATTCTTGAAGCGTTTTGAATTCGTTTTGAAAATTCTTCTCGGTTAATAATAAATTTCATTTATATACTCCTTTATTTAGTAATAATAATGTGTGTGGAAATTGTGGATTAGACACTTTTTTGATACTTATTTTTATAAAATTTTACGATTGTAATCGACTTTTTATATCATCGATTGCTTCTTGAAGTTGTTTATCTGTTTTCAACATTTCTTGGATTTTATCCACACTATGCATAATGGTTGAGTGATCTCTATTTGAGAAAACTTTACCTATTTTTTTAAGTGGCATGTCGAGCATATCTCTAATTAAATAAATTGCGATATGTCGAGGAAGCATAATGTTTGCTGTTTTAATTTTTCCGGTAATTTGAGCAACACTTAAATCATAATATTTAGCGACTGTTGATAAAATTTGTTGTTCAGTGAGAACTTTATTAGCGTTTTTAACATCAATTATTGTTCCTAAGGCCTCACAACAAAGTGGTAAATCAATATGCTCAGCGTGGCTAAATGAAGCATAGAAATTTAATCTTAATAATGCGCCTTCTAAGCTTCTAATTGAGTCTTTAAATTTATCTGCCATGAAGTCCAAAACATCATCGTCATACTGAGATAAACTAATGCCACTAGCTTGGATTTTTTTCTTTAAAATTTCTTTACAAGTTGCTGAATCTGGTTGATGTACTGGAACACTTAAACCACTTGTAAAACGGGTAATAATACGTGTATCAATACCATCGAGTTCGCCAGGCAACTTATCACTTGTAATACAAACTTGTTTACGATTTTGCCTAAAATCTTCGTAGATATTAAAGAAAAATTCTTGAGTTTTGCGCTTATCTTTAAGCATTTGAATGTCGTCTATAAGTAAAACATCAAATTGCTTTAAGAATTTAAAAAGCTGTTCTTTTTTGTTATCTCCATTTACATAATCGAGGTATTCATTTAAGAAATCTTGACTGCTTGTATAGAGAACTTTTTTCTCTGGTGTAGCTTGCTTTATATAATTTCCGATAGCGTTTAATAAGTGAGTTTTTCCAAGTCCACTACCACCATAAATAAATAAAGTTTGGAACATTGATCCTGGAGTCGAAGCAACAATTAATGATGCTTTTTGAGCTTCAGAATTACTTGGTCCAACAACAAAATTATCAAAAGTAAATTCAGGTTGAATTATTGAATTTTGAAAGAATGAAGATGAATATTCTTCTTTAGGTTTGCTTGAATTAATTAATTCTGATTCAACGTTAAAAACAACAATGTATTTATTACCTGTTTCGATTTGAATTAAATCTTCGATTTCTTTAGCAAATTTATCGTTCAAAATTGCTTTTGATAAAATTGAATCACACGAAATAATGACATTTTCATTATCCATGCTATAAATTTTCGTGTTTTTGAGAAAAGTATCAAATGTTTGCTTATCGATTTTTTTAGAAATTTTATCTAATACTTTGCTCCGTAAAATATAGTTCTGTGTTAAAGATGTTTCGTTCATAAAATATACCTTATATATTTTATCGCAAAAGATGTCAAATAAAAACGAAGAAAGACCTTATAAAAAGTTTTCCACATTGAAAACTATTTAATTATACTGATTATAGTCGTATATTTTAACTTATCCACATAATGCAATGTGTAAAACTTGTGTATATAAACTTATCAATGTTGATAATGTGGAAAAGTATAAAAAGTTTTCCACAAATATTTTTAATTCCACATCGAAAATTCTTTTATAAATCAATACTTCTAACATCTTTTCTACAAGGAGAAATTTTGCTATATACACATATGTTGATGTGGGGAAAACTTTTAAAAGTGATTGTTGATAAATTATAAAATCAAATAACAAATTTTATTTAAAACATTTGCTCAAAATTTTATGGAAAAGTATAATTTATTGACTTATATGTATATATACATATATAATTTCATTTGCATATTTTAGGAGGATTATATTATGAAAAGAACATACCAACCAAGTAAATTACACAAAGCTAGAGTACATGGATTCAGAGCTAGAATGGCAACTGGACACGGAAGAAAAGTACTTGCTCTAAGAAGAAAAAAAGGAAGAAAAGTCTTAACAGTTAACACAAGAACTAAGTAATGAAAGAAATTAATCGAGTAAAAAAATATAGAGAATTTAAAGAAATTTTAGATTTACGAAACTTTAAAAGAAACGAAATTTATACTGTATATTTTCGTAAAAACGATTTTGGATATTCTAGAGTAGGATTACTAGTTACTAAAAAGAATGGTAATGCAGTAACAAGAGTTAAAATCAAAAGACAAGTACGAGCAATTGTAGACTCGTGTTTAGAGTATAAAAATGTTAGTAAAGATTTCATTATAGTTATTAATAAAAAATACAGTGTTGATGAATTCAATAAAAATAAAGATTTACTCGTTAATTTAATTAATTCTATTAAGGAGAATTGAATGGATAAAAAGAAAAGAAACAAATTTTTAGGAATTGCAGCTGTGATTTTTAGTGCATTTGCCTTATCTAGCTGTAACTCATTTTGTTCTGAAGCTGATACAGCTAACTATATGTTTGGCTATGATGGCTTAAATACTAGATTCTTTGAAAATGAAAGTGATGGAATTGATTATATTCTTGATACATTTGCAACTAAGACAGAAGGATTTAACGAAGCAAGTCGTTCAAAATCAAATTTAAGTGTCTCGTTTTATAGTGAAGCAGAAAATAAATACGTTTCTGTTAAGTGTGCAAATGATGAAACAGCATTTAATGGTGCTGTTTTTAATACTTTTAATTCAAATTTAAAGACAATTAAGCCAGTTAAGATTGAACTTATTAATGGTATTATTGATAGTTCAACAAATGCAACAAAAAATACATCTTATGTTTTCGGCTTTTCTGAATTTACTTCAAATTTAATTTCTACCGCATCTTCAAATGGTATCTCGGTACCATCTTTTTCATACTTTAATTTTTTAGAAAATAAAGTAATTGATGCTGTAATTAATAATGCAACATCAACAACTGGATATTTTAAAGGTAAAACTAAAGAATCTTTAACATATCAAGATGTTTATGGTTACACTTATGAAGATTATAAAGAATTCAAAAAAGATACAACTAACGAAGCATTATTAAATAAAATGCTTAATGGTGAAGGTGAAAAAGATTCTATTACTTATTTAGGAAGAAATAGATCACTTTTTGCTAACTTTGGAAGCACAAAATTCTACAGTGAATCAGATGCTAATGATAGATTTGTTAACATTAAAAAATGGAATGATAAAATTATTAAAAATAATGTAATAAATAGTGATGAAGGAATGAGTGATAAATATTTAACACTTTATGAAAATACTTTAACTCAAAAAGTTGCTCAAGTTAAAACATGTATTACTATGGATGATGGATTCTATGGACATGTTAATAACGATCCGCTTAATGATACAGTTTTAATTCAAGGAAAAGGAAAAGATTTCTATCAAGGATGGGGTGAAGCTTTTACAAAACACGGATTCCTTGAAGGATTATTTGTTTATCCGATTTCAGCTTTAGTTGAAAATTTATCACATGCTTTTGGAATGAATGGTGGCGGACAAATCTTAGCTGTTATTCTTACAACTTTGATTGTTAGAATTTTATTCTTACTTATCACATTACCATCAACAATTTCTCAACAAAAGATGAGTTTCTTACAACCAGAAATTGCTAAATTACAACAAAAATATCCAAACGCTAATACAAATCAATACGAAAAACAAAAATTAGCATCTGCACAAATGGCTTTATATAAAAAGAATAAAGTGCATCCATTTGCATCAATGCTTGTTATTGTTATTCAATTCCCTGTATTTATCTCTGTTTGGAACGCTTTAACAGGTAGTGCTTCACTCAGTAGAGACGCTGTTTTAGGCTTAAGACTTAGTGATACAATTTGGGGTGCGTTAACTAGTGTTAGTGGATGGCCAGCAAATCCAGGTTGGTGGACAGCATTAGTATTAATTTTATTAATGAGTGCTGCTCAAATTTGCTCAATGCTTATTCCTAATTGGTTAAATAAGAAGAGAATGAAAACTATTACAAAAACTGGTAATAGTGCTGCAACAAACGAAACTAATAAAACAATGAAATATACTCAATGGGCAATGACAATTATGATCGTGTTCATGGGCTTCAATTTACCATCGGCTATGGGTGTTTACTGGTTAATGGGTGCTCTTATTAGTATTCTCCAAAGTGTTCTTTTACACATTATATTTATGGAAAAATCAAAGAAAAACAGTGATAGAAAGGGTGCTTAATATATGAAAAAATATACAGCAAAAACATTAGAAGATTGTCTTTTAGAAGCAAGCAAAGATTTCGGTGTTGCTCCTGAAGAAATCATTTATAAAATAGAAGAAGAAAAAAAGGGATTATTTGTCAAAAAAGTTACTATTTCAGTTGATGAAATTGGTGATGTCATTGAATTTGCAGAAAACTATATTAAAGATGTTTGCCATGCTTTAGGCTTAGATGCAAGTTTAAGAACATTCTATAGAGATGATGTTATTAAAATTTTAATCGAAACAAATAATAACTCTGTTTTAATTGGAAATAACGGAAGTTCACTTCAATCATTAAATGAATTAACAAAATTAGCTGTTTCCACAACTTTCAGAAAGAAGTTTAGAATTCTTTTAGATGTTGGAAATTATAAAGATAAGAAATATAGCAAAGTTATCTTTATTGCAAAAAAGGCAGCTAAAGAAGTTTTAAGAACACATGTTGATGTAAAATTAAATCCTATGACACCAGATGAAAGAAAGAAAGTCCATAATGCTCTTTCAACATGGAAAGGCATTAAAACTGAATCAGTTGGTGATGGAAAAAACAGAGCTATCGTTGTTAAATTTGTTGGTTTTGTAGATACTGACAACAAAGAAGAAACTCAAAATAACGAAACTTCAGCTGATAATACAGAAGTCGCTGAATAATTTTTATGAACGAAACAATCGTCGCACTAGCAACTGCACCTTTAAAAAGCGCGTTATCTATCGTTAGATTTAGTGGTGACGATTGTTTTTTTATTGTTTCAAAATTCTTTACAAAAGATTTAACAAAAGTAGAAAGAAGTTCAATAATTTACGGATTTGTTAAAGATGAAGATGAATTAATTGATGAAGTAATTTTACTTGCTTATAAAAATCCTCACTCATTTACTGGTGAAGATAGCGTTGAAATTATTTCTCATGGTTCCCCTTTAATTTTTAATAAAATTATTGAAGTTGCTTTAAAAAATGGTGCAAGACTTGCAACTGGAGGAGAATTTACAAGCAGAGCTTATCTTCATGGAAAAATGAACCTCATGCAAGCTGAATCAATTAATGATCTTATTAATGCCGAAACTGAAGAAAGTAAAAAACTATCTCTCATGGCTTTAAAGGGTGATACATCTAAATTAGTTACACCTATAAAAAAGGATTTAGGTGACCTTTTAAGTTTAATTGAAGTTAATATAGATTATCCTGAATATACAGATATTGAAGAAGCAAATAACGAAAAAATAGTCGAAATTTGTAATAAAAATATCAATTATATTAAAGAATTAATTAAAAACGGTGTTAAAGGAAACATTATTAAAGATGGTATTAATATTGCGATTGTTGGTAAACCAAACGTTGGTAAATCTTCAATTTTAAATGCATTAATTAAAGAAGATAAAGCAATTGTTACTGATATCAAAGGAACTACACGTGATGTTGTTGAAGGGAAAATCAATTTAAACGGAATTGTTTGTAACCTTTATGACACTGCTGGAATTAGAGAATCTGATGATACAGTTGAAAAAATTGGCATTGATAAAAGTATAAAATTACTTAAAAAGAGTGATATTGTTTTAGCTGTTTTTGATAGTGAAAATCTCGATGATGAAGATAAAGAAATTTTAGATTTAGTGAAAAATAAAAAAACAATCGTTGTCTATAATAAAAAAGATAAAAATACATATAATAAAGATAAAAAATGTGTATATGTAAGTGCTCTTAAAAAAGATATTGAACCTTTAAAAGAAGCAATCTTAAATTTACTTGATTTAAAGAAAGAAAATTATGATAATCCATCAATTGCTAACACAAGAGATCTTGGTATTTTGAAGAGTGTTAAAGATTCTTTGGAATCAATTTTATTTGATGTAAAACAAGAACTTCCAATCGATATTATTAATTCAAAATTACGTGAAACATATCTTAAAGTATTGTCATTAACTGGAGAAGATTGTGATTTTGATATTGCAAAAGAAATTTTCTCAAGATTTTGTGTAGGAAAATAAAATGATTTTTGATACACATATTCATCTTAATGATGAAACTCTTTATAAAAATTTAGATAAATATATTACTGAAGCTAAAGAAAATGGAGTCACTAAATTTTTGTGTGTTGGGTATGATTTGAAGAGCTCGATTTTAGCAGTTGAAATCGCAAAAAAATATGATTTTGTTTATGCTGCAATTGGTGTTATTCCTACGGAACACAAAGGATATAAATTACTTGATTCTGATGAGCCAACAATTAATAAATTAAGAGAACTTTATTTAAAAAATAAAGAATATATTAAAGCAATTGGTGAAATTGGCCTAGATTATTATTGGGAAAAAGACGAACCAATAAAAGAAAAACAAAAGAAGATGCTTTTAGAACAAATTAATTTAGCTAATGAATTAAATTTACCTGTTTCTATACATTGCCGAGATGCGGTCCAAGATTTTTATGATTTTATTAAAATTCATAAAATCAATAATGCAGGCGTAATGCATTGCTATTCTGGGAGCAAAGAAATGGCTGAATTATTTATAAAAGAAGGATATGTCATTGCTTTTGGCGGTGTCTTAACTTTTAAAAATAGTAGAGTAACAAAAGAAGTTATTCAAAATATTCCTCTTGATAAGATAGTTTTTGAAACTGATGCACCTTATCTAGCGCCTGTTCCTTATAGAGGAAAAAGTAATGAACCTAAATATATTTGTGAAACTGTAAAATACGCAGCTGAATTATTAAATATATCTTATGAAGAGATGAAAAACATCTCATATAGTAATAGTATAAAAACTTTCCATGTGTAAAATTTCAAAAGAAAAAATAAGTGATTTAATTGTTGTCGAAGGCAAGTCTGATATTGATTTTTTATCATCTTTTTTAGACGCTGATTTTTATAAAGTTAATGGTTCAGCGATTAATGAAAAAGATATTAAATATCTTAAAGAAGTGATTAAAAAGAGAGACATTATTGTTTTGACTGATCCAGATTATCCTGGATTACAAATTAGAAACAAAATAAATAAAGAAATTCCTGAAGTTAAAAATGCTTATGTACGAAAAGAAGTTTCAATTAAGCATCATAAAGTTGGGGTGGCTGAATCTACAAAAGAAGAGGTTTTGAATTCGCTTAAAAATATAAAATCTAACGAAAATCATAAAAAAGGAAATCTTTCCGTTAATGACTTATATGATTTAGGATTAAGTGGAATAGAAAGCTCAAAAGAATTACGAAAATTAATGTGTGAAAGATTAAATATTGGATTTAATAACACTAAAAGAATGCTTGAAAAGATTAATTTATTAAATATTTCAAAAAGTGAAATAGAGGAGATTATAAAAGATGTTAACAGTAAATGAGATTATAGATTTCTTTAAATTAAATGCTTCACATGCTAAAAAAGAATTAGGCCAAAACTTTTTAATTAATCAAAAAGTTGTTGATAAAATTATTGATGAACTAAACATAGACGAAAAAGATATCGTATTAGAAATAGGCCCTGGATTAGGAGCTTTAACTGATACGCTTGTTAAAAAAACTGAACACTTAACAGTTGTTGAATATGATTCAAAATTTGTCGATTTTTTAAATAAATCTTATGCTGACAAAGGTGTAACAGTCGTTAAAAATAACATTGTTAAATTTAAAGATTTTTCTGCAACAAAAGTCTCAGGAAATTTGCCTTATTATATGACAACTGAAATTGTTAGTTTTGTAACTTTAGAGTTTGAACGCTTAGAAAAAGCAGTCTTTATGGTGCAAAAAGAATGCTTTAAGCGTTTTACTGCTTTAAAAGGAAAAGATTATAATGCAATTAATGTTGTTCTTGATTATTTATTCGAAGTTAAAGAAGTAACAACTGTTTCAAAAGAAAATTTCTTTCCTCAACCTACTGTTGAATCGATTGTTTTTAGTCTTACTAAAAAAGATGCTAGAGATATGAAATTTGTAAAATTAGTTTATAAGATTGCAAAGATATGTTTTTCAAATAGAAGAAAAACAATAATCAACAATTTATCTTGTGTTATTAAAGAAAAAGAGACTCTAATTAACATACTTAAAAACATGGGATTATCGTTAACATCTAGAGCAGAAGAATTAAGTGTAAATGATTTCGTTACACTTACAACTTCCTTATTGAATAACAATTTAATTAATTTATAATAGGTGCATTATGATAGAAAAAGCGTACGCGAAGATTAATTTATCTTTAGATATCAAAGATTTAAGAGATGATGGCTACCATAATCTTGAAACAATCATGCTACCTATTGAATTACATGATTCACTAGAAATTAGTAAAGCTGCAAAAGGCGCAATCGATGACTTTGTAACTTGCGATGATTATTCTTTAAAAGTCACAAAATACAATCTTGTCCATCAAATTATTGATGCTGCTAGAGCGAAATATGGTTTTAAGGATAGATTTATTGTAAATATACATAAAAATATTTTCTTACAAGCTGGTCTAGGAGGTGGCAGTGCAGACGCTGCAGCAGCACTAAAAGCTATTCTTAAAATTGAAAATATTAAACCTACTGATGAAGAATTAATTGATTTAGCAATTAAAATCGGTAGTGATGTTCCTTGGTCAATTTTCAATAAGCCAACTCTTCTTAAAAGAAAAGGCGAAGTATTAGAGTTTATTGATCACACATTAGATTGTGGAGTTCTTCTTGTTAAACCTCTTGATGGTTTATCAACAAAAGAAGTTTTTGCTAAAGCTGATAAAATTGGTGAAGTTGAGCATGGTGATATTAATGAAATTATTAAACTTTATGAAGCTAATGATATCGAAGGATTAGGACAAAAAGTATTCAACTCATTAGAAAAACCAGCAATCGAATTATTACCTGAAGTTAAAACTGTAATCGAAAGTTTAAAAGCAGATGGTTTTAAATGTGTTAAAATGAGTGGAGCAGGAAGTTGTGTATTTGCTTTATCTACGGATATTAAATTACTCAAAAACGCTGAAAAGAAATATTCGAAAGGCAATTACCAAGTTGCGCTCACTAAATTTTTAAGGAGTTAATTATGCTTTTTATTGAATGCTTTAACAAAAATGTTTTGATAGGTGATGAAATAGTTGGCTATGTAAATAGAGACGGAGTTATCTATATAAGCAATAAAAGATTTGCTATCTTAAAAGAAGACGGCGAAATTTATATTGAAAAGTTTAAAGCAGGATATATAAGTGATGGTGGTGATATTTATCTTAACAACAAAAATGTAGGACATATTACTGCCAATAATGATCTTTATTTTTCACCAAAATATGTAAAGTAGAAGCGAAAGTTTCTTTTTATTTTGCTTGCATAAGTAAAGAAAAAGTAAATTTAGAAAAGTAAAAAATAAGTAAATAATTAGTAGTTAATTAATATATAAATAAAAAAGCCCGCAATTTGCGGACTTTTTGTTTAATTGATTTAACTATTTTGCTTTCTTAGCTTGTTCTCTCTTTAATAAGATTTCAGCTTGAGCAGCAGCAAGTCTTGCGATTGGGACTCTGAATGGTGAGCAGCTAACATAGTCTAATCCAACTCTATTGAAGAATTCGATTGATTCTGGATCGCCACCGTGTTCACCACAAACTCCACAAAGAAGTTCTGGTCTTGTTTCTCTTCCGTCTTTGACAGCCATCTTAATGAGTTTGCCAACGCCTTTTTGATCGACGTGTTGGAATGGATCTGATTCGAAAATCTTATTTTCATAGTATGAACCTAAGAATTTTGATGAGTCATCTCTTGAGAATCCGAATGTCATTTGAGTTAAGTCGTTTGTACCAAATGAATAGAATTCAGCTTCCTTAGCAATTTCTCCTGATAATAAAGCAGCTCTTGGGATTTCAATCATTGTACCGACATGGTATTTCATATTGACACCGTTTTCTGCGATAACTTTATCAGCTTCACCACAGATGATTGATTTAACAAACTTGAATTCTTTTAAGTCAAGTGTTAATGGAATCATGATTTCTGGTTCGATTTCTCTGTGTAATTCTTTACTTGCTTTGATAGCAGCTTCGATGATAGCTCTTGCTTGCATTCTTCCGATTTCTGGATATGTAACGTCAAGTCTACATCCTCTGTGTCCCATCATTGGGTTGAATTCGTGGAGATATGCAATTCTATCTTTAACTTGTTCAACTGATTTATGTAAAGAATCAGCTAATTCTTTAATCTTGTCTTCTTCAGTTGGTAAGAATTCGTGTAGAGGTGGATCGAGTAAACGAACGTTGACATTGATGTTCTTTAAGTCCTTCATTGACATGAATAAACCATAGAAATCTTGTCTTTGATATGGCAATAATTCACTTAATGCTAATTCTCTTTCTTCGACTGTATCAGCAAGAATCATTCTTCTCATGTGGAAGATTCTGTCTGCTGAGAAGAACATATGTTCTGTTCTACATAATCCGACACCTTCAGCACCGAATTCAACAGCTTGGATAGCATCTTTTGGAGTATCAGCGTTTGTTCTGATACTTAATCTTCTATATTTATCAGCAAGTTTCATCATTCTTCCGAAGTTACCTGCTTTTGTATCTGCTGGAATTAATGGCATTGCACCTTCGTAGACAGCACCTGTTGAACCATCGATTGAAAGTGTATCTTGTTCACCATAAACTTTACCATTGATTGTAAGTGTTTTATTTTCTTCATCAACGATAGCAGCTGAACAACCTGTAATACAGCATTTACCCATACCACGAGCGACGACAGCAGCGTGTGATGTCATACCACCTCTCATAGTTAAGATACCTTCTGCACTAACCATACCTTCGATATCTTCTGGTGATGTTTCAGCTCTAACAAGAAGGACTTTTTCACCTTTTTCTTTTCTAGCTTTTGCATCTGCAGCATCGAATGATAAGTGACCAACACCTGCACCTGGAGAAGCTGGGTTACCATTTGCGATAGCGATAGCTTTCTTTAAATCTGCTGGGTTGAATGTTGGGTGTAATAATGAATCAAGTAATTTTGGTTCAACTCTTAAGACTGCTTCATCTTCAGTGATGACACCTTCATCTAATAAATCAAGAGCGATTTGTAAAGCAGCAGCAGCTGTTCTCTTACCGTTTCTTGTTTGCAAGAAATAGAGTTTACCGTTTTCAACAGTATATTCCATATCTTGCATATCTTTATAGTGAGCTTCCATAGCCTTGATAGTTTTTTCGAATTGAGCATAAACTTCTGGCATTTGTTCTTTTAAGTAATCGACGTGGAATGGTGTTCTGATACCTGCAACAACATCTTCGCCTTGTGCTTGTGGTAAATATTCTGCATAAACCTTTTTAGCACCTGTTGATGGATCTCTTGAGAATGCAACACCAGTACCTGAATTGCTATTTAAGTTACCAAAGACCATTGATTGAACGTTAACAGCTGTACCCCATTCGTATGGAATTGAGTTCATCTTTCTATAAACGTTAGCTCTTGGGTTATCCCATGATCTAAAGACAGCTTCAACAGCTTCGTGTAATTGAACATATGGATCTGTAGGGAAATCTTCGCCAAATTTCTCTTTATAGTAAGCCTTATAGTCATTAACTAAAGCTTTTAATTGTTCAGTTGTGACTTCTGTATCAACTTTATATCCGTTATCTTCTTTAATTTTTTCTAACATTTTGTCCATGTCTGTTCTTGGCCAGCCTTTAGCAATGTTAGTGAACATAAGGATGAATCTACGATATGAGTCATAAGCAAATCTTTCATTGCCGCTAACTTCAGCAAGTACTTTAACAGCGTTATCATTTAAACCTAAGTTTAAAATTGTATCCATCATACCTGGCATAGAAACTCTGGCACCACTTCTAACACTAACTAAAAGTGGAGTTTTACCAGCTTCTAATGCACCGAATGATTTTCCTGTTTCTTTTTCGACTTCTTTAATTCCTTTATCAATTTCTTTAATTAATGATTCAGGCATTTTTTTGCCACTTTGATAATAAAGTGTACATGCTTCAGTAGAAATTGTGAAACCTTGTGGAATTGGTACTCCAATATAGGTCATTTCTGCTAAACCAGCACCCTTACCTCCGAGAAGTTCTTTTCCTAATCCGTGAGCTTCTTTGAAGAGGTAAACATATTTATGTTGTTTTGCCATTTAAATTAACCTCCATAATAGGCGTTGTTTTACAACTGCGAAAATTATATCATAAATCACCTTATTTTTAATCATTTATATATATAAATGTGTCATTTTTATCTTTTCTTATTTGAAATGCTTTATAGTGCTATAATTTCAATATGGAAGACACTTATGTAATTGCAATTGATTACGGAACACAAAGTGTTCGCGTTTCTATAGTTAATAAATTTGGTAAGTTTTTGGCATTTGAACAAGAACAATATATATCACCTTATTTTTCAATGAGGCCAGGGTACGCAGAACAAAATCCTGATTTTTATTATGAATGCATGTGCAAAGCTGCAAAAAGACTTACAGAAAAAAATAAGGAACTTGTTAAAAAATGTTCTTCAATTTCAGCAACTTGCTTTAGAGATTCATCTTGCTTTCTTGATGAAAATTATAGTAATTTAAGACCTGCTATTATTTGGTTAGACCAAAGACAAGCAGAACTTAAAAAGCCATTGCCTTTAATTAATAACTTTTTATTTTGGGTAGTTGGAATGAAAGATGCGGTTACTTTAAATAGAAAAAGAACACCTGCTATTTGGGTTCAAGAAAATGAACCAGAAATTTGGAAAAAAGTAAGATATTATTCTCCTTTAAGTTCTTATTTGAATTATAGATTAATCGGAATTCTAGGAGATAGCGCTTCAAATATGATTGGACATTATCCTATAAATTTTAGAACTGGGAAATGGACTGGAAAATATAATTTAAAAGGTTCAATTTTTAATGTTGATTCAAGATTGATGCCTCATATTTATAAAGCAGGAGAAGTAATTGGAGCTATTTCGAAGAGAGCAAGTTTAGAAACAGGACTTCCTGAAGGATTAAAATATATAGCTACTGGAAATGACAAATCATGTGAAGCTTTTGGAAGTGGACAAATTGATTCATCTAGTGCTCATATAAGTTATGGAACAGCATCATCAATTGCAGTGATTAATAAAAGATATTATGAACCAGAAAAATTCTTACCTGCTTATATTACAGGTTTTCCTGGATATTATTCTCTTGAATATCAAGTTTATAGAGGATATTGGATGTTAAAATGGTTTGTAAAAGAATTTGGCGAAGCGGATTCGGTTGAAGCGAAAATCGAAAAGATGGCGCCAGAAGAATTTTTAAATAAAAAGATTATGGAAATTGCTCCTGGTTCTGATGGTCTTGTCTTACAACCATATTGGGGACCAGGATTATCAAGACCACTTGCTAAAGGTGCAATTGTTGGATTTTATGATGTACACACAAAATATCATCTTTATAGAGCAATCATTGAAGGTATTGGCTATGCTTTAAAAGAAGGACTTGAAAGCATTCAAAAAAGATCTCATACGAAAGTTGAATACATAACTATTGGTGGAGGCGGATCTAAGAGTGATGCAATCTGCCAAATAACAAGTGATTTATTTAATCTTCCAGTGTTTAAAAGTGAGACAAATGAAAACTCCACTTTGGGTTGTGCAGCGTGTCAATTTCTTGCTTTAGGAACATATAAAAATTTAGAAGAAGTTAAGAAAAATATGGTGAGATATGACAAAGTATTTACACCGAATAAAGAAGCAGTAAAAGTCTATGAAGAGCTTTATAAAAAAGTGTATCTTCAGATTTATCCAGGCTTAGAAAGACCTTATAAATCTTTGTCTCATATAAAAGAAAGAAACAATAAAGAAACTAAAAGAGAGTAGAAATGCCTACTCTTTCTCTAAAAATAGTTGATTTTTGCAAGGTTTTTCACTATTAACTTGCTTCTGCTTCTTTGCTCATTGGGTTATTTCCACTGAATTGAGATTCATACAATTCTTTATAGAAACCATTTTTTGCAAGCAGTTCATAATGCGATCCGATTTCAACAATTTTTCCTTTTTTCATAACGATAATAAGTTTTGCATTTTTAATTGTTGATAATCTATGAGCAATAACAAATGATGTTCTATTTTTCATAATTTTATCAAGAGCATCTTGGATTTGTTTTTCTGTTCTTGTGTCAACTGAAGATGTAGCTTCATCTAAAATCATAATTTTTGGTTTAGATAAGATTGCTCGAGCAATTGTTAATAACTGTCTTTGACCTTGAGAAACGTTATTGCCATCTTCATTAAGTACAAAGTCTAAACCACCAGGTAATGTTTGAACAAAATGATAGATGTGTGCCTCTTTTAAAGCATTATCTATTTCTTCATCAGTTGCATTAATGTCTCCAAATAATAAATTTTCTCTTATTGTTCCTTTAAAGAGCCAGGTATCTTGTAAAACCATACCAACACTGCCTCTTAAAGCGCCACGTGTATAATTAAAAATTGTTTTATTATCAAGTTTAATATTTCCATTATTGAAAACATTAATTAAGTGATCTTTGATGAAAATTAATTTTTGAATTAATTCATCTTTATCTTTATTTTCTTTGATAATGTTTGATAAATACTCACTTAATTTCTCTCTTTGAATTGTTGTTTCATCTTTAATATCGATGCTTTCATTTAGAGAAATTGATTTGATTTCTGGGTTATCGACTAATTTATTAATTTCATTATAACAAGCAATTGTTTTTCTTCTTAAGTCATCAAAATTAGCTATATTCGTAATTTCGTAGAATCTCATAATAAGGTTAACCATTGTTGTTTTGCCAGCGCCAGTAGGGCCAACGATTGCAACGGTGTCACCTTTATTAACGTGCAACGTGAAATCTTCGATTAACGGTTTATCTTTTAAATATTGAAAATAAACATGATTAAGATCAAATTCACCTTCGATTACATTACTATCTTTAATTGCAGTTTCTTTATCAGGAATTTCTTCAACTTCGTCAAGCAAAGTATAAATTCTTTCAGCACTTGCTAAAACACTTTGGATAATGTTTACAATTTGACCAATTTGTTGGAATGGTCTAGTGAATAAATTTAATAAATTTAAGAATGTTATGATTGTACCAACTTGACCAATGACGCCACCTGCAACAGCGATAGCAACATAAGCAACATTATTAATAAAGATAGTAGTTGGGAAAATAAAACCTGCAAAGAATTGAGAGAGGAAGTCTGCTTTAGACATTCTTTTATTTACTTCATCAAATTCTTTTTCAACGTCTTCTTCTTTATTAAATAATTTAATAACATCAATTCCAGCATAATTTTCTTCAACTTTTCCGTTTAATATACCAAGTTCTTTTCTATAAGACTTAAAGAGTTTTTGACTATTTTTAGCTATTAAAAATACAACAATTAATGTAATTGGAAGCGTAATAAGAGCGATAAATGCAAGTCTATAGTCGTAAATAAACATTGCAATTAATGATCCTAAAAACAAAGCAATACCACTTGTAGTTTGAACGATGATTGATTGCAAATTTCTTGAAACATTATCAACATCGTTTGTACATACTGAAAGTGTATCTCCATAAGGAACTTTATCGTAATAATTTAAAGGCAATTTATCTAATTTTTGAATTATTTTATCTCTATAGTCATAAGCGTATTTAGTAGAAATTCCAACTGTAATAAATTCACTCGCCCAGCTTAAAATAGCACTTGCTGCGTATAGGCCTAACATTAATCCAAAATTGGAGAAGAAGTAATCCCATTTAATAGTAATTACGTTATTTATAAAGTCAAAATTAAATAATGGACTACTTGTAATATCACTACCTTCTTTAGGCAATGCGTTGTTTAAGAAATTACCTAATATAATTGGTGTGATTATACTTAAAACTGCTCCAGCGATAGCAAGAACAATAACAAATATGATTTTAATTCTTTCATTTTTAAAATCTTTAAGCATTCTATGAGTAGTAGCTTTAGCATTTTTTGGCTTACTAATAGCCATTTTTCTTGGACCTGGCATTATTTGTTACCTCCTAAAGCTACTTCTTTATTCATCTTTAAAGTTTTATTGATTTCATCTTCATCAAGTTGAGATTTAACAATGTCTTGATAGACAGGGCATGATTTTAAAAGCTCTTCATGAGTGCCTTTTCCAACCATTTTTCCATCATTTAAAACAACAATAGTATCTGCTGTTAAAATCGATGAAATTCTTTGTGCAACAACAATAACAGATGAGTCGCCGATATAATTTGATAATGCGTATCTTAGTCTTGCATCTGTCTTAAAATCAAGTGCTGAAAAACTATCATCAAAAACATAAATTTCAGGTTTTTTAACTAAAGCTCTAGCGATACAAAGTCTTTGTTTTTGACCACCTGAGAAGTTTTTACCGCCTTGAGAAACAAAAGTATCTAATCCGTCAGGAAGTTTTGAAATAAAATGTTCAGCTTGAGCAACTTCAAGTGCTTTATTTATTTCTTCATCAGTTGCATCTTTTTTACCAAACCTAATATTATCTTTAATATTTCCTTTAAATAAATTTGCTTTTTGAGGAACAAATCCAATTTGATCACGCAAATCTTTTACTTTAATCTTTTTAATATCTACACCATCTAGTGTAATATTTCCTTCAGTAGCATCATAAAATCTAGGAATTAAATTTATGATTGTTGATTTTCCACTTCCAGTGGAACCAATAATAGCAGTAGTTTTTCCTGGCTTTGTTTCAAAACTTATGCCTTCTATACATTTTTTATCACTATTAGGATAAGCGAAAGAAACATTATTAAAGGAAAGGACACCTTTTTCTTTTCTATTTTTAAATTGTTCCATTGATTTTTCATCAACTTCAACATCATTTATTGGATTTTTTGTTTCTAAAATTTCATTAATACGTTTTGCTGAAACACTAGCTTGAGGGAGCATAATTAAAATCATTGCAAACATAATAAATGATTGCATGATTTGCATAGCGTATTGAGCAACAACGACAACATTAGAAATGACATTTAAAACATCAGTATTCATTGTTCCATTAACCAAAAATGATTGACCATTTATAAAATAAAATCCAAGAGCAAAAATTCCAATATAAGCAATATTAAAGATAATAGAAACAACAGGATTAGCAAAACTCATGATTCTATTAACTTTCTTTTGTGTTTTTGCTAAGTCAGTATTAGCAAATTTAAATTTTTTATATTCTGTTTCTTCTTGATTATAAGCTCTAATAACACGAACACCTGTTAAATTTTCACGAGTAACAATTGTAAGATTATCAATCTTTTCTTGCATCTTTTTAAATAATGGATTAGCTAATTTAAGAAGGATACACATTAATATAATAATTAAAGGAATACAAATCGCTAAAACTATTGTTAATCTAGAATCAGCTCCTAAAGCTTTTGCTAAACCAATAATCATAAAAGTAGGTGACATGAAAACGATTCTTATAGCCATTAAAATGTAAGTTTTAACTTGCTCAATATCGTTTGTGGTTCTTGTGATTAAAGTACCAGTCCCAAAAGAATTATATTGAGATAAAGAAATATTATTTACTTTATAAAAAACTTCAATACGTAATTCTTTGCCAACAAAAGCACTAAGATAAGAACCTAAAATATTTTGAATAGTTGCTAAGCAAACAACGCCAAAAGCAACAAATACCATCCATCCACCTGTAACAAGAATATTTTGTACTTTATCATCCGATGAAGAAACGATGAGTTTTGTAATTTTACCCATATATTCAGGAAGCATGAGTTGTAGATAGCACTGGCAAATAATAGCAATAGCGATAATCGAAATTACATACCGCTTTTTCTTCAAAAATCTTAAAATTTTAGACATTTGCATCCTCCTTATTAATTAATAGAAAGAAATAATTTATATCAGGTTTTGATTTAAATAAATTTGGATAATGAATTTTATTTAATGCACTATCTTTAATAAAAGAAAAATATAAAATAACAATTTCATTAATGCTAAATTTATCGTTTTTATCTATACCTTTTTTAATAATAGAGAGAGATTTAAAAATTAAAGTGAATATTTTCTTTTTCGATAAAGAATCTTTAATTGATAATCCACCATTTACTTTATTTAATTTATCTTCAAAAAACAAAGCAATAAGTTTAGCGTTTCTATCTTCTATATATATTAAATTAAATATTTCGTCTGTAAGTTTCTGAATTAATTTAAATCCAGGATCTGTTTCATCAAGGGACAAAAATATTTCATTTAATAACGACCAACTAGTATCATCTAAGGCTTTATAAATTTCCTCTTTATTTATGAAATAGTGGTAGAGCAAACTGTGTGAACATTTTAAAGCATTAGAAATTGAATCAATGGATACGTTTTCATATCCATATTTGATGAATAAATTTAACGAAGTGTCGAGAATATTTTCTCTTCGCTTCTCTTTAATTTCTTTGTTTTGCTTAAAAGTCTTTGGCATATTTACTACATGAAAATTTTATTATCTTTCGAAATCTTGTCAATATAACTAAACAAAATATCAAAAAATGTCTCTTTATTTGTATTTTATCAAAAATAATCGAGTTTTGCGAAGTTTTTTATAAATATTTTTAAAAAAACTATTTTCAAATATTGATTAAACGTTTATAATAAGTGGATTGAAGGTAGTTTATGTATTTAATAGTCGGCTTAGGAAATCCAGGTAAAGAATATGAGCACACACACCATAATATGGGGTTTGATGTAGTTGATAAATTTATTGATTCTCTAGGCATCACCTTTGATAAGGAAGCGTTTAAAGGCGTATACACAAAATGTAAATATTTTGATAAAGATTTAATTGTATTAAAGCCTATGACTTATATGAATTTAAGCGGAGATTCTATAATTCAAGTTCTTAATTTTTACAAAATTCCAGTCTCAAATATGATAGTAATTTATGATGACATGGATACTGAATTAGGACACATTAAATTAAAAATTAAAGGGTCTAGCGGTGGTCATAACGGAATAAAATCTATTATCAATAATTTAGGAACTCAAGAATTTAAACGTATAAAAATTGGTACAGGTCATCCAAGAGGAAATGTTGTTGATTTTGTTTTAAATAAACCAACAAAGGAAGAAAGAGAAATCCTCGAAAAAGAACAAGATGATGCAGTAAGCGCTATTAAGCTAGCTTTAAAAGAAAATTTTGATAAAGCAATGAATGCCTTTAATAAATAAGGACTTAAATTGACAAATATTTTAGACTTAGCACTTAATTTATTTAATTATTCGTCTTCATCGAAGAATGAATTTTTTGTTGTAGACTCTAAAATAGGCAGTTTTCTTTCGATTGTTAAAAAATATAACGAAAGTGAAGAAAATATTATTGTTTATTGTCCAAATTCTTTTGATGCAAATAATTTATTTAGTTATTTAGCAGCTTATCTTGATAAAGAAAAGATAATTCTTTTACCTAATGATGATTTAATTAGAACTGAATATATCAGTGAATCAAAAGAAATTAAATGCGAGCAAATTTATTGCTTATATAAAGCAAGGCATAGTAAACATAACATCATTATCGTTACTCCTAATTCACTTTATCGCTACTATCCTTCTGTCGAACTTTTTGATAATTCTTTTATTAACTTAAAAGTTGGAGATGAAGTTGATTTCGAAAAATTAAAAGCAAAATTACTAAAATTAGGATACATAAAAGTCAACAAAATCGATCAATCATTAGAATATGCATCAAGAGGTGGAGTAATTGACGTATATTCTTTAAATTATCCTGACCCAATTAGAATTGAATTTTTTGATACTTTAATTGAGTCAATTAGAATGTTTAAAATTGATACTCAAACCTCTTATCAAAATTTAGATGATGTAACAATTATTCCTGCTTCGATTAATTTATTAACTGATGAAGAACTTTTAAGTGCAGAAAGCAAAATCGAAAATCAATTTAAAAAAGATTCAACCAATCTTAATGAAGAAGATAAAGAACTATTAAAAGATAATTTAAGATTAGACATTGATGAAATTAAAACAGGCATCATCTCATCTAAAAATTATAAATATATTTGGTTTTTGCAAGGTTTTTACACTACATTCCTAGATTATTTATCAAATTATTCGATTATTATTTCAAATTTTGATGACTTTAATAAATCAAGAGACTTGTCTTTTGATGAAGGAAGAAAGTTCTTACTTGAATTACAAGAAAATAAAAAATGTATTTCTCACCTTTCATATTTTAACGAAAGCATAGATATTTATAAAAAAGCTAACAAAGTTATTACATTAAATCCTTTCTTTATACATAAAGAAGATACTTCAATTCCATTAAAAAGCATTGATTATTTAAATCCAAAAAATATGAATGCCAAATTGATGATTGAATCCTTAATAACTCAAAATTATAAAATTGTTTTAGCCCTTAATGATGAAAGCCAAATTAAAACAATTGAAGAGATTTTAAAAGATATTAATAAAGATTACATTATCACTAATGAGTTCAACGCTGATGATAATAAAATCACAATCGTTAAGAATAATTTTCCTATTTCTTTTGAACTTTTAAATGATTCAGTTGCTCTTTTAAGTTACACAGATTTATTTTTAGGAAAAAATAAAATAAAAACATATTCTACAAAATTTAAACAAGGGAAAATTTTAGGAAGTTATGAAGAACTTGAACCTGGGGATTATGTCGTTCATGAAAAATATGGAATTGGTCGTTTTGAAAAAATTGATACTATTGAAGTAGGAGGAAAACATAACGATTATATCGAAGTAAGTTATGCAAATAATGACAAACTTTATGTGCCTCTTTATCAATTTAATTTAATTAGAAAATACACGGGCAAAGAAGGTGCAACACCCAGGCTTACAAACCTTAATTCTAATCAATGGGAAAAAACAAAAAAGAAAATAAAAGATAAAGTTGATGATTTAGCTGATAGGCTCTTATCTCTTTATCAAGAACGAGCTAAGATTCCTGGCTACGCATTTAAACCTGATGATGAAATTCAAGAAATGTTTGAAAAGAAATTTTCACATTCACTAACAGCGGATCAAGTTGAATCAATTAAAGAAATTAAAGAAGATATGGAAAAACCACATCCAATGGATAGGCTTTTATGTGGAGATGTTGGATTTGGAAAAACTGAAGTTGCTTTTGAAGCAGCAATGAAAGCAATTTTAAGTGGCAAACAAGTCTGCTTGCTTTCACCAACTACAGTTTTAGCTATGCAACACTATAAAGTTGCAGTTAATAGATTCAAAGATTTTGGGGTAAAGATTGCTTTTTTATCTAGAATGAACACTGCAAAAGAAGTTACTGAAATTAAAAAACTTTTAAAGGAAGGGAAAATAGATCTACTTATTGGAACACATAAAGTTCTAGGCAAAGAAATAAATTTTAAAGATTTAGGTTTACTTATTATTGATGAGGAACAAAGATTCGGTGTAGAACAAAAAGAGAAAATAAAAGAAAAATATCATAACATTGATGTTTTAACTCTAAGTGCAACTCCAATTCCACGTACACTTCAATCGAGTCTTGTGGGCTTAAAAAACATTTCGAAAATTGAAACGCCTCCAAGCGAAAGAATGCCAATTCAAACTTATGTCATAGATTATGATGAAGCAGTTATAAAGGAACTAATTAAACGTGAGTTAGCTCGAAATGGACAAGTTTATTATGTTTATAACGAGGTCGCTTCTATTTATGAAAAGCAACTAAAATTGCAAAATTTAGTTTCTGAAGCAAGAATAGGCGTAATTCATGGCAAAATGGATAAAGAAGACATCGACCAAGTCATGCATGAATTTTATGAGGGTGAGATTAATATCTTACTTGCAACGACAATTATCGAAAACGGAATTGATGTTAGAAATGCCAATCTTTTATTAATTGAAAATGCGGATCGTTTTGGACTCGCTCAACTTTATCAAATAAAAGGAAGAGTTGGCCGTGGCGATAAAATGGCTTTTGCTTATTTAATGATAAATGGTAGGAAAACTATAACTGAGGATTCTAAAAAGAGATTAAAAGCTATTCAAGATTTTACTGAGCTTGGAAGTGGATATAAGATTGCTCAAAGAGATTTGTTAATTAGAGGTGCTGGTGACATTCTAGGAAAAGAACAAGCTGGTTTTATAGATGAAGTAGGCATTGATATGTATATAAGATTACTTAATGAATCTATAGATGAGAAAAAAGGAATTAGAAAAAAAGAGACTTTTAAAGAAGTTAAAGCTTTAAATGATTTAGATGTATACATTCCTAAAAAGTTTGCGAAAAACGATGAAAAAATTGAAATTTACCAAAAAATATTAGATTGTAAAAATGTATATTCATTAGATTCTTTGATGGCAGAACTTAAAGATCAATATGGAAAAATTCCTGAGTCAGTTATTTCTCTATTTACAAAAAGAACTGTTGTTTTGTATTTACAACAAGAAGAATTTGAAAAGTATAACGAATATCCTAAAAGAGTAGAAATTATTTTAAGTGAAAAGTTTTGCGAAATAAAAGGTATCGGCTCTACACTTTTTACTTCTTTAATAATGTATGTGAATAAAATTAAAATAATGTATAGAGATAGATTAATTTACATTAGCATTGATAAAAATGATGGGTGGATTGACTTGTTGATTGAAATACTTAAAATCGTTGATAAGATATATAATTCTAAGAAAAAGGTAATGATAAAAGATGAGAATTGATAAATATTTAAAACTTACAAGATTAATTAAAAGAAGAACAGTAGCAAAAGAATTGTTGGACCGTGGAATATTTGAAATAAATGGTCGAAAAGCAAAGCCTTCATCTGAAGTCAATGAAGGCGATATTTTAACTTTGCCTTTAGGTAGACATAAATTAACAGTGAAAGTATTGAAAGTAGTAAGTTACAGTAAAAAAGAAGATTCTTCATCTTTATATGAAGTATTAAAGGATGAAATTATTAATGAAGAAAATTACGACGAGACTCAAGAAGAATAAAAAATATATTCTTGCATGTAGTTTTGGGCCTGATTCAATGGCCTTACTTGATTACCTTATTAAAAATAAATTTGATTTTGTAATTGCTCATGTTAATTATCATATTCTAGAACAAGCTGAAGCGGATGAAAGAGGCATCAGAGAATTTGCTATTAAAAATAATATACAAGTTTTTGTTCACTCAACATATATGCCAAAAGATGTAAACGAAGAAATTTGGGCTCGAGAAGAAAGATACAATTTTTTCAAGAAACTAGCTAAAGAATTGAATATTAATGATATCTTAGTTGCTCATAATGAAGGCGACCTTATCGAGACATACTTACTTCAAAAAGATCGTGGTGTATTTTTGGAATATGGGATGAAATATAAAACAAAAATGAGTGATGTAAATATTCTTAGACCGCTACTAAAATATACAAAAAGCGATCTTCAAAATTATGTAATAGAAAATAGAATTCCTTATTCAATTGATCCTTCTAATTCTGATATTTCATTTAAAAGAAACAATTTTAGAAATCATTTAAAGCAATTAAATAGCGATGGATTAAATAAAATTAAACTTGAAATTAAAGAAAAAAACCTACAAAACTCAACTATTTTGAATAAGTACTCATCATTATTTAAAAACAAAACACTCGACTGCAATAGTGAATTATTTAAAGAATTAGATGAATATAGTTTCCATCTTTTATTAATTAAATTATTAAAAGATAATGAATATTTTTATCCAATGTCAAAAGGATTGTCGGATGAAATATTTAAAATAATTAAAAGCAAAAAGAGTAATTGGGTAAAACAAATGGGCGATGAAAATATTTATATTGAATACGGAAATGTGTCAATTCATAAGCCATACAATACATATAGAATTGATTTAAAAAATGATCACGAACAAACCTTATTCTCTTTAAATAGTAAAAGTAAACTTTATAAAGAATTTTTAGAAAAAGACTCTTTAATAGTTATGCCAGCTAAAAACGCTGAAAATTATAAAAAAGGGAAAGAAACATTTAAAGTTAATCGAGAATTTATCTCTTGGAAGCTTCCTACTTCTTTAAGAGAGATATGGCCAGGCATCTTTAACAAAGAAGGTGAATTAATTTATTTACCTAGATATCAAGAAAAAAATAAATCGCGATACGGATTGTTGAGATTTTGTCTAGTTGAACTCAAAAAAATGTAAATTTCTTTGACATAAACTTTTGATATTATAGAATTATTATGTTCTACAGAAAGCAAGTGCTTTATTTATAAATAAAGCATTTAAAAATATAGTTGGAAGGAGGTTATTTATGGACAATAACAAACAAAAAAAGAAATCAAAGTGGTATAGCTATCTTGTTTATTTGGTTGTCGTAATAGTAGGCGCATTCTTAGTTTACTTTATTGTTAGTCAAGCAAATCAAAAGTATAAGCAAATTTCATCTAGTACAATGGCTAGCTTAATCGTTAACCAAAAGTACGAAAATAATGATGGAACAACTGATAAATACGAATTAGTTTCTTTTGAAGAAGTCTATAGAGATGGCGAATCAACAGTAAGTGCTGCATTTGTTAAAAATGATGATACGAAGAAAGTTGAATATTACTGCGCAAAGTTTGTTCAATCTGATTTAAGAGATGTGAATATGAAATGGGGAGCAGATGTTACTCTTCAAGCAAACACATCTTTAATTAGTACTGCACAATTAAATGCAACTGCAAACTTTAAAAAATATGAAAAAGATTTGCCTAACGAGTTAAGATTCGTTTATAACAGCCAAGAGTATCAAGAAAACACGTTCTTAAGCTGGATTCCTACAATTATTTACATTGTAATGATGATTGTAATTGCTAGTATCTTCTTTAAAGTATTATCTTCTGGTGGCGGAGCTGGACAAGCACTTGATTTCAATAAATCAAAAGCTAGAAGAATTGACGATAGCAAAGTTAGATTTAAAGATGTTGCTGGATGTGATGAAGAAAAAGCTGAAATGATGGAAATCGTTGACTACTTAAGAAATCCAAAAAGATATACAAAATGTGGCGCTAAATTACCTAAAGGTTTCTTGTTAGTAGGCCCTCCAGGAACTGGTAAAACACTTTTAGCAAAAGCTGTCGCTGGTGAAGTTGGTGTACCATTCTTCTCGATATCTGGTTCTGACTTCGTTGAAATGTTTGTTGGTGCAGGTGCTGGAAGAGTTAGAGATTTGTTCAAAACTGCAAAGCAAAATGCTCCTTGTGTTATTTTCATTGATGAAATTGATGCTGTCGGTAGACAAAGAGGTGCTGGTCTTGGTGGCGGAAACGATGAAAGAGAACAAACTCTTAACCAATTGCTTGTAGAGTTGGATGGATTTGAAGAAAATTCAGGAATCATTGTTATTGCTGCAACTAATAGAGCCGATGTTCTTGACCCTGCACTATTAAGAGCTGGTCGTTTTGATAGACAAATTACAGTTAATCTTCCAAACAAAGAAGGAAGAGAAGCAATCTTTAAGGTTCATGCTAAAAATAAAAAGATTGATCCAAGCATTGATTTTGGACAACTTGCAAAAAGAACAGTTGGATTCAGTGGTGCTGATATTGCAAATATCTTAAATGAAGCTGCTATCTTAGCAGTTAGAGGCAATCGTGATGTTGTTAGTATGGCTGATATTGACGAAGCAATTGATAGAAGAATTGCAGGCCCTGCAAAATCTAATAAAGGAATGAACGAAAAAGAAAGAAGACAAGTTGCTTATCACGAAGCTGGTCACGCAATTATTGGTTTAACTCTACCTAACGCAGATAAAGTTAGAAAAATTACAATTATTCCTCGTGGACAAACTGGTGGACATGTCTTAATGGGACCAGATGATGATAGATTCTTACTCACAAAGAGTGAACTTGAAGCAGAAATTTGTGGTTTACTCGGTGGTAGATCAAGTGAAGAAATTTTCTTTAAAGACGTATCAACAGGTGCAAGTAATGATATCGAAAGAGCAACGCAAATCGCTCGTAGTATGGTTGTTGAATATGGAATGAGTTCGTTAGGACCTATTCAATATGAAAAGAACACAGGTAGTGTTTTCTTAGGAAGAGACTATTCAAATGCTCAAAAGAATTTCTCAATTGCTGTAGCCGATGAAATTGATAAAGAAATTAGAAAAATTGTTGATGCTGCTCATGAAGAAGCTTTAAGAATTATCAATGAAAGAAAAGACGATGTTACATTAATTGCGGAAACACTATTAGTACACGAAACAATTAGCGAAGAAGAAATTTCTTACTTACTTGAACATAGAGAACTTCCTCAAGAAGCTGTTACTCAACAACAAGCTGCAAGAGAAGCTAGTTCAGGCATCTTAACTGAGAAAAAAGAAGAAGCAGTTGAAGAAACTAAAGAATCAAAAGAAGAAAAAATAGAAGAAGCAAATAAAGAGTAATGGCGTTTTATATTAAAGACATTAAAATTGAAAAGAAGGTTATTCTTGCTCCAATGGCAGGAATAACTTCTTTTTCTTATCGCGAATTTATGAATAAATTTGGTTGTGGTTTAACTTATACAGAAATGATTAGTGACTGTGGTTTAAGCTATCATAATAAAAAAACTGAAGACATGCTTTATACAGATGGAAGTGATAGACCACTAGCAATTCAACTATTTGGTGGTGATAAAGAAACACTTTTAAAAGGTCTTGAAAGAATTGAAGAATTAGGAATTCAATATGACATTTTAGACTTAAATCTTGCTTGCCCTGTTCCTAAGGTTACTAAAGGTAATGGTGGCTCAAGTTGGCTTTTAAAAGAAGATGAAATGTATGAAATGGTAAAAGCAATTGTAGAAAAATCTTCAAAACCAGTTTCAGCTAAAATTCGTTTAGGACGGGATGAAATTAAAGTAGATGATTACGTACAATTACTTGAAAAAGCAGGTGTAAGTTTTATTGCTATACATGCAAGAACAAAAAAAGAATTATATTCAGGAAAGCCACATTTTGAAGCATTAAAAAATGTTCGAGATTTAATTAAAATACCTTTTGGAATAAGTGGTGATATTTTTACAGTAGAAGATGCGCTCAATGCCTTAAAAATAACTCGTGCTGATGCTGTACTTGTTGCTCGTGGTGGTGTTGGTAATCCAAATTTAATTTCTAACATTAATCTTGCACTTGAAGGCAAAGAATATAATGAAAATGTCGATTTTGATGAACAAACAAACTATTTAAAAGAATTCTCTTCTTTATTAATAAAGGAAAAAGGAAAAGAACGCGCATATTCCTTATTAAGAGGAATTGCACCAAAATTTTATTCAAATTTTAAGACGCCAAAAATTAAAGAATTTAGAAACGACATAACTACAAACGCAAAAAGTATTGAAGATATGTTTAAAATAATTGAAAATTATAAACAAACATATATAAATTAATGAAAATTAACCTTATATTTTATATAATATTAAGGCTTTGGAGGAGATAACATGGAAGAAAAATTAACCGATCAAGAACAAGCTAGACGTGATAAACTTGAAAAAATTAAAGCATTAGGAATTAATCCTTGGGGACAAAAATACGAAAGAACTGATACAACTGCAACTTGCAGAGAAAAAGCTCAAGGAAAAACAAATGAAGAATTAGAAGCACATCCTATTTATGTAAATATTGCTGGCAGAATTATGTTCTTAAGAAAGATGGGAAAAGCATCTTTTATGTCTATTCAAGATAAATTTGGAAAGATTCAATCATATATTTCTATCGATACAGTTGGAGAAGAAACATATAATGTTTTTAAAATTTGTGATATTGGCGATATAGTTGGCGTTTATGGAAAATTAATGCTTACAAGAACAGGCGAAATTACAATTAAAGCTGAAAAATTTACTTTCTTAACAAAATCACTTAGACCATTACCTGAAAAATTCCATGGTTTAACAGATGTTGAAGAAAGATGCAGACATAGATATGTTGACCTTATAATGAATGAAGAAGCAAAGAAAGTTGCATTATTAAGACCTAAAATTTTAAGAACAATGCAACATTACTTCGATGAAAGAGGATTCGTTGAAGTTGAAACTAGTGTTTTGCAACCTATTTTAGGTGGTGCTAACGCTAGACCATTTATTACTCACCACAATACACTTGATAAAGATTTCTACTTAAGAATTGCAACTGAGTTACAACTTAAGAGATTAATTGTCGGTGGTCTTGAAAAAGTTTATGAATTTGGAAGACTTTTCAGAAATGAAGGTATGGATACAAAACATAATCCTGAATTCACAACAGTTGAATTATATGAAGCTTTCGGAGACCTTGAAAGCATGAGACAACTTTGCGAAGGTGTTATTAGAGAAATCTGTAATAAAGTTTTAGGCACAACAAAAATTAATTATCAAGGAAAGGAAATTGATTTTGGACCTGAATTTAGATGGGTTTCAATGGCTGAACTTGTTAAAGAAAAAACAGGATTAGATTTTGAAAGCGACCTTAGTTTTGAAGATGCTGTCAACTTTGCAAAATCAAAAGGTATTAAAATTGAACCACACTGGACTTCAAATGGATACATTCTTAATGCATTATTCGAAGAATTCTGTGAAGAAGATTTAGTACAACCAACTTTCGTTCACGGACATCCAATTGAAATTTCTCCATTAACTAAAAAGAGTGAAGACCAACGTTTTACAGAAAGATTTGAATTCTATGTTAATGGAACAGAATATGCTAACGCTTATAGTGAATTAAATGATCCAATCGATCAAAAGGAAAGATTCATTGCTCAATTAAAAGCTAAAGAACTTGGCGACGATGAAGCAAATGAAATGGATAAGGATTTCCTTGAAGCATTAGAATATGGTATGCCTCCATGTGGTGGTATTGGAATTGGTTTTGATAGACTTTGCATGTTAATGCTTAATCAACCATCAATTAGAGAAGTTATTTTATTCCCTTGTATGAGAGATGAAAAATAATAAACGCTTTTAAAATTTAAAAAAATTAAAATAAAATACGTCGTATTAGTGAGAGGGTAAAAATAAGACACTTTTCACTTTACATGACGTATTTTTTTTAATAAAATTGATAAGCACATATTTTGTGTGCATTCTTCTCTGCTCTAAAGAAAAATATTAGAGCCAGATGTCCAAAGGGAGGTATAGAGTTATGAAAAAGTACGAAATCATGTACATTCTTAAATCCAGCCTTGATGACGCTGCAAGAAAAGCTGAAGTTGAAAAGCTTCACGGAATCCTTACATCAAACGGAGCAAAAATTGTTAACGTTAATGAATGGGGATTAAGAGACCTTGCATATCCTATCAAAAAAGAAAACAAAGGATATTACGTCGTTATTAAGATTGAAGCTGAAAATGTTGCTCTTAATGAATTTACTCGTCTTACAAAATTCGACAACAATGTTTTAAGAAACTTAATTACAGTCGATCACGAATAAGGCAAGGAGGACGTTAAATGATTAACAGAGTAGTATTAGTTGGAAGACTTACAAAGGATCCAGAATTAAGAACAACACCTAATGGTGTATCCGTATTAAGCTTTACATTAGCTTTTGATAACAAAAACAAAGCAGCTGATGGAAGCAAAACTAGTAGTTTTATAAACTGCACAGCTTGGAGAAACAGTGCTGAAATTATTAATCAATATTGCAGAAAAGGAAGTCAACTTGGAATTGATGGCTCTTTACAAGAAAGAAGATATCAAAGAAAAGATGGCACTAACGCAAGTGTAATTGAAGTAATTGTTGATCAAGTAACTTTGTTAGGTAGTAAGAGTTCAAATACTAACTCATCAGTTCAATCAAAACCAGTGGATGCAGGTTATGTTGCTGATGAACCTTCAAACATCAATGATGTTTTATCAAGTGGTGATGGAGATTTAGCAGATGATGACTTGCCATTCTAGGTAGAAAGGATTTAGATTATGGCATACTTAAAAAAGAAACCAAAGAAGAAGGTTTGTTATTTTACAAAAAACAAAATCAAATATATTGATTATAAAGATGTTGATTTACTCAAGAAGTTTATTGCTCCAAGCGGTAAGATCAGCGCACGTAGAATGACAGGAACAAGCGCTAAATATCAAAGAGAATTAGCAAGAGCTATTAAAAATGCTCGTTATATGGCACTTCTTCCATACATTCAAGATTAATTTGACTACTAAAAATGAGGCAACAACGCCTCTTTTTTAGTACAACTTTTGTAATAATTCTTGAAAAGAAACTGAAACTTTATGTAAGGCATCTGATGCCTTTTTTGTATAGAATAAATTCTTTCCAAATTCAGTGTGATCTAAAAGAATTATATATTTGTTAATAAAATCAGTATAAACGTTAAGAGCAATCATCGCTTTTTTATTAAATTTTTCATAATCCATTGCTATAGCGTTTCCTGTGATATGTGATAATTTAACGCTAGTTAAATAAGCTCTAAAATATTTGTCGGAATTTTCGATATTTAAATTCTTAAAAAAATCATCAACAGAAGCTGAATAAGATAAGTTCTTTTTTGTTAATATATAAAAAGGATTGCTTAGTATTTTTTTAACATAATCATTATAATGAATAGACATTTTTTCTTCGTTATAGAATTCTTTGAATTTGCTATATTCTAAACAAACTTCGTAATTAATTTCACCTTGTATATAGGCAGCCGCAACAAAACTTGCATAAAGAAATTTTTTATAAAAAGAAACGGATTCAACACTAGAATGATTGAATAACTCTGCAAAAACGGCAAATTTTTTGGCATTTTGTTTTAAAGATGATAACAAAAACGGATATTTTATTGGTGATTTTAAATATGCTAAACAAATAACTATATTATCAATAACGTCAGTAAGCGATAGTAAAAAATGATAATTCGATGGCGTAATAATGTTTGCTAATTCATGAAATGCTTTACTAAAATTTTTGTAGGATGGATCGATATTAGGAACTAAATTTAAATTTTTATCACTAATAATTTTTTCTATATAAGGAATTTCCTCATGGTCATTTTTATAGGAAAAATATTCTTTTTCTAAAAATCCATGAAAGTTATAAAGAGTAGCGCCTGTTTTTTCTATCTCTTTTTTAAATGATTTCTCGATAAATTTATCGGTTCTTGCAACTATTGAATTACTTTTATCTGAATTAATAATGCGGTCTAATAATAGTGTTGAACTTTGATGAATTAATAAGCCTGACAAAGAATGAAAAGAATCAATGATTTCAGCTAATTCTTTATATTTAGGATTATTAGATTTATCTTTTAAAAATGTTGATACATCAGCAATAACTGTAGCGTAAGGATTTTCTTCGTTTGTGTAATAAGTTAGTTCTGGAATGCCATGTAAAAAAAGAAATGGATTTTGCTTTATTGCCTTTTTGATGTCACAAGATTTGCTTAATTTTAATAATTTCCTATATTTTTCGCATTCTTTAGCCCCAACGTCAATGTGATTAACATGCCACTTAAAGAGTCTAAAATTTTCTTTTGAAAATTCAAATAATTGAGGGAGCATACGTAAAACCATGGCTTCAAGTATTTTTCTATATAGTAAAATTTGATGATTTTTTGATAAATCTTTATCAGTTAAAGCGTTATAAAAAGATAATTCTGCACCTGCATTCATTATTTCGTAAGTAAATGCGATATCATAAAACTCTTCATCACTCTTTGTTTGCAATGACTTTATTTTTAAATAAGCTAAAAATTCTATGAAAATGTTGGGCTTTATCTTCATATGTTTAATTATAATATCAAGTAAACCTTTTTCTATAGACAATTCGTTGTGAGTTAATCTCTTACTCTAGAAAAACATTAATCGTTTATTTCATAAATCTTCATAAATAATATATAATATATATTAATTTATGCAGAAGAAAATTAACCACTTAAAAATAGAAGTTCTTATTGTTACATTAATTCAATTAATATTGATTGGAACTTTTTTAACACTTTATTTATTTAACACTTGGGATATGGACAAAGTAGTCCTTCCAGAACACATTGCTTATTTTTGCTCTATCATAGGAATCCTTGATTGTTTTTATATATGGCGAATTTTATTTGCTGTTATAAGAATTAGAAAAGAAACCGATATTAGAACAAGCGACATTATAGGCAGTGATATTCAAGAAGCTTATCTTTTTGGTAAATTAGGATTTTTAGTCACTGACGAAGATGGAACTATTCTTTGGGAAAGTGATCTATTTATTCAACGTTCTCTTAATTTAATTAACGACAGTATTTATGAATGGTGTCCTAAATTAAAAGATTTCATTGATAAAGAAAAGGGAAATGTTATGAATGTTAACATTTCTGGAGTTGATTATAGTGTAAAATTCTTGAGATCTGCTGGCTTATTCATTTTTAAAGATGTATCGGATTATGAAACTTTATATAAGACACGTGTAGAACAAGCAACTTGTATTGGTATTATTAATATCGATAACTATAACGATATTACAGCAATTAATGAAGAAAATACTGATTTAATCGTTAAAGTTAGATCAATAATTACTGAATATGCTAGAGATTATAATATTCTTTTGCGAGCTATAAGAAGTGACTCTTATTTTGCTGTTTGTAATTACACATCATTGTTTAAGATGGAACAAGACAAATTTTCAATTCTCGATAGTGTTAAGAAAATTGAATTTCACGATGAAATTAAACCTACTTTATCAATTGGATTTGCTCATGATTTCCCTGATGTTACTAAATTAAATGAAATGGCAAGTAACGCAATCGAAATTGCTATGAGTAGAGGTGGAGACCAAGCTGTTGTTTCAAAATATGGTAGTGAACTTGAATACTTTGGCGGTAAGAGTAACGCAATCGAAAGCACTAATAAAGTTAAAGTTAGAGAATTCTCGAATGCTTTAATGACATTAATTAGAAAGAGTTCAAACGTAATCATTATGGGACATACAAATATGGACATGGATGCGTTAGGGAGTTCACTTGGCGTTCTTGAAATTTGTAATTATTGTGGAAAAAATGCTCATGTTGTTTATGATTCAAAATTTACTGAAAGAAAAACACGTGGCGCCATAACTACAATGTTTACAAAAGATGAATTTGATAAATATTTTATAAATAAAAGAGATGCAGTTGATAAAGTTAAACCTCAAACGCTTGTTGTAGTTTGCGATATTTCTAGACCTAAAATGACAATGTGTCCTGAAGTATTAGAAAAAGCTGAAAAAGTAGTTGTTATTGATCACCATAGAAGAGCGGAAGACTTTATTGAAAAACCAGTGCTTGTTCAAATTGATGCAAGTGCATCTAGTGCAAGTGAACTTGTTGTTGAAATGGTTAAATATAATAGTGAAAAAGAACCAATTAATGTTGAACCTAGAATTGCAACTATTATGTTAAGTGGAATTTTCCTTGATACTGGTTTTTATAAATCTAAAACAGTTGGCCTAAGAACTTTTGAGGCTAGTATGATTTTAAAAGAAAAAGGTGCAGATAATGCTAAAGCAGATGATTTATTAAAGGATGAATATGAAGAATATTTATTAATTAACAAGATTGTTGCTTCTATGAAGACACCGTATTATGGAGTAGTTTATTGCATTGGACCTGATCCTGAACCATATGAGCAATCTACACTTGCTAAAGCTGCTAACGCTTGTATTCAATTAAAAGGAATCTATGCTGTATTTGTTATTGGTAAAGTTTCAGAAAACGAAATTAAAATTAGTGCTAGAAGTGATGGAACAATTAATGTTCAAACACTTTGTGAAAAACTTGGCGGTGGTGGCCACTTCTCAATGGCTGCAGCATTATTAAAAGATACAACACTTAAGAACGCAGAAGAACAACTCTTAAATGTTTTAGCGAATAATTTAAGTCAAGCTAAAATTGATAAAGATAAAGGAGAATAATTATGGAAGTTATTTTATTAAAAGATATTAAAGGCATCGGAAAAAAAGGCGAAAGCAAAAAAGTTTCTGATGGTTATGCTACAAATTTTTTAATTCCTAAAGGATTAGTTATCAAGAAAACCGAAGACAGTTTAGCTCAATTAAAGAAAGAAAATGAGGCTGAAGCTAAAAAACAAGAAGCGTTAAAAGCTGAAGCTCTTGCTAATAAAGAAAAGCTTGAAAAGATTGTAGTTGAATTTAAATTAAAAGCTCACGCAGATAAAACTCCAGCAGGAAGTATTTCTACAAAAGAAGTTGAAAAAGAATTAAAAGATAAATATGGAATTGTTATCGATAAGAGAAAATTTATTGATAAATATCCACTTAATGCTTTTGGCTTTACAAATCTTAAAATTGAACTTTATAAAGGTGTAGTCGCTACAATTAGAGTCCATTTAATTGAGGAATAAAAATGGTTAAGAACCTCCCAGCAGATGCTTATAGTGAAAAAACTTTATTAGGTATTTGTTTGATGGATGCTAGAAAGTCATCCGACATTTTAGCAACTTTATCTGAAGATGATTTCTTTGCTGATAATGGAAAAAACAAAATTATCTTTAAAGCAATGAGAGCGCTTTATGATGCTGGAAATGCAATTGATATTACAACTGTTACTAGTTTTCTAGAAAACACAAAAGAAATAACAATTGTTGGTGGAGTCAATTATTTAGTTGAATTAGCAAATTGCGTTACTACATTTAGCAATATTGATTTTTATATTAAAAACTTACAAGAAAAGACACTTTTGCGTAATTTATTAATGGAAATTGGCAAAATTGAAAACGAATATGAGAATACTGAAATTGAAGATATTAATGCTTTTGTTGGTCAATGTGAACAAAGAATAAATAAAATTTGTGAGCAAAGAAAAATTAGTGGTTTCGTTTCTGTAAGCGAAGCAGCTAGAAAAGTTGGACAAATTATTCAATCGAGTTATGGCGTTGAAGGAACAATTACTGGTATTCCTACTGGATTTAAAAACCTTGATGCTATGACAAACGGAATGAACAAAGGTGAAATTATTATCCTTGCTGCAAGACCTTCTGTTGGTAAATCCGCTCTTGCTTTAAACATTGCTTATAATGCTGCAAATAATACGAATAGACCTGTTGCAATTTTCTCTCTTGAAATGTCTAATGACATGATTGTAAAAAGACTCTTTGCCTATCAAAGTAGTATAAATTATGACTCGATTCAAAAGAGCATTTTAACTAAAGAGCAAAGATTGAAACTTAAAGAAGTTGAAAATGAAGTCGCTACCGTTCCTATTTACATTGATGATAGTAGTGGCTCTTCAATAGATGATATTGTTTTAAAATCTAAGAAATTAAAAGATTCAAAAGGCGATCTTGGATTAATTGTTATTGACTATATTGGTTTAATTGATGATCCTAAAAACGTATTTAAAGATAACGAACAAGCAAAAATTGCATATTTCTCAAGAAGACTTAAAAAATGTGCAATGGATTTAGAGTGTCCAATTCTTTGCCTTGCTCAATTAAATAGACAAGTTGAAGCTCGTGATGATAAAAAGCCTCAAATGAGTGACTTAAGAAGTAGTGGTGCTATTGAACAAGATGCTGATAAGGTTCTTTTTATGTATAGACCTGCATATTATGAAGATCAAGGCATTAGTTTAAGTGGTAAAAAAGATAAAAAATATGGTAAAGATGGAGAAAATGCAGAGCAACAAGCACCAGTTCAACCACAACCAAAACCTCAAAACGAGAACAAAGCAGACGTTGTTGAAATTTTAATTGCTAAAAACAGAAGCGGTCGTACTGGAAGTACTTCTTTATTCTTCTTAAAATCGTTTGGTAGATTCTCAACACCAGATAATAGAGTTGCTAATGAAATGAATAAATACGCTTCATTTAAAGATATTGATGATTAATGCGCATGTTATTGGTAGTGGTTCTAAAGGAAACGCTACCATTATTTATTCAAAAAAGACAATTATTTTAATAGATTTGGGTGTTGATAAATCTATGTTTTTACATGGATTAGATGAGATTGGATTAAATATTAAAGATATTGATTTTGCCTTTTTCACTCATAATCACACTGATCATATAAAAAATTTTTCTTTAATTTCTAAAGAAAAAAGATATGGTTTAGTTGATGTTTGCGGGGAAAATGAAAATAATGAGCTTGAAAATTATACAAAATATAATTTCAAAGATTTTAAAATTACTCCTCTTAAAACATCTCATGATGCAACAAAAGGGAATTGTGGTTATTTAATTGAGTGTGATGGAGAAAGTTTAGTTTATTTAACTGATTCAGGAAAATTAACTAAAAAGACATTAAAGCTAATGAAGAACGCAACTTATTATATTATCGAATCCAATCATGATACAGACATGCTTTATGAAAGCTCTAGACCTATATTTTTAAAAAATAGAATACATGGTTTAAAAGGTCATTTGTCAAATGATGAAAGTGCACATTATCTTTCAACTTTAATAGGAAATAATACAAAAGAAATTATACTTGCTCACTTAAGTGAAGAATGTAATACGGAGGAAAAAGCACTAAAAACTTATAAAGAAATATTGTTAGAAAATAAAGTTGATTTATCTAAGATTATTCTTAAATGCGCAAAGCAATATGAGAGTGTGGATTTATGATAAAAATTAATATTGTATGTATTGGAACAATAAAAGAATCGTTTTATAAAGATGCAATAAATGAATATATGAAACGCTTATCGAGATTTGCTAAGGTTTCAATTGTTGAATGCAATGAATGTAAAATTCAAAGTGCGACACCTGAAGATGTTCTTAAAATTGAAGGCACTAATATGCTAAAAAGAATAAAAGAAGGTGAATATATTTCTTTAATTGATCTTCATGGGAAAGAATTTGATAGTTTAGAATTTTCCAATTACTTAAATGACCTCATTAAAAAAGGAGTATCCCCAATAAATTTTGTAATTGGAGGTACCCTTGGCTTATCAAATGATTTAAGAAAAGTAGCAAATGAAAAAATATGTTTATCCCAATTAACATTCACTCATCAAATGACACGAGTGATTTTGCTTGAACAGATATATAGAAGTTTTAAAATTATTAACAATGAAAGTTATCATCATTAGGAGAATAAAATGGAATTCGAAGAATTTAAAAATTATAAAAGAATAGAAGATGAAAGATATCCAAATATTGCTTTATTTGAGTTAGAAACAGGTGAAAGATTTTTTATAGAACCCAATTTTTATACTCAATTAAGGTATGCTAAAGATCACTTTATGAAACAATATGATTCAATTATTGAAACAATGATAAATATTGTTAAAAGAAATAAAAGAATTATATTTACTGCAGATTATGAAATGCCAGTTGTATATGATGATTCATACTATTATAGAGAATTAGAAGATGTACTTGGTGAAATAGGTTTATCATTTGATAATAAAAGTAACCCACATAGTGATTGGAAAGATTAAAAAAAGTCGTGTCTTAGTTGATACGACTTTTTTAAATTCATTAATAACTTTTATTTTGCTGGATAAGCTGGTCTAAGTTGTTTTGTTGATAAGAACATAATTCTAAATGCATACATTACGATGAATGCCATCATTGAGAAACTTGGAATCATAAATCCTATCATTAAAGTAAGAATTGCTGGGCTAGCAGATGACCAGAATGCAATGCTATATGATTGTAAGAACTTAATTGTTCTATTAGGATTATTTTTACCTCTTGTCATTAAGAAGACAACAAGACCCATGATAATCATAATTCCACCGTTAAGTGCACAATAAATTCCAAATGTTGTCCAAGTTGAACGCCAGCCAGTATTTACATAAACTTTATCGCAGAATGAACCAAAATTGTCATAAACACTTTTTCTATTTTCTAATGTTTTAACATCAGTCACTTTTCCATTATTTGTTAAAATTTGTTTTAAAGTATAAGAAGATTTTGCAAAACCAAATGCTTCGTTAACAAATTCATAATCACCACTTAAAGTAGCACTTGCTGCTCCATTAACATATGTACGACAATAGAAGATGCCATTAGCAAATAAGATAAATGAATTTGATCTTGTATATTTAACTGCTTCATCAGTAACTAAACCATCAGCAAAATTTGTGTTTGAATTGATGATGCCATTTAATTCTTTTGAAACTGCACTTGATTCATTAATCTCATTTCCATCATAAACATAGATATCAAGAATGTTCGAGACTGAACCAGTGATATCATTTTTTGCTTTATATGTATAAACTGGTTTTAAGATTTTATCCGCAACTGAATCTTTTTGGAAATAAGAATCATAATATTTTTCAGTTTGTGTTGAAGATACTTTTCCTGAAGGATCAATTGTAATAATTTCTTTATCAGTTGAATTTTCAACATAATCACAAAGACCATTTTCAAATGCATCGTGTGAATTTGTTAAAACATTTGAACCAACAATTTGACTTGCTTGAACAGTAGAAGGAATGATCGAAACTAATGTAGAAAAAATAAACACAAAGATTGACCAATACCATTTTGTTGATGCTGAAACTTCCATGACAGCATCATTTTTGTATAGAGTTTTTAGGAAAGGAACTACTTTTCCGAAATTAAACTTTTTCTTATTTTTAATAACTTTTGCTTTTGTACTTTTACTCATTTTAAATCCTCATAAAACGCTTTAATAGTATATACTATTAATAAATTATAAACAAATAAAAACAAATTGTCCTAAATTGATTGACTGGCTACAAAAAAAGAAATAATATTTACTCACTTGGGGATGTCTTGGCTTCGACACAAGTAAATTGGCACTGGTTGCAGTCGAGTTGTGACGTAATCACAATCTAAAATTATCTGGCAACAGAAATTATAACTACGCATTTGCTGCTTAATCAGCACTCACTATAGAGTTTGCGGGAGCTTAGATAATTGGCTTCTTGTTATCTAAAGCTTCTCATAAAAAGAAGATAAGCTTAATTCGATGATTATAGAATTAGGACGAAAAAATATAATCTAGCGATGTAAAGTTTGTGAGGTTTGATAAGTCGTGAAATTTAAAACATTCACTAAACTGTAGTAGCCACTGTAGATATACTTGTGGACCAGGGTTCAACTCCCTGCATCTCCACCAATTAAGCAAAATTACCTTATAGACTCAAAAATAGTTGAGTTTTGCAGGGTTTTCTATAAATTATTTGAAAATATATTTTTTAAAATCAAATTTCTTATCTAATAAATAGCCAACAATTTCTAAAGATATATAGTAATTATTATCCTTTTTTGAATTAGATAAATCATCTTCTATGATTTCTTTTATCTTATCAAGTCTATATGTAATTGTGTTTTTATGAAGAAAAACATCCTTACTCGTCTCTTTTAAACTCTTGAAATTAGCTAAATAATAATAGAGAGTTTTACAAAGTGAGTCGTTATTTTTTAAATCATATTTTAATAATTTAATGATATCTTCATGAATAAAGGAAAGCAAAATGAGATTGTTATCAATTGCAACAATTGAAGAGAGCGTACAATAATCTGATTCATCATAAAGAATATATTCATTACTCGCACTTATTAAAAATTTAAGTAACTTTTTTTGAATTGTAAAAAGTGTAGGAATTGTAAATAGAGAAAGTATTGGTTTTGAAATTAACCCATAAATTTTATTTTCAAAGAAAAACGAATTTAATTTTTCTTTATCGTAAGAGCTAGAAATAAAACAAACTAAATAATTGTCTTTATATATGCTTATCATATTTTTAAAGCAGTTAGGGAGATTAACTTCAATAGATTTAAAATATTTAGGATCTATGATAGACATATCGATGATTAACATTTGATAAGAAATTTTTTTATCGAAATTTGTTCTTTTATATCTATCTATGAAAATATCTTCGCTAAGAATTTCATCATTTAAAAGTGCTTCAAAAAGAGACTTCATATTTTTATTTCTTGTAGATGAGCTTTCAATTTTTATATGTTTAATAACTAATTTAATAAAATGATTTAAGGTATCTTCATCAAAATTTTTTAAACTTTTTCCGTTTTCTATGAAGACTAAATATCCAATTTCTTTTCCGTTAGACTCAAGTTTTATAAACAGTCTTTCTACACTATCAAAAGTAACAAATGTTCTCATATTTTTACTTTCTTTTAATGAACTATTTATCTTATTAATAAGTTCAAGCGACCAAAAACCATCCTCAATACTTTTTAGGTATGTTGGACCTAATTTAACATTATTTGGCGAAAAATGAGCTAATAATCTATAGTTTTCATCGATTGCAACGACAGTAGATTCAAATAGTTCATATGAATTTTTCAATAAATCAGACAATTTATTCGATTTTTCATCAATCTCTAATAATTTTAAAGCATCAAGCATAATTGGTCTCCGAGCACAATAAATTATAAAAATTTTAGTCTTAAAAAATCTTTTTTTCAACATTCAAAGGTCTAATATTTATGTCAGTCGGAGGAAGAAATATGAAAGACTTATTACTTATGAGAGCTCCTTTGAAATACGTTCAAGGTAAAGATGCTTTAAAGAAGTTCTATGAAAATTCAAAAGATTTTGGTAAAAAATTCTTATTTGTTTGCTCACACAGTGGTTATAACGCTGTTCATGATTTAGTTGAAGAATCATTTAAAGGGAGCAAAGCAGTAAGACATTATGAAATTTTTGGTGGAATCTCATCAGTAGGTGAAATCAAAAAGATGGAAGAAATTGTCAAAAATGAAAAGATTGATGTAGTTGTGGGTATAGGTGGCGGAAGTGCTATCGATACAGCAAAAGCAACTGCTTATTATATGAAGAAGAGAGTTGCAATCATTCCAACAGTTTGTGCAACAGATGCTCCATGCACAGGATTAAGTGTTATTTATAACGATGATCATTCATTTAATTCTTATTTATTCTATCCTAATAACCCAGATTTGGTTATTGTAGATAGTGGTGTTATTGCAAAATCACCAGCTAAATTCTTAGTTGCAGGTATGGGTGATGCTTTAGGAACATATTTTGAAGCTAGAGCATGTGTAAAGACATCATCAAAATCACTTGAAAATGGTGGAATTACATTAAGTGCTATGGCTCTTTGCAAACTCTGTTATGAAACATTAATAAAAGATGGCAAAAAAGCTCTTATTAGTGTTAATAACCAATTAGTTACACCAGAACTCAACGCAATTATTGAAGCAAATACTTATTTAAGTGGTGTTGGTGCTGATAATGGTGGATTATGTGTAGCTCATAGTTTCTATAATGGTGTTACATCATTAGGAAAGAAGACTGCAATGCATGGTAATTGTGTTGCTTATGGTACACTTGTTCAATTATTATTAGAAAACGCAAATCCAAAAGAATTTAATGAAGTTAGAGACTTTATGTATTCAGTTGGATTACCATTAACTCTTGAAGAAATTGGAGTTGAAGACAGCGATGCTCTTAAAATTAGTGAAGCAAGTTGTGCAAAAGGTGAAAGCATTCATAATTTAAGTGGAGATGTAACAGTCGAAGAACTTAAAGATGCTATTTTACTTTGTGATAGATTAGGACACGAATTCTTAGATAGCAAAAAATAATTCGTGAGTATGTGTTTATGGAAGAAATAAAAGAAAAAAAGAAATTTAACGGAATCGGAATTTGGAAATTCTTAAACAAGATTCCAGCAGGAACTATGTTCGTTCCACTTGTAATTAGTGCAATTATTTGTTCAATTTGTATTGCTTGTGGACTTGGAACTGGTGAATTTGGAAAAGGATTAACACTTTGGGAATATTTAGGAAACCCAATGAAAGACCTCTTTGGTAAAACAGGTCAAATGCTTGTTATTGGTTTAATGTTATTCTGTACAGGAACAATGATTAAACCTCATGACTTCGTAGAAGTTTTCAAAAGAGGAATTTGGATTATATTAGCTAGATTACTCCCTGCTTATATAATTAGTGTATTAGTATTTATATTCTGCCCAGATGGTTTCCTTGGTATTGACCCTGTAACTTTCTGCGTTTGTATTACAAGTGCTAACGCTGCACTTTATATGGGAATTATTCCACCATATGCTGATAACAGTGATAGAGCTACATTCCCAATTATGCTTATCTTCTCAATGCCTTTATTACCATTCATTGTAATTTCATGCTTTGGTACATCAAAAGGTGATGCTGGTATGATTGGTAAAATCATGCAAATTATCTCATTACTTTTACCATTTATATTAGGTTTTGTTTTAGGCAACCTTGATCCAAAAATTAGAGAAGTATTTAAAGGTGGTAACGCAATCTTATTACCATTCTTAGGATTCCAATTCGGCTCAACAATCAACCTTGCACAAGCATTCACAAATGGAATGATTTGGGTAGGCGCTATCGTATTAATCTTAATATTCTGGGCTGTAACTATTATTATTCCTTATATTGTTGATAGATTTGCTCTAAAGAGACCAGGATACGCTTCAATTGGTAGCTCATCTTTAGCAGGTGTTGCATTAAGTATTCCACTAATGTTTGTAAATTATACATTTAGTGGAAGCAATTTATACACACAAAATATGGCAGATAACGGAGTTTTAATTCTAGCAATTGTCTTATTAATAACAAATATTCTTGATCCGTTCTTTACAAAATGGACTATGAATCATTACTTTAAATCACATCAAGGAGAAAAGATGGCTGATCCTAAGAGAGTTTTTGAAAAAGACCATCCAGAACTTCTTGCTGCTGTTTATGATGAAATGGTATGTATCGTACACACCATCATAATCATGAAATATTTAAAAAAGTATTTCATCTTAAATCACATAAGGAAGATGTAAATACAAATGACCAAAGTAAATAAATTAGGAGGCTTACTTTATGAAAGAAAATAAATTATTTCAAGTTGGTACATTAAATAGCTTAATGATGGGTGACTATCATGGAAGTGTTTCAGTTAAAGATTTATTAAAAGAAGGAAATGTTGGTATTGGTACATATAATGGTCTCGATGGAGAAGCTATTATATTCAACGGACATGCATATAACGGAAGAGCTAATGGTGAAGTTAGTGAAATGAAGAGCAGTGATACATTACCATTTTCTACAGTTTGCCATTTCGATGAAAACGTTGCTGAAAATGAAGTTTCATTTAACTCAATTGAAGAATTCAAAAAAGAAATGGAACAATATTTAGTTTCTCATAATTTCTTCTATATGATTAAAATGGAAGGAAAATTTAATGTAAGAGTTAGATCTTGCTTTAAACAAGAAGAACCATATGAACCATTATATAAAGTTGCATGCGATCAAAGAGAATTTGAATATCATGATGTTGAAGGATATGTAATTGGTGTTTACTGCCCAAACTATGTAGAAGGAATGAATCTTCCAGGATGGCACATCCATTTCTTAAGCAAAGACTTAAGCAAAGGTGGACATATCTTAAAAGTAAGTGGTGAAAATATTAAATTTAAGTTAAATGAACTTAATGGATGGAATGTTTATTTGCCACATACAGAAGGATTTGAAAACTGGGATTTAACAGAAGATCTTAAAGAAAAAACAAAAGCTGTTGAAGGTTCTTCAAAGAAATAATCGTTTAAAAATTAGTATAAAAAGGTCTGCGTTTTGCAGGCCTTTTTACTTACTTTTAGTGAAATTTTTTATTCAAAAACCCCTACATTTAAGAAAATATGAAATTTTTGAGCAAAAAGTATATGGATTTCAATATAGTAACTGTATGAAATTCCATATAGAGAAGTGCATGAAATTCAAATTATTTTTGAATAATTCCTAGTAAATAAATTAAAAAATATAGGTATCTTTTATTTTAATAAACTATACTTTTTAGTCTTAAATTTTTATAATTATTACAACGAGGTTTTAACATGAAAGAAGTTTATATTGGTGTTGATGTTGGCGGTATGTCAATTAAAGCAGGTTTAGTTGATTTAGAAGGAAATATTTTGCATAAAGATGTAATAAAAACAAAATGTGCTACACTTGGGAAAGAGAGTTTTTTAGAAGATGTTAAAGCGCTTCTTCTTAAACTTACAGGATATGCTGCAAGCAATGGCTTAGATGTTAAAGCTATTGGATTTGGAATTCCAGGTGCTATCGACTCTACAAGAGGAATTATTGACTACGCATGTAATTTAAATATAGAAGATGTGCATGTTGTTGAATATTTAAAAACATTAGGACTCCCTGTTTTTATTTCTAACGATGCAAACGTTGCTACACTTGGTGAAGTTAGATTTGGTGCTGCAAAAGGATACCATGATGCAATTTTATTAACTCTTGGAACTGGAATTGGTGGTGGAGTTGTCATTAACGATAAACTTTTTGAAGGAAAAGATGGAAAAGGTACCGAACTAGGTCATGCTGTTATTGTAGTTGACGGAAATCAATGTAACTGTGGTAGAAAAGGATGCTACGAAACATATGCTAGTGCAACAGCTTTATTAAAATTAACTAAAGATGAAATGATGAATAATAAAGAAAGCATGATGTGGGAATATGCTGGTGGTGATCTAGAAAAAGTTAATGGTTTAACAAGTTTTGAATGTGCTAAAAAAGGTGATGAAAGTGCTAATAAAGTAGTCGATACATATGTTAAATATTTAAGTGAAGGCATATTAAATTATTGTAATATTTTTAGACCAGAAGTTATTTTAATTGGTGGTGGAGTATCTAACCAAGAAGACTATTTAATCAACAAGATTAAAAAATATTGTGCTGATAGAAATTATGGATATAAAAATACACCTATCGTTGAAATTAAAGTTGCTGGACTTAAAAACGAAGCAGGAATCATCGGCGCAGCAGCACTAGCAATGGATAAAGTTGCCTAAAATTTATTTAAAAAAATGATAGAAAAAGAGGTTGCCTTCTATTAGAATAGATAAGGGCAACCCGTTTTTATTTTACATAGAGCTAATATTATTTGGAGTGAGTTATGAAGAAAGAAATGAAGTTTATTTTTGTTACAGGTGGAGTTGTATCAAGCCTTGGAAAAGGAATTAGTGCAGCAAGTATTGGAAGATTATTAAAAAGAAGAGGATTAAATATTTTCTCAATTAAATTAGATCCTTATCTAAATATTGATCCAGGTACAATGTCACCATATCAACATGGTGAAGTTTTCGTAACAAAGGACGGAGCAGAAACTGACCTTGATTTAGGCCACTATGAAAGAATTATTAATACTTCCTTAACTAAAGAAAGTAGCGTTACAAGTGGAAAAGTTTATTCTACAGTTCTTGAAAAAGAAAGAAATGGCGAATATTTAGGCGCTACAATTCAAATTATTCCTCATATTACAAATGAAATTAAAAAGAGATTATTTGATGGTTTCAATGCTAAAGGTGATACGGATGTTTGCATCGTTGAAATAGGTGGAACCGTTGGTGATATCGAATCACAACCTTTCTTAGAAGCAATTAGACAATTAAGAAGAGAATTAGGATATGAAAATACTTTCTTTGTTCATAATACACTCGTTCCATTTTTAAAAACTACTGGTGAAATAAAAACAAAACCTACTCAACATAGTGTAAAAGAATTAACTGGACTTGGAATTCAACCAGATGCATTACTTTTAAGATGCGAAGTTGATATCGATGAAGCAAGTAGACAAAAAGTCGCTTTATTTTGTAACGTAAGTGATAAAGCTGTTATTTGTGTTAAAGATGTTCCAATTATTTATCAAGTTGCATTAAATCTTCAAAAACAACATTTAGATGATTTAATTGTTGACCATTTAAAACTTAATTGTGCAAAATCCGCAAATATGGATGATTGGATTGACTTAATTTCTAAAATTAAATCATTAAAAAATAGAATTAGAATTGCACTTGTTGGAAAATATGTTGATTTACATGACGCTTATATTTCTGTTGCTCAATCTTTAACATTTGCTGGTTATGCTGTTGATTCAAAAATTGATATTGATTGGGTAAGTAGTGAAGTTTTATCAGAAAATAATATTGATGATATGCTAAAAGATGCACAAGGAATTATTGTTCCTGGTGGATTTGGCAATAGAGGAATTGAAGGAAAAATATTAGCAATAAATTATGCAAGAACACACAACATTCCATTCCTTGGAATTTGCCTTGGTATGCAACTTTCATTAATTGAATATGCACGTAATGTTTTGAAACTTGAAGGCGCTAATAGTACTGAATTTAATCCAAACTGTAAATATAAAATTATTGATTATTTACCAGATCAATATAAAGGAATTAAGATGGGTGGAACAATGAGACTTGGCGAATATGATTGTGAACTCATTAAAGGAACAAAGGCTCATGAACTTTATCAAAAAGATTTAATTAGAGAAAGACATAGACATAGATATGAATTTAATAATGAATATCGTAATGCATTTAATGATGGTAATCTTGTAGTTTCAGGAGTTAATCCTCAAACAAATTTAGTTGAAATTATTGAACTTAAGAATCATCCATTCTTTGTTGCATCACAATTCCATCCAGAATTTTTATCGAGACCATTACAACCACATCCATTATTTTTAGGATTCATAACAGCTAGTAAAGATATAAAAAGATAAACATGAATAAAAATTATAAAGAAAATTTAAAAACAAGAACAAAAAATAAAGAAGATTTATACGAATCACGTAAAAAACTTGATATTAAAGAATTTAAAGTTAAAAGAAGTGCTGAACTTTTAACTTATTTAATTGAGGAATTACATTTTTCTAGAAATAATGCAAAAAATCTTCTATCACATAGATTAGTTTCAATTGATGGCGCTGCAGTCACTCAATTTAATTTTTTGTTGTCTCCTGGAGACACATTAATTATTTCTAAAAATCCAATAAGAAAAAAAGCACAAGAAAAATTACCTATCATCTTTGAAGATGAAGACATTATTGCTATCAACAAGCCTTATGGTCTATTAAGTGTTCAAAGTGATAAAGAAAAATCTAAGACTGCTTATCGACTTGTTATGGATTATGTTCAAGCAAAAGACAAACATAATAGAATTTTTGTTGTCCATAGACTTGATAAAGAGACAAGTGGCGTTTTAATTTTTGCTAAAAATGAAAAGATACGTGATTTATTCCAAGATAATTGGAATGAACTTGTTTTAAAAAGAGGATATTATGCAGTTTGCGAAGGAATATTCGCCAAAAAAGAAGATAAAATCGTTAATTATCTTAAACAAAATTCTTTAAATTTAATGTTTGTGACAAGTCCTAAAGACAAAGATGGAAAGAAGTGCATTACTGAATATAAAGTAATTAAAGAAAATAGCAAATATAGCCTTGTTGATGTAAATATTTTAACAGGAAAAAAGAATCAAATTCGTGTCACTCTCGGAAGTTTAGGTCACTATGTTTTAGGTGATGATAAATATGGTGAACCTGAAAACCCAATTAATAGACTTTGCTTACACGCATATGAACTTGATGTGACAAACCCTATCACTAAAAAAGTATATAAACTAAAGGTTAAAATGCCTGATGAATTCTTAACTTTAATGAAAAATCCAGACTATACAAAAAAGCCTGAAAATGTCTTTAAAAAGAGACAAAATAATTGCAAAAAGCACTTTAATTAATACCTTTTCTTATTTTATAATAAGGACATGTTAAAAGAGGCAAAAAGCAAATTAATTGAAGCTTTTATTAGCGTTATTCCTATCTCGATTCTTGTAATCATTCTTTTTTGTTTACAATATTCTTCAATAGTTCCAAGTGAATCAATAACAACGAATGAATTAATTACATTTTTGATCTCACTTATTGCTTTAATTTTTGGCATGGCGCTTTTTTCACTTGGAAGTGACGTTGCAATGAGTAAAGTTGGGCATTATATTGGTGCAAGTGTTACTAAAAAACAATCCATAATTTTTATGGCTGTAATTGCTTTTTTGCTTGGCATGATGATTACTCTTGCTGAACCAGATTTAACTGTTTTAGGTGATTTATTAAATAAATACGTTAACGCCTGGATTCTAAAAGTCACAATTGGAGTTGGCGTTGGAATATTTTTGATTATTGGTTTAATGAGAATTATTTTCCAAAAGAGTTTAAAACTTTGGATAATGTTCTTTTATGCTATTGTTTTCGGCTTTGCGTGTTTATTTGAAGGAAAAGGTGGAGACGCAATTATTTCGATCGCTTTTGATTCTGGTGGTGTTACAACTGGGCCTGTAACTGTTCCTTTCTTATTAACTTTTGGTGCTGGTGTTGCTAGCGTTAGAGGTGGTAAAAATAGTTCGAGTGACTCATTTGGTATTACTGGACTATGTTCAATTGGACCATTATTATCTTCAATGGTTTTATTCTTATTTTTATCTCAATCACAAGATTTTTCTCAATTAAAAAATTCAATTGATATTAATACTCCTCTTGTTGAAGTTATTAAAATTACAACAATTGAAGTTCTACTCGCAATTTTACCAATCTTTGTTTTCTTTATAATTTACCAATTTATTTTCATAAAACTTTATAAAAAAGAATTATTTAGAATTTGTTTAGGATTTTTATACACATTTGTAGGCTTATCAGTTTTCTTAGTCGCTGCTAAATTCGGACTTATTCCAATTGGATACACACTTGGTATGTCATTAAGTAAACCTGAATATTCTGGACAATATTATTATTTATTAATCTTACTCGCTATTGTTATAGGACTTGCTGTTGTTCTTGTTGAACCTGGTATTCACATTTTAAATGAACAAGTCGAAGAAATTAGTGGTGGTACAATTAAAAAAAGAACGATGTTAATCGCACTTTGTATCGGAGTTGCAACAGCTATTGTTCTTGCTGTTATTAGAGAATTATGTGGATCTTTCCCAATTGCTTATTACCTTGTTCCTTTATATATATTAAGTTTATTTTTAACATTTACAGTTCCTGATATTTATACAGCTGTTGCTTTCGACTCTGGTGGAGTTGCAAGTGGAACAATGGCAAGCTGCTTTGTTTTGCCATTTATTATTGGTATTTCCGAATCACTTGGATCAGGAAGTGGATTTGGTGTCGTTGGATTAATTAGTGGTGTCCCTCCAATTGCAATTCAACTTGTAGGTCTTATTTCAATTATTAAAACAAAACTTGCCTACAAAGCTGCTAAGAAAAAAGTTAGAGAATCAGACGATTGTCAAATTATTCATTTTTAGGTAATTAATATGGCTATTATGAAAAACAACAAAAAAGAAGAAGTTGCAAAAAAAGCTTACGATGAAGAACATAAAATCGAAAAGCTTAAAGTTTTTTGCATAATTGTTAATAGATATCAAAGTGATTTTTATGTTAAAAAATTTGATGAAATTGGTGTAGGTGCTTCATTTGTTATTTTAGGAACAGGAACTGCTACAAAAGATATTTATGACTTTTTAGGCATTGGCGAAACTAAAAAAGATATTATTTTAAGTTTAGTTAAAGAAAGTGTTATTCCAGAACTAAAAAAAATAACTGAAGAGAGATTTAAAGTCTCAAAGAATGCTAAAGGCGTTGCGTTTAGTTTTGAAATGGACTCAATTGCTGGCGTACTTGCATATAGATTTATAGCAGGAGCAAAAGAAAAGGTAAAAAAAGATAATAATTCAAAATTATTTAACAAAAATTTACCTTTAAAAGATAAAAAAATTAAAAAGGAGGTTAAAAAATTATGATTGAGCAAAATAATTCTTCTTATGATTTAATCGTTGCTATCGTTAATAAAGGATACACAGATTTAGTAATGGAAGCTGCAAAAGAAAATGGCGCTAGAGGTGGAACAACTTTTGTTGCAAGAGGAACAGGAAATAAAGAATTAGGTTCATTTTTTGGAATTGCAATTCAACCTGAAAAAGAAATTGTATTTATCCTTGTAAGTGAAGAAATTAAAGAAAAAGTTCTTTTAGGAATTTATAAAGCTGCTGGACTCGATACAAAAGGAAGCGGAATTGCTTTCAGTATTAAAGTTGATGATTGTGTCGGACTTACACCTTTTAGTGATGTTGAAATAGAAGAAGAACAAAAAGATGAAGCAGAAAAAGAAAGAGGAAAAGAAGACTAATTATTAATAAATTCTTTCTTTAAATCATTTTTATTAATTTTAAAAAGGGTGCTTAAAATATTAATAGCATCCTTTTTTGTATAACCTAATTTTAATAAATCATTAAATTTATCAGAAATATCCTTTAAATCTCTACTATTTTCTTCTTTTTTAGCACCTTCAACGACTAAAACAAGTTCACCTTTAAATTCGATTGGATTGTTTGTAAGGTCATTTAAAGATGTATGAAGAAATTCTTCATACATTTTTGTTAACTCTCTAGCAATGGTTATTTTTCTTTCTCCAAGAATTTTATGAAGTGATTTTAATGTATCGTTAATCCTATGAGGAGCTTCATAAAATATTAAAGTAAAAGGAAAATTTTTAAGTGCTTCTAATTCTTTTTCTCTCGCACTTTCTTTACTGTCTAAAAAACCATAAAAAAGAAAATGAGAAGTATCTTCATCACTTCCGACAAGAGCGTTTAAAAAAGCATTTGGACCACTTAATGGAACAACTTTTATATTATTTTTTATTGCTTCTATTGTTAATAAATGACCAGGATCGCTAATACATGGATAGCCTGCATCAGACATATAAGCATAATTTTTGCCATCTAATAAATTATCGATAATATTTTTTGAACTTATTAATTCATTATGCTCGTGACATGAAATACATTTTTTATTTATTCCTAATAAATTAAGTAATTTTTGAGTATTTCTTGTGTCTTCACATGCAACAAAGTCAACGCTATTAAGCGTTTCAATGACTCTAGGTGATACCTCCTTTAAATTTCCGATAGGGGAAGGAACAAGGTAAAGAATTCCTGACATTTTGGTTATTCCTTTTTAACATTATCAGCTCTATTTTTAGGATTATTTTGTTGTTTGTTTTGATTTTTAATTAGAGCATCGCGATTTTCAAATTGACCAACAAATCCTCTTGGCTCTTGATTTGTAGTTTCTTTAATTGGCCTATTTTGCTCAGGCTTTTTGCAAGAAAATTGATTTGGTTTATTATTTTGATTTTTTTGTTGGTTATTTCTATTTTGTTGTTTGTTTTGATTTTGACTATTTGCTTGTTTATTAGTATTTTGGTTATTTTGCGGCTTATTTGGTTTATTTTGTGGATTACTATCTTTTCTATTATTTTGTTGACCTTTAGAAGATTGATTTTGGTTATTATTTGGTCTACTTTGATTTGGTCTATTATTTTGATTTCTATTATTTGAGTTAGTATTATTGTTATTATCTTTCTTTTGGACGCTACTACTATCCTTATTTATATTAGTATTGTCTTTAATGCCTTGAGATTGCTTTTTAGTATCATTAACTTTGATAAAATTAGATTTTCCATTAGAAATTTTCTTAAATTCATCTAAAGAAATAAATTCAACATTTTCAGGACTTTGAATTTTAATAACTTTTGTTAATACGTTATAACTTGAAACTTTATATTCTTCATCCTTATATTTAAATTTAAAGTTAATAGGTGGAAATTCTTTTTTGGCTTCTGTATATAAATCATCTTCATATTTTAAACAACACATTAATTTTCCACATTGTCCACTCAATTTAGGAATGTTAATTGCGAGCATTTGGTTTTTGGCTTTATTTAAACTGACACCTTCAAATTGAGTTAAAAAAGTTGTACAGCAAAGTGGGAGACCGCAAGTTCCAAGCCCACCAACAAGTTGAGCTCTTTCACGGCTATTAATTTGCTTTAATTCAATTCTACAATGCAAAGAAGAAGCGAGAACTTTTAATAATTCTCTAAAATCAACACGGTCATCTGCAACATAAACAAATAAAATTTTAGTTCTATCTAATGTGTATTGAGCACTAATTAAATTCATATTTAAATTTAATTTTTTGACTTGATCTTCAAATAAAGAACATGCTTCAAGAGCTAAAGTTTTATTCGACTCGAAAGTAACCATATCTTCGTTTGTTGCTTTTCTTAAAATAGGTTTAATTTCTCTATCAAAATTAAGTGTAGAAAGATCTTTTGGATAAGTTACAACTTCACCAATTTCAAGACCAACAATAGTTTCGACAACGACATAATCACCAACTTTAAGTGATTCTTCATCAGTTGCAAAGTAATAAGTTTTATTACTAACTCCAAATTTAACATTTATATAAAATTTCATTTTATTCACCAAATACCTTTAATAAAACATTGATAATAAGTAGATTTAAATTCACGTTATAATTGATTTCATTACGACTATTCATTAAAGTCAAAATTGAATCTTCTAAATTTTTAACATTAGATAAATCTTTTATTATTTTAACATAATTTTCAAGGTCAGTTTCCTTACTATATTTATACTTAACAGCTTCTTTAAAAAATAAGATTATAAAGTCAAAAAAATAACGAGCGGCAATTTTATCTTTAACGTTTTTAAGAACTTCATTTAATAAGACTTCTTTAAATTTTAATTTATCATTTATATTGCTTAATAAATTGATTGTAATTTCTTTTAAAAGCAAAAATTGTTCATCTTTTTCTTTTTCTAAAATTACATGTTCATCATTATAGAAGAACGAAAGGATTTGTGCGTTTTCAGGATTTGCCCCAAGTTCTACGGCTTTTTTGATTAAAACTGAACTTTCTAATAAAGAAAAATGGATAATTTGTGTCCTACTTTTTATTGTTGGAAGAACTCTAGTTTCGCTTTCAGTTGTTAAAAAAGCATAAGTGTTATCGCTTGGCTCTTCTAAAAATTTTAAAAGGGCATTTACTGAATCAATTCCAAGATTTTCAACACAATTAATGATATAAACTTTTTTTCCAATTTTATTTATACCTGTTTTATAAAAACGTTCTTCTAGATTTCTAATGTCATCAATTTTTATAGGTTTCTTTTTTGTATCTAAAACAACTAGATCTTCATAACTTTCATTCATTACTTTCTCACTTACGATATTATCTAAATTTGAAAAAGGTGAAGAAGTTGGATCAATAATCGAAGCAGCTAAAAACTTAGAAACATCAAGAAGAGGTGTCCCAATTTCACCAACTAAAAGATAAGCATGGAATAATTTATTATTTTCTAATGCATTTAGAAATATTTTAAAGGGAACTTCCTGATATTTTTTTAAGTAGTTAGCGTAATCCATTTAATTTATCTTTAATAATTTTATATGCTGAGTCGACAACTTCATCAACTGATTTAGTTGCGTCAATTACAACGATTCTATTTTTATTATCATTAACAACTTTTAAAAACGCATTATAAACATCATGATGGAAATTTTCGTTTTCATTATCTAATCTATCAGCGACTCTTTTTTTATCTGCAGATACTCTTTTTAATCCTTCTTCAGGAGAAATATTAAAGAAAAGAGTTAAATCTGGATATGTATTTTCTGTTGCAAAAAGATTTACATTTAAAACATTTTCAATTCCTAGATGTCTTCCACCACCTTGATAAGCAAGGCTAGAATCTAAAAATCTATCACAAAGAACAATTTTGCCTTCTCTTAATGCTGGCCATATTTTTTCAACAAGGTGTTGCCTTCTACTTGCAGCATAAAGAAGAGCTTCAGTTCTAGCATCGAGTGCTGTATTATCATTATCCAAAATGACATTTCTAATTTTTTCAGCAATAGGAGTACCGCCTGGTTCACGAGTTAAAACGATTGGATAACCATCATTAATTAATTTTTCGTAAACTTTCTTGATAACGGTTGATTTACCGCTGCCATCTGGGCCTTCAAATGTGATAAACATTAGTATTTCTCCTTTTTGCTATTAATATTAGTACGTGATTTAAGTGCTTTTTCTATTGTTAATGGATCAATGTATTCAAATGACGCACCGATTGGCATACCATAACCAATTCTTGTAATTTTTACATTTTTATTAGATAAAATTCTTGCTAAATAAAGAGCGGTAATTTCACCTTCGGGAGTTCCATTTGTTGCAATAATTAATTCTTCAATATGTTCTTTATCGATACGAGCAATTAATTCATCAATTTTTAAGCTTTCAGGTCCTATATTTTTACTAGGACTAATTAATCCACCAAGTATATGATAAACACCATTATATGTTCCGAGTTTTTCAAAAGACAAAACATCTTTTGGAGAAGCAAGAACAATACAAGTAGAATGATCTCTATCTTCACTTGAACAAATTGAACATTTTTCATCCTCAGTTAAAAGACCGCAAACAGGGCAAGGATGGATTTTTGTTTTAACTTCCTCAATATTTTTTAAAAGTAACTTTACTTCGTCTTGAGACATATCCAAAAGCGCGTATGCCATACGTTCCGCACTTTTAAATCCTACTGAGGGAAATAAAGAAAAAGAATCTGTTAGCTTTTGAATAGCTTCCAGTTCTTTCATTAAAACATCATTCCTCCACCAGCGGTTTTCTTAAATTTATCAGCGAGAGCTTGTTCATCACTCTCGATTTGTTCTTTACATCCGTTATAAGCGATTTTAATCATATCTTCAACCATTTCTGGATCTTCTTTAACAGCATCTTTATCGATAAATTCAATTGAAACTAATTCATAATTTCCTTTTAAAACGACTTTAACAACACCATTAGCGACAAACTCATATTCTTTATCTTCAATTTGCTTGTGTTCTTTTTCATAAAGTCTTTGCATTTTTGTCATTTGTTGGACAATTTGTTGCATATTCATAATAATTTCCTCCTAAATTAACTTTGAATCTTGTATATCTTTCTTATTTGGCAACTTATTAATTTCACCAAGGTTTGAATATGTTTTAACTAACTGGGTAGAGTCATCTCTATTTAATGCATAAATTGAAACTGTTCTACCTAATAGTTTTTTAACTATTTTTTGAAGTCCTTCTTGGTTGGATTTAATGTTTATTTTCTTTGCTGGTAACTTTGTATCACAAACTAAAATTAAATTATAATTTGTAAGTATGTATGGTTTTGAATCAAGAAGTAAAGAAGCATAAGGACCATCAGCTGGACTATTTAAAAGAGTTTTTAATGAATCCCGTCTAGAAATAAGCATTCGCTTTTCATCTTTGTTTGCAATGATTGTTAAGTTTATAAGTTGATCAATTTTTAACTCATTTGCATCTCCATCGTATGCGATAGTAGGCAAAGAATTGCTAGCGCTAATCTTAAATTCTGGTTGAACTTTTTGAGGTTCGACAACAGGTTTAACTTGTGATTGAACTGGCTTATTTTCTTGAAAATAATCGACTTTTGCAGGGTTTTTGATGATGCTATCACTAGAAATTGCAGGCTTTTGAGAAACAATTTGAGGCTCAACTACACATGCTTTAGGTTTAATTTCTAGTAATTTTAAGAGATAAATTTCAAATAAGAAATTTGGGTTATTTGTCGTTTTCATTTCTTGCTGACACTTGAGTAATGTGTCAATGAAGTACATTAATTCAGATGAATTAAACATCATCATAATTGATTTTGCGTCATCTTCTGAACTTGAAATGATTAAATTTTTATCTCTTGTTTCTAAATAAATTAATCCATCTTTTAATAAATTTAATGTTTCATTTATAAAACGAGATACATCAACGTTTCTTGAAACGAAGTTGTCATAAGTTTGAATAACTTTGTATGTATTTTTATTTTTGATGAGTTCAAAGAGATTAATTTTCTCTTTGTTTGTTGTTAAACCAAACATTTTGATAATGTCTTCGGTGTTAATATCATTTCCACAAAAAGAAATAACTTGATCAAGAATTGAAAGCGAGTCTCTTGCTCCACCATTTGCTAATTCAACAATTAAATTAAGAGCTTCATTTGAACAAGTGACACCTTCATTTAATAAAACTCTAGTTAGTAATTTCTTTAAATCTTCATCATCGATTTTTTTAAAATCATATCTTTGGCACCTACTTAAAATAGTAGGAAGAAGTTTATAAGGTTCAGTTGTGCAAAGAATAAAAACTATATAACTTGGTGGTTCTTCAAGTGTTTTTAATAATGCATTGAATGCACTATTTGTCATCATATGAACTTCGTCAATAATATAGACTTTATATCTTCCGTTGATTGGAGCGTACTTTACTTTATCAATAAGATTTCTAACTTCATCAACACCACTATTGCTAGCAGCATCGATTTCAACTACATCTGGATTGCTACCTGAATTTATTTCAAGACAGTTATCGCATTCATTGCAAATCTCACCAAGTCCTTTTTTACAGTTTAAAGCTTTAGCGAATAGTCTAGCAACACTAGTTTTTCCTGTTCCTCTAGGTCCGCTAAATAGATATGCATGAGAAATTTTACCTAATTTTAAAGAATTAGTTAAAGTTTGCTTAATTGCATCTTGTCCGACTAATTCATCGAAGTTTTTACTTCTATATTTTCTATAAAGTGCTTGATACGACATAAATAAATTCCTTTCTAAATTATACACGAAAGTAAGCAACCTATAAACACGAATTAAAACTATAAAAATCACTAAAAAGATCTTGTGTGACAGTCGCTGTATTAAATAAGTTGAAATTTTGGAGATTTATTATATATATAATAAGGAAAAAAGAAATTTTTTATACAAAGTTAGTCTTATTTAAATTTTTATCATCTTTTTTAAGAGTTTTAATTGTTTAAAAAGGCTAATTATTTATGTATAATTTTTTGCTAGAGGAGAGGTAGAAATTATGGATAAGAACATGCATGATAGATTGGTAACAAGCCGCAAAAGAATAGAAGAAATTGATAACCTTTTATTACTCCCTGAAACAACTAACGATATGAATTTATTTAAGAAATTAAATAAAGAAAGAAGTCAACTTGAACCAATAGTAGAAAAATTCGGTGAATGGGAATATGCCGATCAAAATAAAAATGATGCTTTATTGATGTGTAGCGATAAAGATCCTGAAATCGCTCAAATGGGTAAAGAAGAACTTAAGAAAAATGAAGCACTTGAAGAAAGCGTTGAAGAAGAATTAAGAGTTTTATTATTGCCAAGAGATCCAAATGATGGAAAAGACATTATTTTTGAAATCAAAGGTGCAGTTGGTGGAGATGAAGCTAACCTATTTGCTGGTGATTTGTTCAGAATGTATGTGAGATACTGCGAAACAAAGGGCTGGAAAGTAAGAATTATTGATGAATCACCTACAGGACTTGGTGGCTATTCTTATGTTCAATTTGTTGTTAGTGGAGATGATGCTTATTCAAGATTAAAATTTGAAAGTGGTGTCCATAGAGTCCAAAGAGTTCCTAAGACAGAAGCAAATGGACGTATCCATACTTCAACAGCAACAGTTGTTGTTATGCCTCAAGTTGAAACGAACGAAGTTAACATCAACCCAGCAGATCTAAAAGTTGATAGATATAGATCTCAAGGTGCTGGTGGACAAAACGTTAACAAAACTGAATCTGCAGTTAGAATTACACATATTCCAACAGGAATTGTTGTTAGCTGTCAAACTGAAAAGAGCCAAATTCAAAACCATGAAATTTGTTTACAAATGCTTGCAAGTAAATTAGCTCAAGCTGAAGAAGAAAAGAAAGCTAAAACCGAAGCACAATATAGAAGTAAAATTGGTAGTGGTGATAGAAACGAAAAAATTAGAACCTATAACTATCCACAAAGTAGAGTTACAGATCATAGAATTGGTTTTACAATTCAACAACTTGATAGAATTATGAATGGTGATTTAGATCCTATTATTGATGCTTTAATTAATTACGATCAAGAACAAAAAATTGCTGGAAATAAAGATGGTATCAATTAAAAATATTGATGCTTTTTATGAAGCTAAAAAAATTATAAATGAAGCTAAAAAAGATATATCTGATAGTGAGATATATCTTCTTTTAGAAAATGCAAATTCCTATAAAGATTATACGGAATTAGTATTAAATTTTAATGAAAACCTTGCAAAACCACAATTATTTTACGAAAACCTTAATAAAATAATTGACGGAGAACCAATTCAATATGTTATAAATGAAGCACCTTTTTTATCGCTATTATTATATGTTGATAAAAGAGTTTTAATCCCTAGGCCTGAAACTGAAGGCTTAATGCTTAATCTATTTAAATATATAAAAGAGAACAATTTAAATTATAAAAACATGTTAGAGATTTGTACTGGTTCTGGTTGCATTGCTTTAAGCTATAAAAAAGAATTTTTTGATGCTTCAGTATATACTTCTGATATTTCTAGTGATGCAATTGAAGTTGCAAAATTAAATGCGAAAAATAATAACTTAAATATTCATTTGTTTGTTGGAGATAAACTTGAGCCAATTTTAAAACTTAATAAAAAATTTGATGTTTTTGTTTCTAACCCACCTTATGTTGAAAATAAAAATGACATTGAAGAAAAAGTTAAAAGATATGAACCAATGAATGCGGTTTATGTTGAAGATGGAACAACATTTTATGAATACTTTTTCAAGTGCCATAAATTATTTTTAAATAAAGATGCGATTATGGCTTTTGAAATAAATTATGACCAAGAAGAAAAAATAAAAACCTTAATTTCTTTATATTTTAAAAATGAAAATATACAATATAAATTTGTAAAAGATATTTATGGTTTGACAAGATACCTTTTTATAATACGAGGATATAAAAATGGAATACTTAACTAAAAAAGATATTAATGAATGTGAAAAAATTCTTATTCGTGGTGGAATACTTGCGTTTCCTACTGAAACTGTATTTGGACTTGGAGTTATTTCTAATAGTGAAGTTGCTTTTAATAGACTTGTTGAAACAAAAAAGAGACCTCCAAATAAACCATTTACGATGATGTGCTCTAAAATTGAACAAGTTGAAAATTATGTTGAAATAAACGAAACAACTAAAAAAGTAGTAAAAGCATTTATGCCAGGACCTATAACAATTGTTACCAAAGCAAAAGAAAACGTTTCATCATATTTAGATTTGAAGAGTGGATTTATTGGATTTAGAATTCCTGATGATGAATTTGTATTAAAAATGATTGATAAAATAGGTAGTGCACTTTTAGTTCCAAGTGCAAATCCTTCAAACGAAGCCCCTGCTTTAACCGATAAAGAAGTTATTAAATATTTCAATAACGAGATTGATGGTGTAGTTGAGGGTGTGTGTAATAAATTATCTCCTTCCACAGTTATAAAAATTGATGGAAATGAAGTTACAATATTAAGAGAAGGACCTATCTCAAAAGAACAAATTATGGAGGCTATTAAATAATGAAAATTGCATTAGGATGTGATCATGGTGGATATGATTATAAAGAAATTATTAAACAACATTTAATTAATGAAGGATATGAAGTTATAGATTGCGGAACTTTTTCAAAAGATTCATGCAATTATGCTGAATTTGCATTAGATGCAGCTCAAAAAGTTGCAAATCATGAAGCAGATGAAGGGATTCTTGTTTGTAGTAGTGGCGAAGGCGTAATGATGGCTGCAAATAAAGTAAAAGGAATTAGATGTGGCCTTGGCTATGATGATGTGGTATCAAAATTAATCAAAGAGCATAATGATGCAAACATGATTTCATTTGGCGCTTTATATATGAGCATTGAAGATGTTTTGAAAAGGGTTGATATCTTTTTAAATTCAGAATTTGCTGGTGGTAGACACTGCGTTAGAGTAGATACAATTAAAAATTTTGAAAATAAATAAAAAACATTTAAGATTTTTTAAAAAAATTTGAAAACCTCCTGTCGTACTTATATGAAAGGAGGTTTTTTCTATTAAATTTGTTTGTGAACTTTGTGGAAATGAAGATCCTAAGTATATTGGTTATCGAAATGGTTCTCCTTATTGCAGGAAATGCATATCTTTTATTGGAGAAAATGCAGAGAAAGACTCAATTAAATATGATAGAAAAGGTATTCTTCATTTAAATTATCCTTTAACGGAGGATCAAGACAGAGTTTCAAAAGAGGTTTTAAATAATTATAAAGAAGGAAAAAACACTTTAATTTATGCTGTTTGTGGAGCTGGAAAAACAGAACTCGTTTATCGTGTGATTGACTATGCATTAAAAAACAAATTAACTGTTGGATTTGCTATTCCTAGGCGTGATGTCGTAATTGAACTTGCAAAAAGAATGGAAAGTGCGTTCAAGGGCTACATAGTAACTTGCGTTTATGGAGGAAATAATTCATTACTAGTTGGAGACATAGTTTGCTTAACAACACACCAACTTTATAGGTATAAAAACTATTTTGATTTATTAATTCTTGATGAAATTGATGCCTTTCCTTATAAAGGAAATGAAGTTCTAAACAATATTTTTAAAAGATCTATTAAAGGCCATTATATTTTAATGAGTGCAACACCAAGTAAGAAGGAAATTGAAGAATTTAATTCTGGTAATAATAAAATGGTAACCTTATTTAAAAGGCATCATGGAAGACCAATACCTGTTCCAAAAATTAAAGTGATGCCAAGCATTTTTTCGTATTGGTTTTTGATTAAAAAAACAAATGAATTCATAAACAAAGGCAAACCGTTATTAATATTTGTTCCAACAATTTTTGATTGCAAAAATGTATACTTTTTATTAAAAAACTTTGCAAAACAAGGGTTTTTAGTTCATTCTCAAAGAAAAGATAGAGAACAAATAATCGATGATTTTAGGACCAAAAAGTATAAATATTTGGTGACTACTGCGGTTCTTGAAAGAGGCGTAACTTTAAAAGATCTACAAGTAATTATTTTTAAAGCCGACAGTGAAATTTATTCAAGCTCGGCATTAATTCAAATTTCTGGGAGAGTAGGCAGGGTAAATGATGCACCTGATGGAGAGATCATTTATATCGGTAAAAGAAAAACTAAAGAAATGCTTGAATCAATTGAAACAATTAAACACGCCAACGAAAGTTTGTAAGATTTGTTTTAATGAGTTTATTGCATCATCTTTGGGTGACTTTATAAATGAAAATTATATTTGTCCTAAATGTAAAAGAAAATTAAAACTAAGATTTATTAAATTCAAAGTGAATGGATATGATGCACTTGGAATTTATGAATATGATGAAGAGTTAAAAAAATTAATTTTTCAATTTAAAGGGTGCGATGATTATGAACTATACCCTGTGTTTTTAGCGCACATTAAAAACGTGTTAGAAATCCTTTACCACAACTATACTTTGGTTCGAATACCTTCTTTTGAGGAAGATGATAAGAAGAGAGGCTACAATCATGTCGAAAAGATATTTAGTGTTTTAAACTTAGAAAAAAAAGACATTCTTTTTAAAACAGAACATCATAAGCAAAGTGATCAAACATTTAACGGAAGAAAAGAAATTAAAAAATATATCAAGCTTAAAGATAAAACTAGTTTAGAAAATAAAAAGATTTAAAATCCTTTTTTGCAGTTGCGTGCTCTAAGTATCGATTTCATCGGTGTTTTTTCCATAAAAAGTCCTAAATCGTAACTTTGCAGGTGTCGAAATCGCTCTTTTTATAAAGTATTCAAGTTTACTAGCAACAGACATTGTAGGTGTTAAAA
>UQXJ01000006.1 GCA_900545015.1 uncultured Mollicutes bacterium | reverse complement strand
TGGCATTTGCCAAGATGGGGTAATTAAATTTTATAGATTTAATTACTTTTGTTCTAAATGTGTTAATTCATATTTTAAATAATAGATAAAAATGGTAATATTTGAGGGCGCAAGGAGAAAAAAATTACATGATTAAAGACATTTTAGTATTTTCATTAACTTCAAATGTTGAACTCACAAAAAAGGTTTGCCAAATTCTTGGCATTGAAGCTAGTAAAAGTGAAGTTCACCACTTTGCTGATGGGGAATGCTTAGCAACATCTCTTGCAGATGTAAGAGGTAAAAAAGTTTACATTATTCAATCTACATGTAAACCTGTAAACGATCGTATTATGGAGACACTTATCTTTATTGATGGTGTTAGAAGAGCAAACTGTAGAGAAGTCACAGTCATCATGCCTTATTATGGCTATGCTAGACAAGATAGAATTGCACACATTAATGAACCTATTAGTGCAAGATTAGTCGCTGACTTATTCACAAATGCAGGTGTAAAAAGAGTTTTAACTGTTGAACTTCATACACCACAAATTCAAGGGTTCTTTGGAGTACCACTTGATAACTTATCTCCATCTTTCTTATTTGCAAAATATATTAATCAAAAATATAAAACACAAGATCCAGATGTTAAAAATACAATAGCTATTGTTGCTCCTGATCATGGGGCTATGTATAGAGCTAGAGATTTATCTAATTTTATTCCAAATACATCAATTGTTGTCATTGATAAACGTAGACCAAAGCCAAACGTTGCTGAAATCACTAACGTTGTTGGTGATATAGAAGGCAAAACTTGTATCATGGTTGATGATATTATCGATACTGGTGGAACAATTTTAGCAGGTGCGAAAGTTCTTAAAGAAAGAGGAGCAAAAGAAGTTATTATTTGCTGCTCGCACGCTTTATTTAACGGAAATGCTTTAGAAAAATTTGAAGAAGCAGATTATATTAAAGAGGTTATTGTTACAGATACAATTGAACATGCTGAATTCAAAAACAGCAATAAAATTACAGTAATTTCAATTGCTGAAATGATTGCTGATTGTATTAGATCTCATGAATCACACGAAAAGATTAAAGATCAATACGCTAGATTCCATTAATACAAAATTAAGTCAAATTAAATAAAAACCCATGCACTTTGCATGGGTTTTGCTTAGTTTTGATTGTTTTCTTTAATCTTGAATATCTTATTCTTTTTGAAAAGAATAAGAATTATAATAGAAGCAATGTAGATTAAACAAGAGAAAATATTAACATAATTTCCAAACCACTCTACTGTTATAATGGTAAATAAAAATGTGGTATATGCAATCATTATTGCTCCGTATATTGATAAAGAAATAATTGAAGTAATAATAAATTCTTTCTTTTTAATTATCAAAAACATTTCTAACATCAATGAACCTATTCCTAATAAAAGTGGTATCAAGCAATATAAAATTACATTTTTAGCATTTACATTAAAACTACCAGGCCCATCAGTAGGATTTGGATAACTTGCAAAAGCTAATAGATAAAAAGAGATAAATAGTAATATTTCAATGTTAAGAATAAAAAATACTTTTTTCATAACTGATTTCATAATTAAATTGCCCCTTGATTAATAAAGATGAATCAAAATATGCTGATACAACAATTATATCCTTTTTTTAGAAATATTAAGGATTTTATTTAGTGCAATGTTTGAAAACTTATCCTAATTTATTATAATAGTCGCATGTCTTTAATATCTTTTAACAACGTAACGAAATACTATTCTTTAAATTTAATATTAGACCATGTGTCATTTACAGTAAATAAGAGTGAAAAAGTTGCTCTTGTTGGTTCTAATGGAACAGGCAAAACTACTCTTTTTAAATTAATATTAAAAGAAGAAGAGCCAACATTAGTTCCTAAAGAAGATAAAGTCGGTGAAATTTCAATTTTATCAGGGACAAGGATTGGATATTTAAATCAAGATGCTATTAAAGATATAAATAATACTGTTAAAGAAGAACTTGAACTTGGTTTTACATTTATTAAAGAAAAATTAAATGAATTTAATAAAATTACGGAATCTTTATCATACGATCAAAGTGATAAAAACCTTGAAAAATACAACATGATGCTTGAAGAATTAAATGAAATGGGTGCGTTTCATTTAAATAACAAAATTGAAGAATTTATTACTCGTTTTGGTTTTGATAAAACTATTCTTGATAAAAAAGTATCTTCACTAAGTGGTGGAGAAAGAATGAAAATTGCTTTCATTAAATTACTTTTAAATGATTATGATTTATTATTACTAGATGAACCTACAAATCATCTTGATATTTCGACTATTGAATGGCTTGAAAATTATTTAAAAGATTATAAAGGAACAATTTTATTTATTTCGCATGATAGATATTTTTTAAATACACTTGCAACTAAGATTTTAGATTTAGATAATCATAAAATTACTACATACAACTTACCTTACGAAGAATATTTAAAAGAAAAAGAATTAAATTACCAACATCTTCTTGCTCAATATAATAAAGAGGAAGAAGAAATGGCTCGTCTTAAGAAATTTATTGAATTTTATATGCCTAAACCAAGATTTGTTGGAAGAGCAAAAGATAGAGTTCATAAATTAGAAAAATTAGAGGCGACTCACATTGATGCACCTAAAAAAGAGAACAAAAACATTAAATTTAGAATTGAAGGTTCAAATTTGGCGTCAAAAGGCTTACTAGAACTAAGTGATGTTAGTGCTGGATATGATGGAAAAGCACTTTTCCCACCTTTTTCTTTTACGCTTTATGGCAAAGATAGATTAGCTATCGTTGGTGATAATGGAATTGGGAAAACAACTTTAATTAAAAGCATCATGGGTGAGATTCCTTTAATTAATGGTGAAATAAGAAAGTTACGAACATTAAAAATAGGATATATTAAACAAAATGATTATGAATTTGTTTCGAAAGATACTTGTCTTGATTATTTAGCAAAGAAATATCCGACAAAATTAGAAAGAGAACTTCGTACTGCATTAGGAAGGTTCTTATTCAAAAAAGAAGATGTATTTAAAAACTGCACTTTATTGTCGAATGGTGAAAGAATGCGTCTTGTTTTATGTGATTTATCTTTATCAGATTACGATATTTTAATTTTAGATGAACCCACAAACCATCTTGATCTTGTAACTAAAGAGTGTTTATTAGATGCATTGAAAGAATACAAAGGGGCAATTATTTTTATATCTCATGATAGATATTTTATTAATAGTTTAGCTAACTTTGTTTTATACATTTCAAGAGATAAAACCATCGTTAACGAAGGAAACTATGATGATTTAAAGGAAGAACTTGATGATGTTGAGTTACCGTTAAATAAAAAGGAAGACAAAAAAGAAAAAGCAGAAGAACTAGTCTTTGATAAGTTAGAAGTTAAGACAAAATTATCAAATAACAAAATTAATGAATATAAAAATAGACTTGCTGAACTTGAAAATGAACTTAATTTGATTGATGATGAACTAAGCGAAGATTTCGAAGATTACAAGAAAATTGATGAGTTAACTGACAGAAAAAGCGAATTAGAAAGTGAATATTTTGAGATATTAGAAATTCTTGAAAATAATAAATAAGCCTGCAAATCTCGATTATTTTTAATTGATTAGTAGTGAATTAGTAGTTATTTAGTAGATTATAAGTACTTGTTAATAGATGGATGTAAGCGTTTACTTTTTTGAAAAATAAAAAAATTGTTTACATCTTTTTTAATTCTCATTAAAATATGGTTCGTATCCGAACTATTATGAAGAAAAAGATTTTCCAAAGATTAAAGTATTTAATGAATTTCTTAAAAAGGAATTTGATTTTTAATGCCAAGCAAATTGGCTCAAGTGATTCACAGTGTGTTGTTGTATGCTTTTTAGCTGATCAAGAAAAAAATGGTAAAGAAGTATATGCTAAAAACATTGAGGAACATTTTAATTTAAAAAAATCTTGTGTTTGTGAGATGCTAAACTCGATGGAACAAAATAAATTAATAAGTAGAGGATCAGGAAAAAATGGAGATTCGAGGTATAAAGAGATATTGCTTACTGATAAAGGAAGAGAATTAAGTATAAAGGCTCAAGAAATTATGGATAAAGGAAACGAAATTGTTCTTAGCGCTTTGTCTGAAAGCGAACAAGATAAATTATTTGAGCTTCTAGATAAAATTATTATTAAAATGGAGGATTATGAAAATGAAAAGTCTAATGAAAAATATTAAAACAACAGATTACAAATTTTCTGATATGGTCAAAGCGTTATATAAATATGCTAGAGACTATAAAAAAGAAGCAATTCTTTCTATCGTTTTTATTGCACTAGAAACATTCTTTGAATGTTGTATACCTTTTGTAATGGCTAAACTTATTGATGTTATGCAAAAAAGCGCAAGTGGAGAAATGTTAAATATTGCTTTAACTTATGGTGGAATATTACTTGGATTGGCAATGTGTAGTTTTATATGTGGTTTTACTTCGGCTAAAACTTCAGCTAAAGCTTCTGTAGGCTATTCGACAACATTAAAAAGTGCATTATTTCGTAAAATAAATTCCTTTTCCTTTAATAATATAGATAAATTTTCAGTTTCAAGTCTAGTTACAAGACAAACTGTTGATGTTTTCTATATCCAAAATGCTTTTATGGTTACTATAAGAATAGGAATTAGAGCTCCGCTAATGTTAATTTTTGCTCTTGTTATGACAATTATTCAATCACCTCAAGTTTCTTGGATTTTTGCAATAACAATTCCTGTACTTATTCTTGCTTTAGGAATTATTATTCGTATTGTTATTCCAATTTTCATGAAAGTATTTACTAAGTTCGATAAACTTAATGAATCTATTGAAGAAAATGTTAGAGGCATTAGAGTTGTAAAAACTTACGTTAGAGAAGATTATGAAAAAGAAAAATTTGGTAAAGCTAGTGATGAAATTAAAAAAGGTTTTGTTAAAGCAGAAAGAATTATTGCTTTAAATAACCCAATCATGATGTGCACAATGTATTTATCAATGAGTTTAATTATTTTTATTGGTTCACTTATTATTATCCAAAGCGGTTATATTGACGCCGATGGCAATCCTGCTGGTGATTTAACATTAGGGCAAATGAGTTCAATGATTACTTACGGTGCACAAATTTTGTCTAGTTTAATGATGGTTTCAATGATTTTTGTCATGATTACTATGTCAATGGCTAGTATGGAAAGAGTTTATGAAGTACTTATTGAAAAACCTACAATTGTTAATCCTGTTAATCCAGTAACTGAAGTCAAAGATGGAACAATTGAATTTAAAAATGTTAGTTTTAAATATAAAGAAACTGCAAAAAGATTTGCTTTAAGTAACATTAACTTAAAAATCAAAAACGGACAAATGATTGGTATAGTTGGTGGAACTGGAAGCAGTAAGTCAACACTTGTTAATTTGATTTCAAGATTTTACGATACTACAGAAGGTGAAGTCCTTGTAAGTGGAATTAATGTTAAAGATTATGATATCAAAACATTAAGAAATAATGTTTCTATGGTTCTTCAAAAGAACATACTATTCTCAGGTACGATTAAAGATAACCTAAAATGGGGTAATAAAAATGCAACTGATGAAGAAATTGTTGAAGCATGTAAAATAGCTCAAGCTGATTCATTTGTTGAAGGTTTCCCTGATAAATATGAAACATATATTCAACAAGGTGGATCAAACGTTAGTGGTGGTCAAAAACAAAGATTATGCATTGCTCGTGCAATTCTTAAAAAACCAAAAGTATTAATTTTTGATGACTCAACGAGTGCTGTTGATACAAAGACAGATGCTTTAATTAAAGAAGGCTTAAGAAAAGCCCTTCCTAATACAACAAAGATCATAATCGCTCAAAGATTAAGCAGTGTCGAAGATGCTGATTTAATTCTTGTAATGGATGATGGAATGATTAATGGCATGGGTACTCATGAAGAACTTTTAAAGACAAATGAGATTTATAAAGAAATTTATAATATTCAAAATAAAGTAGGAGGTAATGACTAATGAAAAAGAAATCTCCTTTATTTAGAGTTATTGGCTTATATATTAAAAAACATAAAATAACCTTTATTTGCATGGTTATTTGCGTTTTACTTACTGCATTAGGCAGTATTTCTGCACCTTTAACTCTTCAAAAAGTTAGTAATACTTTAACAGAAATTATTAAAACTCCACTAGATGATGTTACTTCAAGAAGCGAAGCATGGACTAGCATTATGTATTCAGGATTTTTACTTATTGGAGCTTATGTTATTAGCATTTTAGCTGGCTTCACATATAGTCAATTAACTGCTGTAAGTGGACAAGTGTTTATGGATGAACTTCGTAAAGACTTATTCGATCATATGGAAGATCTTCCTATAAAATATTTTGATACACACGAAAAAGGTGACATCATGTCAATTTATATCAACGACGTTGATACAATTAGACAATTAATTATTAATAGTATCCCTGAAGTTTTAATGTTTGCATGTACTTTCTTTTCTATCATATCAATTATGCTTGTATCATCGTTATGGCTTTCACTTGTTGTTGTAATTGGCATGGTTATAATGGTTTTTACAATTAAAAATATTGGTGGAAAATCTTCAAAAAACTTCATTGCTCAACAAAAAGTAATTGGCAAACAAGAAGGATATGATGAAGAAATGATGAACGGACTTAAAGTAATTAAATCTTTCTGTCACGAAGAAGAAGCTGAAGCGAATTTTGATGTAATTAATGCTGACTTAAAGGATGTTGCAACTAAAGCTAGTAGTTATGCAAATATTCTTATGCCTTCTCTAGGAAATATTGGAAACATCTTGTATGTTATCGTTGCTTTAATCGGAACATTATTCTTTATTTATAAAGTCCCTAATGTTTCTTTAAAAGGATACGATGAAACTGGACTTTCAATTGGTATTATTGTTTCATTCTTACCAATGGTTAGACAATTTACGAATGCTTCTGCTCAAATGTCTAATCAAATGAACGTCATTGCTCTTGCAATTGGTGGATCTCAAAGAATTTGCTCATTACTTGATGAAGAAAAAGAAGTTGATGATGGTTATGTTACCCTTGTTAGAGGAAAATACGATGAAAACGGAAACATTATTGAATGTAATGAAAAAGAAGCAACATTATGGGCTTGGAAACATCCTCATAGTGCAGATTCAAGTGTTACTTATACCTTATTAAAAGGTGATATAAGAATGTTTGATGTTGATTTTTCTTATGAACCAAATAAAGTTGTTCTTCATAACGTTACACTTTATGCAAAACCAGGACAAAAAGTTGCGTTTGTTGGCTCAACAGGCGCAGGAAAAACAACAATTACAAATCTTATTAATAGATTCTACGATATTGCTGATGGAAAAATTAGATATGACGGAATTAACATTAATAAAATCTCTAAAAAAAATTTAAGAGCAAGTCTTGGAATGGTTCTCCAAGATACAAATTTATTTACAGGTACAATCATGGATAACATTCGTTATGGTAAACTTGATGCAACTGATGAAGAATGTATTGCAGCTGCAAAACTCGCTAACGCAGATAGCTTTATAACTCGTTTACCACTAGGCTATCAAACAATGTTAACTAATGATGGTGCTAATTTATCTCAAGGCCAAAGACAACTTTTATCAATTGCTAGAGCTGCAGTTCATAATGCTCCTGTTATGATTCTTGATGAAGCAACTTCTTCGATTGATACAAGAACTGAAGCAATTGTCTCAAAAGGTATGGATAACTTAATGAAAGGCCGTACAGTATTTGTTATTGCTCATAGACTTTCAACAGTTAGAAATAGTGATGTTATTATGGTTTTAGATCACGGAAGAATCATTGAAAGAGGTTCTCATGATGATTTAATTAAACTAAAAGGCGTTTATTATCAACTTTATACAGGCGCATTTGAACTTGAATAATTTATTTTAAAAGTAAATGAATAGGCGAAACCAATCGCCTATTTTTCATATTTTTAAATGTTAACTATCACTAATTTAAAATATAGGTATATAGTATTTCATTATGGAAAACGAGATATTTGGTGATGCATATTTTAAAAGAATAAAAAAAGTATGTATAGTTGAAATTTTAGCTAATATTTTATTAGCAATTATTAAATTTGTTGGTGGATTCTTAACTATGAATTTTACGCTTATTAGTGATGGATTTAATTCATTTGGCGATATTTTCACTTGCTTAATTGCTTTATTTTCAAATAAAGCTGCAAGTAAAAAAGCAGATGAGGATCATCAATTTGGACACGAATTAATTGAATCTTTAGTTAGTTTAATTGTTTCAATTGTTCTTTTTATGCTGGCTTTATTTTTAGCTTATAAATCAGTTTTAAACATTATAAATAAAGAATATTTAGAATCAGATAATTCAAATTTAATTATCGCTTTGATCATGGTAATTTCAGCTTTAGTTGTAAAAGGTTTACTATTTATTTTTACATATATTTCAAGTAAAAGATTAAAATCACAAGTTCTAAAAGTTCAAGCAATTGATCATTTAAGTGATAGTTTATCAACTTTTGTATCTTTAGTTTCTGTTTTAACTTTATTTTTTATTACAAATGATTCATTAAAAATTATCGACCCTATTCTCGGCCTTGTAGTTGATGTAATTGTTGGATTTAGTTTAATAAAAATTGCTATTGAAAGTGGAAGTAGTTTACTTGATAAAGCAGTCGATAAAGATTTAGAAAATAAAATTAGAAACTCTATAATGAGTGTAAATGGTGTTGAACACATTGATACTTTAAGAAGCAGAAAATTTTCAAATCGTATCCTACTTGAAATTGAAATTTCTTGTTCTAAAACTTTAAGCTTAGAAGAAGCTCATAATATAAGTGAAGAAGTTAGGCAAAAAATAATAAGTGAATTTAAAGAAGTAAAACATATTTCAATTCATGTCAATCCATCGGACCATAAAGACGAATCACATTTATAATTTATAATTTGTTACTAATAATACAAAAATATTTAACCTTTAGTCGAATTGCGATTAAAATATTTTTGGTGAGGAAATATTAAAATGAACAATATTAAAGTTGAATTCGAAAGATGGAAAAATAATGCTACTGAAGACATTGATTTAATTAAAGAATTAAATTCATTAAGTGAAGAACAAATTCAAGATGCTTTTTATAAGGATTTAGAATTTGGAACTGGTGGGTTAAGAGGCGTAATTGGCGTAGGTACAAATAGAATGAATATTTATACAGTTGCTAAAGCTACTCAAGGACTTGCTAACTATATTAATAGACACTACAAAAAAGAAGATAGACTCGTTGCAATTTCTAGAGATTCTAGACTCAAAAGTGATTTGTTTAGTGAAATTACTGCTAGAGTTTTTGCTGGAAATAATATAAAAGTTAGAATTTATCCTTATATTTCGCCTGTTTCAACGCTCTCTTATGCTACAAGATATTTTAAAGCTGCAGCTGGCGTTATGATTACTGCAAGTCATAATCCTTCTAAATATAATGGTTATAAAGTTTATGGAAGCGATGGATGTCAAATTACAAATGAAGCAGCAGATGAAATTCTTGCTGATATTGAAAAAACTGATGTATTTAATGATATTAAGATAATGAGATTTGATGAAGGATTTGAAAAAGGACTAATCAAATATATTGAACCAATTACTTTAACTTCATTTATTGAAGAAGTTAAAAAAACTTCACTTTTAGGTGGTGAATTGATAGACAAAAATGCATCAATTGTTTATTCTCCGCTTAATGGAACTGGTTTAAAATGCGTAACTCGTGCTTTAAAAGAAGCGGGATATACAAATATTACAGTTGTAAAAGAACAAGAATTTCCAAATGGTTATTTTCCAAACTGCCCATATCCAAATCCAGAAATAAAAGAAGCTATGGCTTTAGGAATGGAATATGCTAAAAATCATAATGCTGATTTGCTTTTAGCAACTGATCCAGATTGTGATAGAGTTGGCATTGCTGTTAAAAATAAAAATGATGAATATCAATTATTAACTGGAAACGAAACAGGAATGCTACTTTTGGATTATATTTGTTCAAGAAGAATTGCTTTAAATATAATGCCAAAAGATCCAATAATGGTAAAAACAATTGTTACAATCGATATGGCAGAAAGAATTGCTTCAAGCTATGGCGTTAAAACTTATGATGTTTTAACAGGATTTAAATATATTGGTGAAATTATTGGAAAACTTGAAAAAGAAGGAAAAGAAAAATCATATATTTTTGGTTTTGAAGAATCTTATGGTTGCTTAAGTGGAACTTATGTTAGAGATAAAGATGCTGTTAATGGTGCTTTTTTAATCGTAGAAATGTTTAGTTACTATAAGAGCAAAGGAATTTCACTTCTTGATAAATTAGATGAACTTTATAAAAAGTTTGGTTATACATTAAATACTTTATATTCATTTGAATTTGATGGAACAGAAGGATTTACTAAAATGAATAATATCATGGATTCTTTTAGAAAAGATATTAAAGAATTTGGAAATAAAAAAGTATTAAAAGTACTCGATTATAATAAAGGAATTGATGGATTACCAAAATCAAACGTTATTAAATTCATTTTAAGTGATAATTCATCTCTTGTTGTTAGACCAAGTGGAACAGAACCAAAATTAAAGACATATTTATCAATATCTTCAATTAATAAAGAAGAAGCAAAAAAAGAAGAACAAAAACTTCATGAATCTGTATTAAAATTCATTAAATAAAATAAAGCCTCCACGATTTGTGGAGGCTTATGCTTTTAATTATAAATATTAGAATTGTTTAATTTTATAAACATCGAAGTCGACATCTTTAAATTGCTTATTAACAACTTTAGCATTAACGAATCCATTTGATCCGCCCATTTCACCAATCTTAATTGATGTAAATACTTCAGCGAGTTCAAGAGCTTTTAATGGATTTCTTCTTCTTAAATAATAATGTAAGAATGCTGAGAATAATGCATCTCTACTACCGACTGTATTAACAATAGTTCTTAAAGTGATAGCATCAATATGATAAATTACTTTCTCTTTAGCAATTAAAACCATTGCACCTTCTCTACCTTCACCTAAAACAATGATTTCATTATGGTATTTGTTATAGATTTCAAGGAGGAAGTCCTCATATTTATAATTATTAAGACCTTTTTTACTTAAAAAAAGGATGTCGCTATATTTCATAAAATCTTGGTTGAATTCATCATCAGTCGATCCAACGATATGGACATCACTTGCTACTTTTTTACCAAGTTCTTTAGCTTTTAATAAAATTTCTCTATTGAAATTAGTATTTGATAATACGACTAAATCACTTGCTTTAAGGTTTTTAATTTCTTTTTTAATGTCTTTTTTGACATCTTGTAAATCTTTTAAATCATTATAAATTTTTGTGTTGCAATCTCTATCAACAAAGATAGCAGAAGTTGGTGTTTGTTCTAATTTTGTATCAACAGAGGATGCATCGATTCCGAGTTTGTTGATTTCATCAATTAGAACTTTTCCAAGTAAATCATTTCCAACTTCACCACCGAGAATAACTTTATTGCCTCCAAGTGTTGTAAGTGCTTTTGCGATATTATATGCTTGACCACCTACTGTCGAGTTTATACCAAAGAATGGATACTCAACTGGGCAATAGAAAATTGGGAATGAATCAACATCCACGATTGTTTCAAAATTTAAAACTCCTGAAACATATATTATTTTTTTCTTCATAGACTTTTTAAATCTCCTTTCCTTAATTATAAAGGCAAAACATAAAAAAATGAAATACATAAAATACATTTTTTTGAAAATTTATTTTATGCTTTTATCTTCAAAAAAATAAAAAATGAAAATGAATATTCATAAAATGAAAGGAACATATTTATGTAAACTAATCAAAAATAAGAGAGTTTTAATTAATGTGTTTTTGAATTATAATTATGAAAGATGAATGACTACTTAATTTATTCAATAGAAGATGATGAAGACATCGCATATATCATAAAAGCAACATTAACGAAGCAAGGATACGATGTTGTTTCTTTTCCTGATGGAGAATCTTTTTTAGAAACTTTTAAAACTAAAAAACCTGATATGATTCTTCTTGATATGATGCTTCCTAAAATTCAAGGAAAAGAAATATTAAAATTAATAAGAAATGATTTTTCAAATAACGATATACAAATCATTATTGTTAGTGCTAATGGTATGACAATTGATAAAGTTGATGGACTTGATTTAGGAGCAGATGACTATATTGCTAAACCTTTTGACTTACTTGAGCTAATTTCAAGAGTAAACGCAAAAGCAAGAAGAGCAATACAAAATAAATCTTTAGCATTTCATGATTTAATTTTAAATCCATCAAGTAAAACTTTATATAGAGATAATGAACGCATTGATTTAACATCTTTAGAATATAAATTATTAGTATTTTTATTAAAAAACAAAAATAGAGTTGTTTCTAAAAAAGAAATTGCTCTTGAGTTATATAATGATGAAACAAAAGAAGAATCACGAACAATTGGCATGCTAATAAAATCTATTAGGAAAAAGATTGGCGATAATGATCAAAAAATTATTGTTTCTCGATACGGCATCGGCTATTTAATAAATGAATAAGAAACACACATTTGCGGTTGCTTTAATTACATTTTTTACATTTGCTTTAATATACTTTTCTAGCCTTTTTTCTATATTCATAATTTCTAAAAATAATAGAGAAAATTTTATTGTCACTCAAACTATCAATATAGCTAAGCAATATGAAGACGGAACTAATATTGAAGAACTTGTTGAAAGTTATTCTAATATTGATGCGTGTAGACTTTCTTTTATTCAAAACGGGAACACCATCGCTGATTCGATGGAAAATTATTATGATCCAGAAAAAGTTAAGCCTAATTCTTTTTTGACTTTTTATACAAAAGAAGCAGGAGAAGATTTTTCTTACTATACTTCTATAATTAATGTAAATGAATCAACTGCTTATTATGTTCGTTTTGGAATGGAAATTGACACAACGACAATTTTTGCTAAGAATTTTTTAATTTATGGATCAATAGGATTAATTGTACTTTTTGTTTTATATATAATTTTTGTAAATATTGATTACAACAAGAGTTTAAAACCATTAAAAATTCAAATTAGAAAATTACAAAAAATAACATTTGATGATAAACCAATTGAATATGATGAAGACTTAAATTATTTAGCGGTAATTATTAGAGACTCACGTAAACAACTTAGTAAACAACTTGCACTTACTAAAACTGGTGAACAAAAAATTAGATTTATTCTTGATTCATTTTCTGAAGGATTAATTGTTATTGATTCAAATTATAAAATTCAAATGTTCAATCATAAAGCTGAAGAAATTTTTAATGTTAATCAAACTGATGCAATAAATAAAAGCTTTGAAATCCTTAAAAAAGCTGCAGAACTTGAAGGAAATATGTCGATGTGCGTCCTAACATTACGTTCAATTACATATAATGAAGCAATTGATGGAAGAATTTATGAATGCATAATTAATCCAATTAACTACGAATGGAACATGGTAAATGAAAAACCTGGCGCAAGTTTATTAATGATTGATATTACTGAAGAATACAATTCTAGTGAGATGAAAAAACAATTTTTTATGAATGCTAGTCATGAATTAAAAACCCCACTCACATCAATTTTAGGTTATCAGGAAATGATGAAAACCGGTGTATTTTCTACGGAAGAAGAAATAAATCGAGCAATTGATAAAACAATAAAAGAAGCTACAAGAATGAAAAAAATTATTTTTGATATGCTTGAATTGTCTTCTTTAGAAAATGAAAAATTACGTGCTATTGAACCGCTTGATGTAAGGCAAGAAATTAAAAATGTTTTAGCTTCTCTTGATTATGAAATTAATTTGAAACACATAAAAACTGAAATAAACGAAAAAACTTTTATTGTTCAAATGAACATGGACGATTTTTCTAAACTTATCAAAAACATAATTGAAAACGCTATTATCTATAATAAAGAAAATGGAAAAATTTTAATAAACTTAGATAATTTAAATAAAACAGTATCAATTAAAGATACAGGAATTGGTATAAATGAAAGTGATATAAGTCGAGTTTTTGAAAGATTTTATCGTGTCGATAAAGCACGAAGTAGAAAAGATGGAGGCACTGGTTTAGGCCTTGCAATCGTTAAACATGTTTGTGAATACTATCAAATTAAGATTGAAGTAAGATCAAAAATTAATGAAGGAACAGAATTTTTATTAAAATTTTAAAATTATTTTATAAAAGATTTATCTTTTATAATGTTTCAAAAATAAACCAAAAATAATTGAATTGTAAAAAAATTGTAAAAAAATGTTTGAAATGTAAGCGCTTACAATCTAGAATAGTAATGTAAAAATAATTTTTATCGAGGAGGAAACTATAATTATGATAAAAAGAAATAAATTTATTTTTGCTTCTGTAATGCTCCTTTCAAGTCTTGCATCACTCGCATCATGTGGTGGAAATGACACTGGAGAAGTCAGTGAAGTTCAAAAAGTCGTTAATGAAGCAATGACATTGAGTCGTGAAGACCTTTTCAAAAAAGCTGCTGAAGAACTTGGCGACGGAACAATGAAATTCATCGGTACATCATCAAGATTTAAAAATGCGATTGGTTCATTTAAAGAAGAACTTGCTAAATTTAATCCTAAATGTGCTAACGCTACAATCACTAAAGATTCAACAGTTGATGGTCAAATTTATACTAAATTATTAGCTGAAATTAATAGTGGTGCTAAAGATGGCTATTCAGGTGCTTTAGTCCAAGATGGCTTCCAATTACAAAAGAAAGGCTTAGATGTTAAAGAAGGCCAAAGATTCATTAATTATATTCCTAAAGAGTGGAAAGAAGCTAATGACACAAATAAAGAATTAAACGGCAAACCATTCTCACTTCAATATAATATGAAGACATGGATGTTCAATAATGCTGATGGGAAACAAAAAGTACCAGATAACGTTTGGGATTTCACAGCAGATTCATTTAAGAACAAGATTTTAACAATGGATCCTAATAACGAAAACGTTAATATGGATTTCTTAGTTATGTTAACTCAAGATAAATGGTGTGATGTCTTAAAAGAAGCTTATGAAGATTCTTCAAATGACAATAAGTCAGTTGATTTCAAAAAATATGAGGCATTTGGTGAAAAGAAAAAATATGCTTATGCATTTATTGAAAAATTTATTCAAAATTCAGCAAAATTTGGCGATGATGGCGCTGCTAGAGACGCTTTAACTCCAAAAACAGCTTCAGGAAATGGTGCTTGGATTGTTTATTCAAAGATTGCATCAGTTCAAGAAACAGAAGCAGTTTCTAAAAAGAACGTTACAATTTGTGCTTTAGGCAATGAAAATGCTGATGGAAATACAGCTACTATGAAGATGAAAGGCTTTGGCGGATTTATGTATAAACACTATTTACAAGTCATGCCAACATGTCCAAAACCATGGACAGTCTGTGCTTTCATTAACTACTTAAGCACTACAGCTAAAGGTTATGCAGCTTGGGCAAAAGATATTGGTGATTATCCATCAATGCCATCAATCAATACTGATAGAACAAAATTTGGTCACGGAACTTTAGGTGCAGATAATAAATTTACTCAAAAAGATAGTGATCCAAACGTTTTCCCAGCATTAAACGATCCAACATCAAAGTGGTGGGAAGAAAAAGCTAAAGTTGTCATTGAAGATCCTGCTTATATCGCTGAAAATTATTATCCAGTTAAGAACTTCATTGACGGCATTAAATAATTCAAACATTTATTAACTCTTAATTAGGGCAAGTCAATCTTGCCCTAATTCATATAAAAGGAGCAAAATTATGACTTTTTCACATAGTTTTGACAAAGATTCGTTAAAGAAACAAGGCAAAAAGATATTAAATGAAATGGTAACTTTCTTTGGTGTTCCTGCTAATACGATTCTTATTGTATTAGGAATATTACTTTTAGTATTAACAATTACACCTGCAATTACTGTTTTACTTGATACGTTTAAAGTTCACATAATGGAATATGTTCCTGGAAAAAAGACAGGAGATTTTACATTTTATTGGTACCATGAAGTATTTGCTGGTGCAAATTCATGGAAAAACTTCTATTTGCCTTTATTAAATTCTTTAGGGGTTTCTGTCTTAGCTTGTTTGTTCGCAATAGTTTTTGGTGGAACTGTTGCTTACTTGATAACAAGAACTAATCTTAAATTTAAAAAATTTATCTCTGCAGTATTTATTTTTCCTTACATTATGCCTCAATGGACACTTGCATTATTCTGGAAAAACATGTTTATTTCAACAGCATGCACTCCTGGGTATATGGGTGAATTCCAAGCAATGTTTGGACTTGCAGCACCACAATGGGTTGTATATGGAATGTTCCCAATCTCTCTTGTTTTAGGACTTCACTATGCTCCATTTGCCTATATTTTAATAGGTGGTGTCTTAAGAAATATGGATGCTAACTTAGAAGAAGCTGCAACCATTTTAAATATTCCAAGATGGAAAATATTTACAAGAATTACGATACCAATTTTAAAACCTGCTATTTTATCAACTGTTTTATTAGTTTTTAGCAGTGCAATGTCTTCATATCCTGTTCCAGTTACATTAGGTAAAGCTGCTGGATTTACAGTCTTAGCAACACAAATGCAAAAGATGATCCAAGGAAGTGGAACCGATATTGGACAAGGAAACGTTATAACTATCGTCTTAATTATAATGGGCATTATAATCTTAGCTATGAACCAATTATCAACAGGAAGTAGAAAGCAATATACAACTGTTAGTGGAAAATCTGGTCAAATTTCTAAAGTAAATCTTGGAAAAGCTGGAAAATGGGTCGTTTCTGTCACACTTTCAATCATTGTTTTATTCTTCTGTATTGGTCCAATGGTTTCATTCTTACTCGAATCATTGCTTCCAAATACTGCTGATTATTCAAGTGGATTAACTGGGCAATGGTGGACCTCTAAAGTCGAAATTAGAAATGGTTATAAAGGATTATTGTTTACTCCAGAAATTTGGGAAGCACTTGGTAGAAGTATTGGATTAAGCATTGTTTGTGCATTGCTTGCAGGTACAATTGGTTTACTTATTGGTTATGCTGTAAGTAAAAAGAGAAAATCGAAGATGGCTCAAGCCGTTAACGGATTAGCATTCTTACCTTACTTATTACCTTCAATTTCAATATCTGCAGTTTTCTTAACCGTTTCTTATGATGTTAAGTTCTTAGCTACATTACCATTTATAACTTGTGTAATTGTTGGTGTGTTTAAATATATTCCATTTGCAAGTAGAAGCAGCTTAAACGCAATGCTTCAATTATCAAACGAAATTGAAGAAGCTGCTATGATTCAAAATATTCCATGGTGGAAGAGAATGGTTAGAATTGTATTCCCAATTCAAAAATCATCATTCTTAAGTGGCTACTTATTACCTTTCATTTCTTGTATGAGAGAATTATCATTATTTGTATTCATCGCTCCTACAGGAATGATTCTTACAACACTTATGTTTCAATTATCAGAAACTGGAATTCCTGCACTTGAAAACGGTGCAAACTTAATACTTGTTATTGTAATCTTACTATTCAATTGGATTATTAATAAGGTTACTGGTGCAAGCTTAGATAAAGGCATAGGAGGTTAATGTTATGCCAGAAATTATTTTAACTAATGTTACAAAAAGATATGGCGATTTTTATGCCGTTGATAATTTAAATCTTACAATTGATGATAGATCATTTATTACTTTACTTGGTCCATCAGGATGTGGTAAGACAACAACTTTAAGAATGATCGCAGGACTTGAAACTCCTACATCAGGAAAAATCACAATCAATGGAGAAACTGTTTTCGATAGTGAAACAGGTGTAAATATTCCAGCTAGTAAAAGAAGAGTTGGTTTCTTATTCCAAAATTATGCTTTATGGCCACATATGACAGTTTATAAAAACATAATTTTCGGTCTTCAAAACATTCATGAAGAAATGCCAGTTTATGCTGAAGAAGTCAAGGTTGCTGAAAGAATATCTAATGTTTTCACTCAAGCAGAAGAAATTAAAAGAGCAATTGAAGGATTTAGAGAAAAAAATCATAAGCTTAATGAAGAAAAATCACTTCTAGCAATTGTTGATACCTTTCAAATTTCAATATATTCAGCAAAAGTAATATTTGAATTTGTTAAAAATAAGATTAATGCTCCTGATTTAACTAAGCAATGTGAAGCTAAATCACATGAATATAAAGAAATTGCTGAAAAGAAATTAACTGAAATTGAAAATAAAGATTTCGAAGTTAATGACAAATATGAACTCGTTAAAAATGGCGAAGTTGTTACTAAAAAAAGACATTTAACAAAAGAAGAGATCGATCTTAAAGTAAGACATGTTTCTAGAGTTGTTAAAATTGGTGAATTTATGGATAGATATCCAAGTGAATTAAGTGGTGGACAACAACAAAGAGTTGCTATCGCACGTACACTTGCACCTGGACCAAAAGTATTGTTCATGGATGAGCCTCTTTCAAACCTTGATGCTAAATTACGTTTAGAAATGAGAAGCGAACTTAAACGTTTACACCTTGAAACAAATTCTACATTTATTTACGTTACTCATGATCAACTTGAAGCTATGACTTTAGCTACAAAGATTTGTTTAATCAATAATGGTGTATTACAACAATATGATGCCCCATTAGATGTTTATAAAAAACCAAATAACTTGTTTGTAGCAGACTTCGTTGGAAATCCAGCAATTAATTTATTAAACGTTAAAGCTAAACAAGAAGGAAAAGAAATTAAGTTAAAACTTTTCGAAAATATTAATGCAACTTTTGTTCCTTCAACATATGTTGATTTAGAGAAATTTAAAGAAGAAGTCGCAGCTGAAGAAAAGAAAACTACAGAACTTCTTGAAGAACTACATAAAGATAAAAAATATGTCGAAAAAGTTAATTCTGATAAGAAATTTAACTATCATATCAACACAGTTAGTGGCGTAGAAGACAGCAAAGACGAAAAAGATATTACTGATGATGAATATGTAATCGGTATTAGACCTGAATTCATTAGAATTGATGATGATGGAAAAGTTGAAGGCGAAATTTATGCTGCATTACCAGCTGGTATGGAAACAACAGTTAAATTAAGAGTTGGAAAATATATTCTTACAAGCGTTATCTTTGGTGGCGTTGACTATAAGATTGGAGCAAAAGCACATCTTAACTTCGTAGGAAAAGAAATTGCTTTATTTGATAGAAAATCTCAAAAGTTAATTGCTTTAGGAACACTTAAAATAGATTAAAAATATGAAAAGTTTTGAATTAATCCCTTATTTTGAAGAAAAACCTTGGGCTGGGCAAAACTTAAAACGTATCTTTGATTTGAAGAACAATCCAGGAGAAGCCTGGATTGTTTCTTCTATTAAAAATAAAGAATCTATTCTGCTTGATGGAACTAAATTATCTGATTTCGTTAATGAAAATTATGAGAGTTTAGGACTAAAAAGAGGCGAGCAATTCCCAGTTTTAATTAAATTAATTGATTCTAGTAGTGACCTTTCAATTCAACTCCATCCTAATAATACTTATGCACTTAAAAAAGGCTATCCAAACGGAAAATATGAGTGCTGGTATGTGCTTGATGAAACAAAAAATGACAAAGTTATTGCTGGTTTAAAAGAAGTTGATAAAGACAAATTATTAGCTTCTATTAAAAACGGAACAATTGAAAAATATTTGATTTATAGAGATATAAAACCACATGATTTAATTAAAATTGTACCTGGTACAGTTCATGCGATTTTAAAGAATTCTTTCTTTTTAGAAGTTCAAGATCCTCTTGATGTGACTTATAGATTATATGATTATAATAGAGTACCAAAAAGAGAACTTCACATTGAAGATTCTATGAATATGATTTATGGAAGCTTTGATGATAAGTATGATTTAGATAAATATCAAGTTAAAGAAGAAATAAATAAATACGTAGTAAAAATCAAAGAATATGATAAATTTTATTTTGAAATTTATAAAAAAACATATAGAACATTCTTGATTATAAACTAAAAATAGTTGAGATTTGCAAGCTTTTTCACTATTGATAGGATATTTTATTTATAAAGCCTAAGGAAATTTAGCACGTTTAGTGAAAAAAGATTAATCACTAGCGTGCTTTTATTTTTGAAATTAAAAATATTAAATAACTAATTCGAAAATAAAATTTATGGTAAAATTTGGTCTTTTTTATTTGGATATAAACTTGAATTAATTGGATAAATAATTAAGAATAAGTAAGCTAAACTAAATGAAATTATAGCTAGTGGAATGATATCTTTTTGTATTTTGAATGATTTCTTTGAAATGAAATATAAAGAGAAAAAAACGACTATGGTGGAAATAAAACAAATTATAAAGCCGCCAAATTTTACTATATAACTTCCTAAAATAGATGAAAATAAAGCGACTGTTCCTAAAATATCTAAAGGAATAATAACTTTAAACCCATATAAAACTTTTCTTGATCCGTTTAAATTTTCTGCTGTGTCTTTTTCAATTATAAATATTTCAAATAAAACGAATAAAATAATCGATAAAATTATAAAAACAATTATTGGATAAATGTCAAAATTAGTTGCACCAGCTGGTTGTTTAATTCCACAGAATTTATCTTCGAATTTATTTGAAACATAACGTAAAGTAAAATAAGGTGTGAGTGACTCGCCAGCATACATTGAGTGCGAATAATTGTTGCTTAAATAAAAATAAATTTGCTTAAAAATTAAAGTAGGAATAAAGGTGTATGAAGCTAAAAATATTGAACTATCTACAAGTGATGAGCCAAAGAAAGAACATGTTATTGAAAATATATATAAAGGAATAATAGAACCGATTATTGAAAAATAAAATGGTATCAGTTGTATAAAATTATAAGGATTATTAATCCCAATTAACTTAAATGAGAACACTATTGTGCCTAAAATAAAAGCAAGTGTGACAGCAATTATTAAATCTACAAAAATTACAAGTGCACGAGTGTTAAAAAACGATCTTTTTGATATAGGAAGTGAATAATAAATGTCTAGTTTTCTAATTTTAGTCTTATAAGAAACAAGATAAATTGAACTTACAAAAGTTATTATAATAATTAAGATTGAAAGCGTAAAAAAGTTTGGCATCATGTCTTTAGGCCAACTCATGATGTAATCTTCATTGATATAAATTGTAAAAATAGGAATAACAAAAAGAAAAATTAATGTTAAAGATATAAAGAGCAAAAAGAATAAGGATTCTTTAAAATAAGTTTTGAAATATTTAAAATTTATCATTTGATATATCCCCTTTCTTTTGCTTCATACATGAAGAATTCTTCAAAATTAAGGTCAAGCTTTTCAAGTAATATTGGATTTAATGAATTTAATTTTTTCATAACTTCATTAGAATTTCCTTTTATAACGATTTTAATAACTCTACCTTCTTTACTAAAATCAATAACGTTGAAGTCTTTAAAATCATCTATAGTTTTATCTTCATTAAATGCGAGTTGATATTTAATTACATCACTAGTTTCTTTACTTAGAACTTCATTTAAAACAATTGTTCCACCATCCAAAATAGCAAAAGTTGTACAAATATTTTGAAGTTCTTTTAAATCATGACTTGTAACAATTGTAATAAGATTATTTTCTTTATTTGCTATTAATAAATACTTTTTAAAAACTAACCTAGCAAGTGGATCAAGACCATCAAAAGCTTCATCAAGCATCAATAATTTTAATTTCATCGATAAAACTAAAGCAATGAAAAGTTGACGTTTCATCCCTTTAGAAAAAGTAGAAATATTACCTCGAATGTCTAGTTTTAAATCACGTATAATTGCTTCAAATCTTTTCTCGTTAATTTCATAAAAAGTAGAATAAAATTTAAGCAAATTTTTGTAGTTGTAGTATCGAGGAACATATAAGTCATCACTTAAAAAGAATATGCTATTATTTTTAAGTTTATAGTCTTCTATTGGCTTACCGAATAACTCAATTTCACCTGAATTTTTCTCAAAAACACCGCAAATCGTGCGTAAAAGTGTTGACTTACCTGCTCCATTAATACCAACAAGCCCAAAAATATCTCCTTCATTTATTGCGAGTGAGACATCTTTTAAAACTTCTTTTTGATCGAATTTTTTTGTTAAATTTGTAATTTTTAGCATAGTTTATTATAGCATATTGAAAGCTATAAACTATTATAAACTAATAGCTGATCATGAACTGAAAAATGACATAAGTTAACTAATTTAACTACATAAAATGCATAGTTTATTAATTTGCTCATTATTCTCTAATAATGTTCATATAAAAATGATAAAATTTATATAAAATATGAAAAAAAAAGGAGAATTCTTATGAAATATTGCTCATATTGTGGTGCACCTATTGAAGACGATGCAAAATTTTGTCCTTCATGTGGTGCAAGATGCGAAGAAACAGATGTTTATGATTCATCATCATCTAAACCTGCTAAAAAGAGTTCAGATAATTGTAAAGTTTTTGGCATTTTATCTGTAGTTTTTGGTGCCTTAGGCGGTTGGCTAGGATTAGTATTTGGAATTATAGGATTATGTAAAGATAAAGAGAAAAAATACACAAAACTTTATGTAATCGGCATTTGCTTATCTGTTGTTGGAGTTATACTTTCAATTGTTATAATGGTTCTTAACAACTTAGCTCAATACGGTTATTAAATATTAAAGAAATAAGTTCTTTTTTTAGATTGCTTAATTTGATAGAATAATCGACGACTCGTGTGTCTTGCCCATGACTAACCACACGTAAAATTTAACAGGGGGTTCTTTTATGAACAAATTAGACGAATCTAAAGATTCAAAACTTATGGGATGGTTTAAGTCCCACATGACTGTTCAAGCAGTCGTTGCAAATGCGTTTATAGCATGTTTATATGCTGTTGTTACAATGCTTTGCGCACCTCTAAGTTATAGCTTCTCCCAATTTAGATTTTCGGAGATGCTTAATTTACTCGTTTTCTTTAATCCAAGCTATACAATTGGACTAACTATTGGATGTTTACTTGCAAATTTAATGTCAGTCGCTGGTGTGTTTGATATCTTGTTTGGAACACTTGCAACATTAATTAGCTGTATTTTGATGGTTTTATTATCAAAATTTGTTAAAAATTTATTCTTAAATAGCTTAATTCCATCTTTGATCAATGCGATTATTGTTCCTTTTGTATTATTTTTAGCAGGAATAGGCGTCGATGGTGTCGATAACACAGTTGTTGCTTATTGGATTATGTTTGGATTTGTATTTTTAGGGGAATTCGTATGCATCACATGCATTGGATATCCTTTATTCCTTATATTAACTAAAAAAAGTAAAGGTTTTTATAATTTGATTCTTGCGAATCGAAATTTAGATTATAAATGGTAAGGTAGGTATATGGCTTGTAAAGATTTTTATTTGGAAATAAAACACGTTGATAAAAAAACAGGTGCTCGTTATGGAATACTTCATACACCACATGGGGATGTTGAAGTACCAATGTTTATGCCTGTTGGAACTTTAGCGACAGTTAAAACATTATGTCCTGAAGAAATAAAAAGTATTGGAAGTGGAGTAATTTTAGCAAATACTTATCATTTACACCTTAGACCTGGTGAAGACATTGTTGCTAAAGCTGGTGGCGTTCATAAATTTATGAATTATGATGGGCCAATGCTTACTGATTCAGGTGGATTCCAAGTTTTCTCACTTGCAGAAAAAAGAAAAATCACTGAAGAAGGTGTTACATTTAAATCACATCTAAATGGAGATAAAATCTTCTTTTCACCTGAAAAAGTTATTGGCATCGAAGAAAAGATTGGTGCAGATATTGCAATGTCTTTTGATGAATGCATTCCTTATCCAGTAAGTTATGAATATGCAAAAAATTCTACTTTAAGAACATTAAGATGGGCAAAAAGAGGACTTGATGCTCATAAAAGAGAAGATCAAGCTTTATTTGGAATTGTTCAAGGTGGAAATTTTGAAGATTTAAGAAAAATGTGTGCTGAAGAACTTTCAAAAATGGATTTTGATGGTTATTCAATCGGTGGAACATCAATTGGTGAACCTAAAGATGTTTGCTTCAATATGATTGATATGGCAATTAAATATTTACCAGAAGATAAACCACGTTATTTAATGGGCGTTGGTAGTCTTGATTATATTCTTGAAGGAATTGCTCGTGGTGTTGATATGATGGATTGCGTTTTACCTACACGTATTGCTCGTCATGGAACACTTATGACACATAACGGAAGAGTAAATATTAAAAATGAAAAATATAAAGAAGATTTTACACCACTTGATGCTGAATGCGATTGCTATACATGTAAGCATTTTACAAAAGCATATTTAAGACATTTATATGTTAGTGGAGAACAATTTGGGGCACGTTTAATGTCTATCCATAACTTAAGATTCTTAATTTCTATCGTTGAAGGTGCTAGAAAAGCAATTCAAGAAGATAGATTCTATGAATATAAAAAAGAAGTTCTTAAAAAATACGGAGACAAAAGAGGCTTCTAATAAATAAAACATTATTAATTAATGCTTTAAAGATCAATTTCTTATAAAGCATTTTTTATTTTAAATGAAAAATTTTTAAACCTAGAAAGGTGATAAAAATATGATTATAATGTTCATTTGACAAGACAAGGAGAAAAGTATGGATATAAATTTATTTGATTATTATTTACCTGAAGAATTAATCGCACAAGAACCATCTAAAATTAGAGACAACTGTAAAATGCTTGTAGTCGATAGAAAAAATAAAACATACGAAGATAAAATTTTTAAAGATATTATAGATTATTTAAAACCAGGAGATGTTCTTGTTAGAAACAATACTAAAGTTATTCCTGCTAGACTTTTTGCAACTAAAGATAAAACAGGTGCTCACGTTGAAGTTTTGTTATTAAAAGATAAAGGAAATGACACTTGGGAATGCCTTTGTGGAAACGCAAGAGCAATAAAACTTGATACAATTTTACATTTTAAAGATGATATTTTAATTGGAAAATGTGTTGAAGTAAAAGATGAAGGAATTCGTTTAATCAAATTTTCTTATAAAGGAATTTTCCTTGAAGAACTTGACAAAATTGGTTCAATGCCTCTCCCTCCTTATATTCATAAAGCTTGTGAAAATAATGATGATTATCAAACAGTTTATGCAAAAGTAGAAGGAAGTGCTGCAGCTCCAACTGCTGGATTCCATTTTACTCCTGAACTTTTAAAAAAATGCACTGATAAAGGTGTTGAAATTGTTGATATTACTTTAAATATTGGACTTGGAACATTTAGACCAGTAAAAGTTCAAGATACTAAAGATCACGTAATGCATAGTGAAACTTATGAAGTTACAAAAGAAGCAGCAGAGACTTTAAATAAAGCAAAAAGAGAAGGTAGAAGAATTATTGCAGTTGGTACAACATCTGTAAGAACTCTTGAATCGAATTACTCTCATTTTAATGAATTTAAAGAAGAAAAAACTTCAACAAGTATCTTCATTTCTCCAGGATATGAATATAAAGCAATTGATTGCTTAATTACAAATTTCCACTTACCAAAATCAACACTTGTTATGCTTGTAAGTGCTTTTATGGGAAGAGAATTTACACTTGAATGTTATAAACATGCTGTTGAGAATAAATATAGATTTTTCTCATTTGGTGATTCAATGTTTATTCAATAGATTCTTCTTCAATTATTTCACCTTTATGTTTGATTTTTTCCCATTTCTTTCTTTTTGATTTATGAAAAAATCCATCTAGATAAGCAAAGAGAAAATCAAACCAAAAAACAAACCCTAAATTAATGACTTTAAACTTTAGTAATTTACTAATCTTAAAGTCATTTTTTGTTACTAAAATTTCAAATAAAGTTACTAAATTACAGAACAAAAGAATGAGTAAAATATCGATAAAAATCAAAATAAAATAGATTAAAGCATTATGATGATAACCCAAAATAAATGAATAAAGAGTCATGATTATACTAAAAACAATATGCAAAACATTGATAGCTTCAGAGTATATAAATAGGTTCATTGCATGAAGATATTCGTGTTTTGCAAGGTTTTTCACTGAATTATCGTGAATTTGCTTATACTCAATGTGCCTATCTTTATTATAATACCCCCAAACCCAACGTACATGTTGTTTATGCATTGTTTTATAATCTATTGGTTGTTCATCATAAAAAATAGCATTTTCATTAAAGCCCATATTTATATTATTAGCGTAAGCAAAACGAGTCAATTCAACGTCTTCAGTTAGCCCAGTCCAAATCCATCCATTACTTAACTTTAAAACGTTGTTACTTATAAAATATCCTGTTCCAGAAATAGCAAATTTCTTAAATAAATTGGTTCTACAATGATTAACAAATAACGATTGATAAGTAAAAAGCAACGAACTAGAAGCACTAATTAGATTTTTATTTGCATTTGTTGATTTTCTATATCCAACTCCAATGTCATATCCATCATTTTTTAGGATATTCATCTCATAAAGATAATTAGAATCAATGACATTATCAGCATCTAAAATGATGAGTGCATCAAAAGAAATGTCATTATTTTTTAAATAGTTATAGCCATCTTCAAGAGCATAGCCTTTAGTTTTTCTGTTTCTGATTTTGTCTCTTAAAATATAATGATAACCATATTTTAAAGCTAATGAATTAGTCTTATCTTTTTCACTTTCGGTGATTATGTAGACATCAAAAAAACTACTATTATAAGTTTGTTCCTTTAAACTTTTTAATAAATTTTCAATAACTTTAGATTCATATCTTGCAGGTATTAAAACAATGAATTTATTTAAAATAGTTGAGTTTTGCAAGGTTTTTAGTGGAGTTTTACGAACTTTTAAGAATTTTATGTAGTAAGAATGTGCTATAAAATTTATTAAAAATAGTCCTAAAAGAACTCCGTAAGATATTAATATGATAGAAGTTAATTCCATATTGATATTGTATCGTAAATTATATAAAAGTAAAATTATTAAAAGCGAAACGAAAGATTGAATTATGGGAAACGAGTATTACAAAAAATATATTGAGCAACTTATGGAAATAAATAGAGGTGACAATAAAAGACCAATTTTATTATTTCATGTATGTTGTGGTGCGTGCTCAATTTATCCATTAATTTCTATTGTTGATCTTTTTAAAATAAAAATATTTTTTACAAATTCAAATATTTATCCTTATGAAGAATTTAATAGAAGACTTAATGCTTTAAAAAAACATGTTGAATTTGTTAATAAAACTTTTAATGCTGATATTGAAGTTATAGTTGATGAATATGACTACGAAAGCTTTAAAATGGATTTAATTCCTTATAAAGATGAAAAAGAAGGAATGCATCGCTGTAAGATTTGCATTTATAAAAGAATGAAAAGATTATTTCTTTATGCTAGAAGCAATAACATTCATTGTGTTTCAACTGTTATGAGTATTTCACGAAATAAAGATACTAATTATTTAAATGAAATAGGGAAAATACTTGAAAAAGATTTTAAAGATATAGAATTTATTTATACAGATTTTAAGAAGAATGATGGGCAAGATCTTGGTGTTGAAATTTCGAAATTAGAAGAAATATATCGACAAGATTATTGTGGATGCGAATTTAGTAAAATTAACCAATAATTTTTAGCCATTCTTGGATTATATAATTTTCGTTTAAATTTTTAGTTTTTTCGTAAGTTGTTTCTTTTAATTTAGCTAGATAATTATCGTTAGTTAATATTTCATAAATTTTATTTGCATAATCTTCAGGATTAAAAGAATCAATTACAAATCCATCGACACCATCATCGATCATTTCGTGTGAAGTGTTACCCCAATTGGACATAATAACTGGTTTAGAAAAGGCGTTTGCTTCGCCTTTAACAAGAACATATCCTTCATATGTTGAAGTAAGAAGCAATAAATCACTAGTTTTAATTTCGTTTTCAATATCTTTTCGTGGTTTATTAATTGATACAACATCATTTAAATTATTTTCTTTTTGATAATTTAGCATTTTATCAAGTAATAACCCTTCACCAAACATTTTTAGATGAAAATTTAGTCCTTTCTCCTTTAATAATTTAGCTATTTTTAAAGCAAGTAAGGGATTCTTTTGCTCGGCATATCGACCAGCAAAAATAATGGTATTATCGTATTTTTTAGTATCTAACACAGGTTCAAATCGAATTGGATTATAGACATAAGTTGATTTTTCTTTTAATTTAGGATGAGTCTTTATAACTTCTTTTAAGATTGATTTTGATAAAAAGATATATTTATCAGCTTTTCTTGAGCGTTTCATATTAAATTTCATCCAACCCAAATTGTATGTTTTGTCATCGAAATGGTAATGGAAATAAACTTTATAATTTTTAGGAGCAAGCAAAAACGCTTCGGCACAGCTGCCAATATATAACGAATCTGTTTTTTCACCCATAATGTTTGCAATTTTTTTGCGATAATAATTTTGCTTAAAGAAAAATTCTTCTATCACTTTCCAATAAACTCGAAGTGATTTTAAATATTTTCCTTGCTTATTGTAATTATAAACTTTTTCCTCGTTACGAATAGTTTCACTATCTGCATTTAAATACGTTATTTTTACACGAGGATCGATTTTATAATTATTCTCTGGGTTTAAACCAGCAATGCAAATTAATGTTATAGGATAATAATTTACCAGTCTATTAATTAAATCAATAGTTACAATTTCTGTGCCACCAAGTTTTTCTAATTGCTGTATTGCCCAAAAAATTCTCATAAAAATATTATATAAAAATTGAAAAGAAAATTCATTTATTAATTTTACCGTATTAAAAAAGCTATTTTAAAGATGGAGCTAAAAAGCACGAAGATGGTCTTTTGCTAGTGTTTATTCGTCTTCAAAAAATATTAATAAAATCAATTTTTTAGGTAAAAATTAATTCAAATTGAGAATTTAATTAAATTTTTGAAAAAGTGAAAAAAACACAAAAAATAATTACAAATTCTTTTAAAAAATTCTCCTTTAATACTATGTATTAAAAAAATGCAAAAAAATGTTAAATAAATGTTGACTTATAGGTGTCGAATATAGTATTATTTTTAGGCTTGCGGAAAGTAATGATGTGCGAGGTTGCTGATACACCCATAAGCGTTGTCATGATGGTGATCAGGGAATTCGCATTGAACCGACTGCAAATCTGTATTATGTAACGAAAGGAGAACGAATTCATGGCAAAAGTCAAAAAAATTAGAGTTCGTTTACAAGCTTACGATCATAAAGTACTCGATATGAGCGTAACAAAAATTGTAAATGCAATTACTAAAACAGGTGCTAGTGTAGTAGGACCTATTCCACTTCCAACGGAAAAACAAGTCTACACAATCTTAAGAGCTGTTCATAAAGATAAAGATTCACGTGAACAATTCGAAATCAGAACACACAAGAGAATTATCGATATTGTAGGACCAAATAGTGATACAATCGACGCTTTAAGAAGATTAGACCTTCCAAGTGGTGTCGATATCAATATTAAGTTATAGGAGGTAGGACACAATGAAAGAAATCATCGGTAGAAAGATGGGTATGACTCAAGTCTATACTGAAGATGGCTCAATGTATGCAGTCACTGTTATCGAAGTCTTACCAAACGTTGTTACTTTAAAGAAAACAAAAGAACACGACGGTTATGAATCAATTCAAGTCGGTTATGAAGACAAGAAAGAAAATTCATTAAATAAATGTGAAAAAGGCATATTTGCTAAAGCTAATGTCTCACCAAAACAATTCTTGTTTGAATTAAAAGGTGATGAAATGAACAATTTCGAAGTCGGAAGCGAAATCAAAGCTAATTTATTCAATGCTGGAGATATCGTTGATGTCATCGGAACAAGCAAAGGTAGAGGATATGCTGGTGTCATTAAGAGATGGGGACAAGCAATTGGACCTAAAGGACACGGATCAGGATATCACAGACAACAAGGTTCATTCGCTAATAACGGTAGATGCAACAACCGTGTTATTCCAGGCAAGAAAATGTCAGGACACATGGGAAATCAAAGTGCAACAGTCTTAAATCAAATTATTGTTAAGGTTGATGCTGATAAGAATTACATCTTAGTTAGAGGTGGAGTACCTGGACCAAAAAAATCAATTGTTAAAATTAGAAGCGCTGTTAAACCATCACTTCAAAAATTCGCTGTTAAACCAGTAATCGACAGAAGTGTTAAAACAGAAGCTACAGAAGAAGCTAAATAAGAAGGGAGATAGTTATGGCAAATATGAATTTAAAAGTCTATTCCCAAGATGGTAATGCAGTTTCTTCATTAGAAGTTTCAAAAGACGTATTTGGAGTCAAACCAAACGAATCAGTTATGTTTGATGCTGTTATGGTCTATCAATCAAATTCAAGACAAGCAACAGCTAAAACAAAGAAGAGATTTGAAGTTTCTGGTGGCGGAAGAAAACCATGGAGACAAAAAGGAACTGGTAGAGCAAGAGCTGGTTCAACACGTTCACCTATTTGGGTTGGAGGCGGTACAGTCTTCGGACCTACAGGTGTTCAAAATTATAAATTAAAGCAAAATAAGAAAGAACACGACTTAGCATTAAGAAGTGCATTAAGCTTAAAAGCAAAGAAAGACTTAGTTGTTTTAGATAGCTTAACAGTTAGTGGAAAAACTAAAGATGTCGTTTCTTTATTAAAAGCATTCAAACTTGATAACGTTAAAACATTAATCGTTACAAGCGATGACTTAGTATTCCAAGGCGCTAGCAACTTATCAAATGTTGGATTAAGAAGCGTCGGAAATATCAGTGTCTATGATCTTCTTAACTTCAACAAAATCGTTATGGTTAAAGAAGATGTTAAGAAAATTGAGGAGGATCTTAAATAATGGCAAAGAAAAAAGAAGTAGCTGCTCCAGTTACTGAAAACGTTAAAAAAGCATCCATTCATGATTTCGATTGTATTATTGAACCTCTTATTACTGAAAAAAGTACAACAGTAATTCAAGAAAACAATCAATATACATTCATTGTTAAAAAGAGTGCAAATAAGACCCAAATCAAGAATGCAATCCACAAAATTTATAACGTTGAAGTTAAAAATGTAAACGTTGTTAATGTTCCAAGCAAAGCTGTAACACGTGGATCAAAATACAAAGGAAGCCTTAGCGCATTTAAGAAAGCTATTGTTACTCTCAAAGAAGGTCAAACAATCAACTTATACGCTGAATAAAGAATAAACTTATATATAGGAGAAAAAACATGTCAATTAAAAGTTATAAACCATATACTCCTTCAAGACGTGCAATGACAACATTAAGTTTTGAAGAGATTACAAAAGCTACTCCTGAAAAAAGTTTACTCGTCACCCTTAAGAAGAGCGGTGGTAGAAACCAACAAGGTGTTATCACAACTCGTCATATCGGTGGAGGAAACAAGAGAAAATACAGAATCATCGATTTCAAGAGAAATAAAGATGGAGTAGTTGGTAAGGTCGCAGCCATTGAATACGATCCAAATAGAAACGCAAATATCGCATTAATCAATTATGTTGATGGTGAAAAAAGATACATCATTAAACCAAAAGGATTAAACGTTGGCGATAAGATTATTAGCGGAGAAAATGGAGATATCGTTGTTGGTAACGCTCTCTTATTAAAAAATATTCCTGAAGGTACATTAGTTCACAACGTTGAATTAATGCCTAAAAAAGGTGGCCAACTTTGTAGAAGTGCTGGATGTTCAGCTCAAATCTTAGGTAAAGATGGAAAATACGTTATCGTAAGACTTCAAAGTGGTGAAACAAGAAAAATCCTTGGTGAATGTAAAGCTACAATCGGTGTTGTTGGAAACGAAGACTTCAACCTTGTTAACTTAGGTAAAGCTGGTAAAACAAGATGGCTCGGAACAAGACCTACTGTTAGAGGTAGCGCAATGAACCCACCAGATCACCCACACGGTGGTGGTGAAGGTAAATGTCCTGTTGGTAGAGATGCACCACGTACACCATGGGGCAAGAGAGCTCTCGGTGTTAAGACACGTAGAAATAAGAAAGCTTCAACAAAGCTTATTATTAAGAGAAAGACAGATAAATAGTGAAAGGAGTTAATTGAAAATGGCACGTAGTTTAAAAAAGGGACCATTTGTTGATGAAAGTTTAATGAACAAAGTTGAAGCATTAAACAACTCAGGCAAAAAAGCAGTCATTAAGACTTGGTCAAGAAGAAGTACAATTTTCCCAGAATTCGTCGAACACACTTTTGCTGTTTATAACGGACACGCATTCATTACAGTTTATGTAACAGAAGATATGGTCGGACACAAACTCGGAGAATTTGCTCCAACAAGAACATATAAAGGACACTTCGGTAATAACGCTGAAGATAAGGCAGCAGCTATGGCAGCAGCTGGTGTTAAGAAGTAATTAGGAGGAGAAATATGGCAGAAAAGAAAGTTACTACAGAAGCTGTAGAAAAAGAAACAAAGAAAACTGTTAAAAAAGCTGCTCCAAAAGCAAAGAAAGCTGCTAAAGAAACAGTAGAAAAAGCTGAAACAAAAACTGCTAAAAAGACAACAACTAAGAAAGCAGTTAAAACTACAAAAGAAACAGCTAAGAAAGTTGAAACTAAGAAAGCTGAAACTAAGAAAGAAGTTAAACCTGTTGTTACAAGCGCACACGCTAAAGCAATCAGTGTTAAGAGCACTCCTAGAAAAGCAAGACTCGTTATCGATGTCGTTAGAGGCAAAGATTGTGATGAAGCTCTTGGCTTATTACTCAACTCAAATCACAGAGTCAGCGTAGCTGTTGCTAAAGTTATTAAATCAGCTATGGCTAATGCTACAAATAACTTCGGATTAAATGAAGATAAATTATACATTAGCGAAATCTATGCTACAGATAGCATTAAAATGAGAAGATTCCTTCCACGTGCTAAAGGTAGCGCAAGCGGATTAGTTAAGAGATTCTGTAATATCTATGTTACAGTCAAAGAAAGAAATTAGGAGTAAGGTAGATTATGGGTCAAAAAGTTAATCCAATCGGAATGAGAATTGGTCTTAATAAAAATTGGAACTCAAGATGGTATGCTTCTGATAAAGAATATTCAAACTTCTTAGTCGAAGACATTAACATTAGAAATTATTTAGAAAAACAAATCGGTAGAGATGCTCAATTATCTCACATCGAAATCGAAAGAAAGAAAAACGATAAGGGCTTCTTTGTCCGTGTACTCGTCTTCGTTGCAAAACCTGGAACAGTCATCGGAACAAAAGGTGAAAACATCAACAAATTAACAGAAGCTTTACAAAAAATGTTAAAGTGCTCAGTTAAAATTGATGTTATCGAAGTCAAACAACCATATCTTGATGCAAGAATCGTTGCAGACCAAATTTGTGCTCAACTTGAAGCACGTGCTAGCTTCAGAATTGTTCAAAAGAAAGCAATTGCTCAAGTAAGAAAATCAGGCGCTAAAGGTTGTAAAACTGCTGTAAGTGGTAGACTTGCTGGTGCTGATATCGCACGTACTGAAGGATATAAAGAAGGAACTATGGCAATCAATACATTAGTTAGTGATATTGATTATTCATGGAGAGAAGCTATGACAACTTATGGAAAATTAGGTGTCAAAGTTTGGATCTGCCGTGGTGAAAAAGAAATTAATCCTAGAAACGTTAAAGTAGAAGATAATCAAAAGAAAGGAGAATAGTTATGTTACAACCAAAGAGAGTTAAATACAGACGTCCTCATATTATTAGATATGAAGGCTTATCAAAGGCTGGAAACACTGTTGCTTTCGGAGATTATGGTCTACAAGCAACTGAAGGTAACTGGGTAAGCGATAGACAAATCGAAGCTGTCAGAGTCGTCTTATCACGTTATACAAAACGTGAAGGAAAAATCTATATTAGAATATTCCCACACTTAGCAAAAACTAAGAAACCTGCTGAAGTCCGTATGGGTTCTGGTAAAGGTAATCCAGAATACTGGGTAGCAGTAGTTAAAAAGAACAGAGTTATGTTTGAAATCGGTGGAGTAAGCGAAGAAGTTGCTGTTCACGCATTAAAGCAAGCAAGTTATAAACTTCCACTTAGCACAAGAATTGTTAAAAAAGAAAATAAGGAGGCAAAGTAGTTTATGAAAATCAAAGATGTAAGAGAATTATCTACAGAAGAATTAAATAATCGTATTTACTCCTTAAAAGAACAATTATTTGATTTAAGAAGAAAGAAAGCTGTCGGATCACTCGACAACATGATGGAACTCAAGAGAGTTAGAAAAGATATCGCCCGTGTTTATACAGTCTTAAAAGAAAGAGAACTCGGGATGAATGAAGAGGGTAAGTAATTATGGACGTTAAAAAGAAAATTACTGGCGTAGTAGTTAGCGCAAAATCTCCAAAGACAATCGTTGTAGAAAGCGAAAGTCATAGAAAACATCCTAAGTATAAGAAGAGAGTTCAATTTAGAGCTAAGTATTATGCTCACGATGAAAAAGGTTTAGCAAAAGAAGGCGATATCGTTACAATCGCAGCATGCAGACCATTAAGTACTTTAAAAAGATTCGTTTTAGTCTCAGTCGATTCAAAAGCAGTTGAATCAATTAAGATTGCTGAAAGCGAAGAATTAAAAGAAGTACTTCATGAAGAAGATACAAAGGAGGCTGAATAGTTATGGTACAAAAGGAAACTAATCTTGTTGTTGCTGATAATAGCGGCGCTCGTGTTGTAAGAATCTTCACAATTTACGGCGGAACAAATAGAAAAGTAGCATCAGTTGGCGACATCGTTAAATGTGCAGTTAAAGATGCTATTCCAAACGGTAAAGTTAAAAAGAGTCAAATCGTTAAAGCTGTCATCGTAAGAACAAGCTATCCAATCGAAAGAAAAGATGGTTCAACAATTAGATTTGATGATAACGCTTGTGTCATTATCAACGAAGATAAGACACCAGTCGGTACTCGTGTATTCGGACCTGTAGCAAGAGAACTTCGTGAAAAAGGCGATGCATTTATGAAAATCGTTTCACTTGCTACTGAAGTCTTATAAGGAGGTAAAAGAAGTATGAAACTTAAAAAAGGTGATAAAGTATTAGTTATCTCTGGAAAAGACAAGAAAAAAGTCGGTACTATTCAAAGAGTACTTCCTAAAGAAAACAAGGTTGTTGTTGATGGCGTAAATGTTGTTAAAAAACACGTTAAACCAACACAAGCTAACCCAGAAGGAAGCATTCAAGAAGTATTTGCTCCAATCGATGCATCAAAAGTTATGTACTATGATGAAAAGAGCAAAAAAGCATCAAGACTTGGTTACAAATTTGATAAAGATGGTAACAAAGTAAGATACTTAAAATCTACAAATAAAGAAGTTAAATAAAGGAGAAAGGTATGGCAGAAGCAAAGAAAACTACAGCTACAGCAAAAAAAGTTGAAAAAGAAGCTGCAACTTCTAAGGGACATAAAGCTCCTTTAAACCACACACGTTTATTAGATGCTTATAATAACGAAATTAAAGCTAAGCTTATGAAACAATTTGGCTATAAGTCAGTCATGGAAGTTCCACACTTAGAAAAAATCGTTATCAACATCGGTGTTGGTGATGCAACTCAAGATAAAAAGAGAATTGATGAAGCAGTTGAAGAACTCTCATTAATCACTGGACAAAAACCAGTTATCACAAAAGCAAAGAAAAGTATTGCTACCTTTAAATTAAGAGAAGGTGAACCAATCGGAACTAAAGTTACATTAAGAGGAATCAGAATGTATGAATTCTTCGATAAACTTGTATCTATCTCATTACCTAGAGTTAGAGACTTCCGTGGTGTTAACAAAAATGCTTTCGATGGAAGAGGAAATTATACTTTAGGTATTAAAGAACAATTAATTTTCCCTGAAATTGATTACGATAAAGTTCAAAAAGTTAGAGGAATGGACATCATCATTGTTACAACTGCTAAGAATGATGAAGAAGCTTATGCTCTCTTAAAAGAGTTAGGCATGCCATTTAATAGATAATTAGAGGTACTTAAAGATGGCAAAAACAAGTTTAAAGGTTAAACAATCTAGACCACAAAAATTTAAGGTCAGAGAATATACACGTTGCAAGAGATGTGGAAGACCTCACTCAGTTTATTCAAAGTTCGGTCTTTGCAGAATTTGTCTTAGAGAATTAGCTTATAAAGGTGAAATTCCAGGACTCAAAAAATCTTCATGGTAATTTAAAGGAGGAATAGAATATGCATCAAGATCCAATAGCAGATATGCTTACAAGAATTAGAAACGCAAATGCTCTTCATCACGAATCAGTTTCTATGCCTTCAAGCAATATGAAGGTTAACATTGCAAAAATTTTATTAGATGAAGGCTTTATTACTTCATATTCAACAGAAAAGAATGCTGAAGGACATAAAGAACTTAAAGTAGTATTAAAATACGGTCCAAATGGTGAAAAGATCATCTCAGGACTTAGAAGAATATCTAAACCTGGCTTACGTGTTACAGCTGATAGCAAACACATTCCAAGCGTTTTAAGAGGATTAGGTATCGCAATTATTTCAACAAGTAAAGGTCTTCTCACAGACAAAGAATGCAAAAAGCAAAATGTCGGTGGCGAAGTAATCTGTTACGTTTGGTAATAGGAGGATAGATTTATATGTCACGTATTGGTAATAAACTTATTCACATACCAGAAGGATTAACAGTAACTGTCGGAGACGGTCTTGTTGATATTAAAGGTAAATTCGGTGAAGATAAAATCGCTTTCGATACAAAATTCATCGGAGTTGAACTTAATGAAGGAATCTTAAAAGTAACTAGAGTTAACGATGAAAAGAACGTTAAAGCAATGCACGGAACAATCAGAGCATTAATTAATAATGCTTGTGTTGGTTGCCACGAAGGTTACACAAAGAAATTAGCTATCATCGGTATCGGATACAGAGCTGAAATGAAAGGAAAAGATATTGTCCTTCACGTTGGCTACTCACATCCAATTACTGTTTCACCAATGGATGGCGTTACAATTAAAGTCGTTGAATCAAAATCAAAAGATGTCAATGCTTATGTTGAAATTAGCGGTTCAGACAAATTCAAAGTTGGTCAAGTCGCTGCTCAAATTAGAGAAGTTCGTAAACCTGAACCATATCAAGGAAAAGGTATCCGTTATGTTGGCGAAGTTGTCTTACGTAAAGAAGGCAAACGTGCTGGTAAGAAATAATAGGAGTTAATGTATATGATTAATAAAACTGATAGAAATAGTGTTAGATTAAGAAAACACATTAGAGTTCGTAAAAAGATTAGCGGAACTAGTGAAACTCCTAGACTCTGCGTATACAGATCAAACAAGAACATCGAAGTTCAAGTCATTGATGATGTTAAAGGTATTACACTCGTATCAAGCTCAAGTGAACAACTTAAGCTTGATAACGGAAACAATATCGAAGGCGCAAAACTTGTCGGTGCTGATATTGCTAAAAAATGTTTAGAAAAGAATATCGTATCTGTCGTATTCGATAGAGGCGGTTATGTCTATCATGGAAGAGTTAAAGCACTTGCTGAAAGCGCAAGAGAAAACGGATTAAAGTTCTAAGGAGAGGGTTATGGAAGAAAATAAAGTAGTAAAAAATACTGAAGTAGTTAACGAAAATAACGCTGCTCCTAAAGCTGAAGAAAATAACGCAGCTGCTTCAAAAGAAGGCAAAAAATTTAACCGTAATGGAAAAAATAGAAAAAATTTCCAAAGAGGTCCACGTAAAGAAGTAGTTAAAGAATTCGAAGAAAGAGTTGTCGCAATTAACAGAGTTACAAAAGTTGTTAAGGGTGGTAAGAGAATGAAATTCTCAGCTCTTGTTGTTGTCGGAAATGGCAAAGGAAAATTCGGATTTGCTACAGGTAAGAGTGGCGAAGTCCCAGATGCAATCAAAAAAGCAGTCGATAGAGCTAAGAAAAACTTAATCGATGTTAAGATGGTAAAAGGTGGAACAATTCCACACGATATCATTGGAAGATTTGGCGCAACTAGAGTATTCTTAAAACCAGCACCTGAAGGTACTGGAATTATCGCTGGTGGTCCAGTCAGAGCTATTCTTGAACTTAGTGGTGTTAAAAACGTTTACTCAAAAGTTTACGGAAGCAGAAACAAGATCAACATTATTAGAGCAACAGCTAATGCTTTAGAAAATGAAAAAGATTATAAGAGCGTCGTTGCCTTACGTAAAGGAGGAAATGAAAATGTTAAATAATCTTAGACCAGTAGAAGGAAGCAGAAAAGATAAAATCAGACGCTGCAGAGGAATCGGAAGCGGACTTGGAAAGAACGGCGGAAGTGGTAACAAAGGTCAAAACTCAAGAAGTGGTGGCGGTGTTAGATTAGGCTTCGAAGGTGGACAACTTCCACTTTACAGAGCTCTTCCAAAAAGAGGCTTCAAAAACTTCGGACACAAAGAATACGCTGTCGTTAATCTTGATGTCTTCAACAGTTTCGACAATGGTGCAACAGTTTCATTAGTTGATTTAGTTGAAAAGAATATCGTCAAAAAAGAATTTGATGGCTTAAAAGTCTTAGGAAACGGTGAATTAAAGAAGAAAGTAACAATTGTTGCTGATAAATTTTCAAAAACTGCTATCGAAAAGATAGAAAAGTGTGGCGGAAAAGCAAATTTTAGTAAATAATATATAAGTATTTATTTTTACTAAGGTTTAAACATGAAGAAATTTATTGAGATTTTTAAAAACAAAGAGGTTGTCAGTCGTATATTCTTTACGGTAATGATCTTATTTGTATTTAGAATAGGCTGCGCTATCCCAACTCCTGGGATTGACGCAAGTGAGTTTACAGATCAACTTACTAACAACACTAATAACATTCTCTCTTTGATGAATTTATTAGGTGGAGGCGCACTACAAAATTTCTCAATTTTTGCCCTTGGTGTTTCACCATATATTACGGCTCAAATTATTATTCAGTTATTAAGCATGGATGTCCTCCCTGCTTTAACTGAACTTAATAGGCAAGGCCAATATGGTAGAAGAAAGATTGAAATGGCTACACGTTATTTAACTTTAATGCTAGCAGCCGTTCAAGCTTACGGAATTATTCAAACAGCTAAGAACACATCATGGATTACATTCACAATGGATGAGTCCTTCTTAACATATGCTTATATAGTTACTGTTATGGTTGGTGGAGCGATGCTTGTTATGTGGTTAGGTGACCAAATAACAACAAAAGGTATCGGAAATGGTATCTCAGTCATTATCTTTGCAGGTATTGTCTGTTCACTCCCTAGCCAAATTTCTACTGCATTTAATAAATGGGTTCTTACGAACTGGAATCATTCAAATATCGAAGTTACAAAAGGTGTATTACAATTTGTCTTATACATCCTTGCGTTTATCTTAATTATTGCTTTCGTTGTATTTATTGAATTAAGTAAAAGAAAAATACCTGTTCAACATGCAACAAGAAGTGGTGGAAGTGAAAAGCTTTCAAAAGCAAGTTTCCTTCCTATTAAAGTAAACTCAGCAGGTGTTATTCCTGTTATCTTCGCTTCATCAATTTTAATGGCTCCTAGTGTTATCGCTACATTTATTTCAAGCGATGCTGCTAATGCTGAATGGCTTAAAGTATTCCAATACAACCAACTCGTCAATACTGGCGGTGTTATGGTTCCTTGGGGATTGATGATTTATGTAGTCTTAGTATTTGCGTTCACATTCTTCTATGCAAATTTACAAATTAACCCTGCACAACTTGCAGAAAGTTTCCAAAAGAATGGTAGTTATATCCCTGGTATAAGACCAGGCATTGAAACAGAAAAATACGTTTCACGCGTTTTAAATAGAGTAACTTTAATTGGTGCGTTTGCATTAACATTTATTGCAGCCTTACCAGTTATCCTTACACTTAGTGGCGTATTTGGAAATGACTCTTCACTTGCTTTAGGTGGAACTGGACTTATTATCGTAGTCGGTGTTGCACTTGAACTTAATAACCAAATTAATGGTCTTATTGCTGGTAAGAGTTATGATGAAGTCATCGGAGGTATGTAACTTTAGATATGAAAAATATTATATTAATGGGTCCACCAGGAGCTGGAAAAGGCACAAATGCTAAACGCATTGCTAGTTATTATAAAATCCCACATATTTCTACTGGAGATATGTTTAGGGAAGCTATTAAAAACAAAACAGCTTTAGGAGAACTTGCTAATAAATATATATCTAAAGGATTACTTGTTCCAGATGAAGTTACTATTGGTTTAGTAAAAGAAAGACTTCAAAAAGATGATTGTAAAAATGGATTCTTATTAGATGGATTCCCACGTACAATTAATCAAGCAGAAGCACTAAAAACTATTGGTGAAGAAATTGCTAGACCTATTAACAAAGTTATAAACATTGTCGTTCCTGAATCTATCTTAATTGATAGAATTTCAGGAAGACGAGTTTGTAAAGTGTGTGGTGCCCCTTATCACATCAAAACCTTCAAACCAAAGCAAGAAGGAATCTGTGATATGTGTGGAGGTGAACTCATTCAAAGAAAAGATGACAATGAGGTCACTTTAAAAGAAAGACTTCATGAATACCATGAGTTAACTGAACCACTCATTGAATATTATAAAAAGCTTGGCTTAGTCAAAGACGTTTGTGGAGACCAAGAACTCGACAAATTATTTGAAGAAATCAAAAGCTTTTTAGAGGCTTAATATGGGGATCATTATTAAAAGTCCTCGTGAGATTGCTCTCATCAAAGAGGCAGGCAGTATTGTAGCTGATCTATTTGAATATTTGAAAGTTCATACAAAAGCTGGTATGTCTACATGGGAAATTGATAAACTTGCCGAAAAATTTATCCGCGCTAGAGGTGGTATCCCTTCGAGTAAAGGTTATGACGGATTCCCAGGAGCAATTTGTATCAGTGTTAATGACACATTGATCCATGGTATTCCATCTAAAAAGATTATTCTTAAAGATGGGGATATTGTAAGTTATGATGTACTTGTAACTTACAAAGGTTATGTAGCTGATGCATGTCGTACATTTCCAGTAGGAGAAATCTCTCCTAGTGCGCAAAAATTAATTGATACAACTAGAAATGCATTTTTTGAAGCTGTGAAATTAATTAAACCTGGAGTGCATCTCGGTGATATCTCTAACAAAATCCAAGAGACTGCAGAAAAAGAAGGTTACACTTTAACTGATATGTTTGCAGGACATGGAGTTGGTAGAGACGTACATGAAGATCCATATGTATTTAATGTTGGAACGAAAGGCACAGGGCCTATTCTTCAAAAAGGAATGGTTATTGCGATTGAACCAATGGTAAATGAAGGGAAAGTCGATTTAGACATTCTTGATGATGGATGGACAGTAAAAACTAGAGATCACAAATTAAGCTGCCACTATGAAAACACAGTAGCAGTAACAAGTGATGGCTATGAAATTTTGACTTTAAAAGAAGGGAATTAAAAAAAGTAAAAATGGCAAAACAAGATGTAATAACCGTCGAGGCGGTAGTTGTAGAAGCATTACCTAATTGTAATTTTAAGGTAAAGTTAGAAAACGATGTTGTAATTCACGCCACTGTTTCTGGTAAAATCCGCATGCATTACATTCGCATTTTACCGGGAGATAAAGTTACCATCGAACTATCACCATATGATTTAAACAATGGCAGAATTGTATTTAGACATAAGTAGTCTATTTGGAGGTAATTTATGAAAGTTAGACCATCCGTTAAACCTATTTGTGACAAATGCAAGGTTATCAAAAGACATGGTAAAGTCATGGTCATTTGCTCTAACCCTAAGCATAAACAAAGACAAGGTTAATTAAGGAGAAGAAAAGAAATGGCACGTATCGTTGGTGTTGATATTCCAAATGATAAAGTTGTAGTTGTTAGCTTAACTTATATCTATGGAATCGGATTAAAAACAAGTCAAACAATACTTGAAAAAGCTAAAGTCGATCCACAAAAGAGAGTTAAAGACTTAAGCGAAGAAGAAATTGCTCGTATTAGAGCTGAAATCGCTCACTTCAAAGTTGAAGGTGATTTAAGAAGAGAAGTTCTCTTAAACATTAAACGTCTTCAAGAAATTGGCTGCTACAGAGGAATTAGACATAGAAAAGGTCTTCCTGTAAGAGGTCAAAGAACAAAAACTAACGCTCGTACACGCAAAGGTCCACGTAAGACAATTGCTAATAAGAAAGAAGCTATTAAGTAATTAGGAGGTAGGAAATAGTATGGCAAAGAAACAAACTACCCGTAAAAAGAAGATTAAAAGATCTTTTAGTAAAGGTGTAGCACACATTCATGCAACCTTTAACAATACAATCGTTACTATTACTGATGAAAAAGGTAATGCAATTGCTTGGTCAAGTAGCGGTGTATTAGGATTCAAGGGAGCTAAAAAGTCAACTCCATTCGCTGCTCAAAGTGCTGCTGAAGCTGCTGGTAAAGCTGCTTTAGATCAAGGCATTAAGTCAGTTGATGTTGATGTTAAAGGTCCAGGAGCTGGAAGAGAAAGCGCTGTTAGAGCACTCGGACAAGTTGGACTTCAAATTACATCTATTGTTGATACAACTCCAATCCCACATAATGGTTGCCGTCCACCAAAAAGAACTCACGGTTAATATTTAGGAGGATGAATAAATGACTGATAATGAATTAAAAATTGCACGCCCATTTGAAGAATGCACATTCAAAATTGTGGTTGCAGATAATGAAGAAAGCTATTGCAAAGTTGTAGCTGAACCACTCGAAAGAGGATTTGGTTTAACTCTTGGAAACGCTTTAAGAAGAGTACTTCTAGCTTCATTACCAGGAACAAGCGTCTACGCTATTGAAGTTCAAGGTGCAGTACATGAATTTACAGTATTGGAAGGCGTAGAAGAAGATTTAACTCAAATCATCCTTAACCTTAAAGATTTAGTTCTTAAAAGCGATACAATTGGAAAAGCTGATTATGAAGTTTCAATTGAAAAAGGTGAAGGTGAATTCAAAGCTGGAGATTTAGAACTTCCAACTGGACTTACAGTTGTCAATCCAGATCTCGTAATCGCTCATATCGCAAAAGGCGGAAGCCTTAAAATGACTCTCCATATTAGAAATGGCAGAGGATACGCTACAAGCGAAGAAAATAAAACTCTTGGCTTAGTAAGTGGTGCAATCGCTACAGATAGTAACTATTCACCAGTTACAAGAGTCAACTATAAAGTTGAACAAACTCGTGTTGGTCATAATCCTAGATTTGATAAGCTTACACTTGAAGTTTGGACAAACGGAAGTATCAAACCTGAAGACGCAATTGCTTTAAGTAGCAAAATGCTTATCTCACATTTTGAAAACTTCTTACACTTAGATGACAAATACAATGATCTCAGTTTAGTTAAAGAACCACTTCCTAAGAAAGAAGAAACATTCGAAAACTTAACAATTGAAGACTTAGATCTCTCAGTACGTAGCTACAACTGCTTAAAGAGAGCTGGAATTGCTAATGTTCAAGAATTAACTCAAAAAACTGAAGCTGAAATGATGAAAGTAAGAAATCTTGGTAAAAAATCACTTATCGAAGTTAGAAATAAATTAGAGGAAAAAGGATTATTTTTCAAAGATTCCAAAGAAGACTAAGGAGAATATAGATGCAATACGGTAGAAAAAACGTTCACGGTAAAGGTGGCGTCAGATTCAAGACTCCATATACCTCAACAAAGAAAAAAGCTCAAGTAAGAAATCTTGCTACTGAACTTGTATTATTTGAAAAAGTCACTGTAACAACAAGTATGGTTAAAGATGTTATTAAAACATTTGATCACCTCGTTACACTTGCTAAAAAAGGTGATTTACATTCACGTAGACAAGCAGCTAGCATTTTAAGAAACTATAATGTTGAAGGCGAACCAGAAGCATTAACTAAATTATTTAAAGATTTAGCTACAAGATTCGCAAACAGAAATGGTGGATATTTAAAAGTTTATCATCTCCCAAACCGTAAAGGTGATGGCGCAGCAATTAGACTTTTAACTCTTGCCGACTAATTAATAATTTGATTTATTAAAAAATTTGGAGGATAGAAATATCCTCCTTTTTTGTGCAAAAAAAGAAAAAATATGAATTAAAACAAATAATTTTCAAATTTTTAATGAAGTAAAGCGAAAAGCAAAAATGCAATAATAATAGACATATATTGCAATAAAGATTTAGTGTAAAAATAACAAAAAAATTATTTATATGTTAAAATAATCGTTATGAAAAAGAGTGTATTTATATTTTTTGGATGTGCTTGTTTACTAGCATTTATCGCTGGATGTGGTAAAGAGCCTGATAATGGTAATGATAAACCAATTATCAATTATTTTGATGCAAATAGTGATGGAACAGCGACAATAAGAATTTATAAAAATGATAAAGAAAAGGATTTAAAAAACAGATATATTCCTTCTTCAAAAGTAAATTTAAAGCATACTTATACTGAATTAAGTGGTGCTTTATCTAATAATAGAAGTGTTTGTCCTTCAACAGGAGACGTAAATCTTTTAGTTATTCCTGTTCATATTCCTGGTGATGAAGCTTTTAAAACAAATAAAGTTAAAGAAGACATTGAAACTATGTTCTTTTCAGAAAATAGTGAAAAAATGGGCTATAAATCTGTTAAAGAATACTATTATGAATCAAGTTATGGAAAATTAAATTTTGGTGGTAAAGTTACTGATTGGTTTGATGTTTCTTTAGCAGGCTTTAATAGTGCTGAAGATGTTATTAAAAATTGTGGTGGAAGTCATAATTCTATTAAAACTATTTTAGATAAAGCTTGTGAATGGGCAATTAAAGAGCAAAAACTCGATTTACAAGAATTTGATAAAAATCGCGATGGCTTAATTGATGCTGTTTGGTTAGTTTATGACCATTTAGATTTCACAACTGAAGATAAATATATTGCTACAGGATTTAATGGATATGAAGGCAACTTAAATAACCTTGATTCAAATACTTTCTGGAATTTTACTGGATGGGACTATACTCTTGCTGCTGCAGATTATTCAAAAGACAAAACGGCTCAACCTGCTCCTAGTGCTTTTTCATGGAGCTCATTTTCAATGATGTATACTTCATATTGTGATATGGTTAAAAAAGAAGTTACATATCCTGGACTTGGAAATTCAATTATTGAAGTTCCTAGCTGGGATGATGAAACGCCTGTTGATTCACACACATTTATTCATGAAACTGGACACTTGTTAGGCTTAAATGACCTTTATGCTACAGATAACACAAATTATAGACCAGCAGGCCAAAAGACAATGATGGATCAAAACATTGGTGACTTAGATTCGTATTCAAAATTATTACTTGGTTGGGTAACACCTTATGTTGTTTATGGAAGTAGTGAAATTGTAATTGCTAAAGAAACAACAAATGATAGATCAGTCATTGTTATCCCTTATAATTATGAAGAAATTTCAAAACAAGTTGAAAGAACTAAAGATGTTGATAATTTCCAGTATTCATTCAATCCATTTAGTGAATATTTATTAATCGATTTATACACACCAGATGGACTTAATGAATTAGATAAAGATAAACCTATAAATAGTAGAATTGATATGCCAATGATGAGCTCAAGTGGTGTGAGAATTTATCATATTGATTCTCGTATTTTTAAATGTACTGTTGTTGAAGGAAGTGGTGAAGAAGGCGATGAAGGTCAAACATTCATTTATGATGCTGATCCAACTTGGAATGGCGATTATGCTAATGTTGGTACTAATCAAGCGATTTTAATGCCAATTAGTAATAATTATCAAATTTCACCAGCTTTCCAACTTGATGATTCTTATAGTTATTTTGATGAATGTAGACTTCTTGAAGCTAGTGGATTAAATACTTTCTCTAGTGGTGAAGCTGCAACAAATACAACACTTTGGAATACTAATTCAAATGATTTCGAAATTGATAATTTTGGACTTAGTTTCTTTAATGCAAAATACACCTTTAACCATGGGGAAGAATGTCCATTTAAAATTGGTGTAACAACTTTAAGGGGGATTTAAGAATGAAAAATAAATTATTTTTAAGTGCTTTATTTTTTGGATTTTTATTAACTTCTTGTGGTGGAACTGGTAGTGAAACACTTGTAAAAACATCAGTTGAAATTGAAATTTCAAATTCAAAAAACGTAAGTAACAAAATTATTAATCCTAATGATGTAACTTTAAGTGACAATTTATATTCAATTAATGATAAACTTTATTACAACACAAATTATTTACCATCAAGAAATGATATGGTTGAAAATGGAGTAGTTAATTTACTTGTTGTTCCTGTTTTAATTCCTGAATATTATGAACCATATTTAAATCCAAATACTGGTGCAGCTGATAAAGACATTACAAAAGATAAAATTGTTAAAGATTTAAATACAGTTTTCTTTGGTGATGCAAGCGAAACAGGATGGGAAAGCGTTAAAAGTTTTTATAAAAAATCTAGCAATGGAAAATTAGAATTAACTGGTGAAGTTACAGATTGGTATGATGCTGAATTATCAGGTTTTGATTATGCATCAAGCATTGGTATTTCACAAACGCAAACAATCGTTAATGATGCTATAACATATTTAAAAGATAATAAAGGTATGGATTTATCAAAATATGATAATGATAAAGATGGCTTTATTGATGGAATTTGGTTTGTTTATGCTGCTCCTGACTATACGCATAATGGGCCAAATACAGATGACCAAAACTTCTGGGCTTATACATATTGGGCAAACCAAGATTCAAATGGCAATCCTGACGATCCAATTGCTAATTTATTTGGTTGGGCAAGTTATGACTTTATGTATGAAGGATATGGAAAAAGAAAGCTTGATGCTCATACATATATCCACGAAACTGGCCACTTTTTAGGACTTAACGACTATTATAGTGACAGTTTAAGTTACAATCCTATTGGAAAAGTCGATATGATGGATTCAAACATTATTGACCATAACAATTATTCCAAAATGTTATTAGGTTGGACGAAACCTTATGTCGTTTTAGGCGATGGAAAAATTAAACTTGAAGGAATGAGTACTGAAAACAACTTAATCGCTATTCCTAGTGATTCATATTCAATTAAAGAAAACGAATTTAATCCATTTGGAGAATATATTTTAATTGAACTTTATAACAACACTGGCTTAAATGAGCAAGATTCTAAAGTTAGAATTTCAACAGATAGACCATTTGCAATGGAAGAATCTGGCGTAAGAATTTATCACGTTGATAATAGATTATTTTATGTTGATGCTACAAATAAAGCTAAGATTAAAACTGTTGATTACACAGGAGAAAATCAAGAAATTGATTCAACTCATAAACTTATTACTCCAATGAGAAATACAAGAACTAAAAATCAATATAATACATATTTAAATCTTGATTATAACGTTGTTTTATATGATGAAATTAGATTAATCGAAAGTAGTGGAATTGACACATTCTCTTCTGGTGGATTCCAAACAAATAAAACATTATTTAAAGAAAATGATGTATTTTCTTTCGAAAAATATAAGAATTTCTTCTTTAATGAAGGAAAATTAGACAATGGAGAATTATTTTCAACTGTTGTAACAGTCGGAAATATGAAGTAAGGAGGCTTAAACATGAAATTAAAAAAGACATCAATTTTAACTTTAGCAGCCTTAAGTGTTCTTAGTATAACAGGTTGTAATTCTCAAGTAGCACCAGTTGAAAGACCTTCAGTTGATCTTTCAGTTAGCGAAAATGGTGGAATGAGTAAAAATGAAAATCAAGATACTGTAAATAATGAAGATGTTGGAAGTTTATTAGACATCTTAAATTTTGCTGCTACATGTAAAACATATTCGTATTCACAAAAAGTCAATGTTGGACAAACAAACAGCGAATTTGTTGATTATTTCACACCAAATGCTTGGTATGAGGATAATTTAACAAACGAAAGTGCTTCTTTTGGATATGGTCAAAATAAAAATAAAGAAATGTTTAAATTTTGGCTTGATGAAAAAGGAAACACAAGTGCAGGTTTATTTGAATATGTTGGATATAGTAGTTTAGAAATTGCTACTGATTTATATAATCCACTTAATATCGCAAGCATGTCACTTTTAAAAACATATTTAGATGGTGTTAATGAAGAAAATTTAACAACATTTGCTAAGAAAAAAGGTGCAAATAAATATGTTATTCTTGATGACAATATTCAAAGTGTTTTTCAATTTATGACTACTTTTGGAAGTAGTATTTCTGGTAAAGTTACTAGTTATGAAGTTCAAATTATTGATTCTGAAAAGCACATTTTTGATGTAATAACTAACCTTGCTGGAAGTTACGGAACAATTGCTTCTCGTTTCACACCTTTAACTGAAACTATTATTGATAAAGCAGCTGAAGGAATTACAAATGGCACAATTAATGGAACTAAATCATATAACGATGTTACTGATTTCTTATCAATTGCTAAAAAGAATAACTATAAACTTGAAGGAATTCATTTAGTAAAAGATGGGGTAGAAGTTAGTGGATATAGCTATGATATTAACTGTACAAATGACTATTTCTTCTTAAATTATACTGATTCAAATTACACTTCAAGATCATTTGGATTAATGCTTTTACCTCCAAATGTTGAAGTAAATTATTCAACTTATAATGAAGACGGAACAACAAATTCTTTAAAACAAACTAAGGAATACGAAACTTGCTATAGCTTTATGAAAAACGATAAAGGCTATTATTTTGATGGTTTTATCGGACCTGTTGAAAGTGGAAATATGAAATATGTTAACGTTGATAAACTTCCTACAACTGGTGAATCAAACGTTTTATATATCATTGAAGAAAACGGTTCTAAAGTTGTTTATGAATGGAAAATTGTTGATGGTGCAACAAATGAATATGGTTTTGAAAAATATTCAAATTGGTATTCAAATGTTGGGCAATTCTACTTCACATCGGGTACAGCAACTTTCTATTTATCAGCTCAAACTGTTTGTGAACTTGGTAGTTATTATTATGAAAAGAAGCTTGGAACAGATAATGAGTATTATACAACAAATAACTATGTTTTAAGTGCTTTAGCAAATGGCCTTTTTGGATGGGGTTTCCAAGCTACAACAACATGGATGGAATACATTACAAAATCAACTTTAAGGGTTCATAGAAACGCAAAAGGTGAAGTTGAAAGTGCTGATCTTGGATTAATTTTTGTCGGATCATCTGGTAGTGGAAAATACCAAGAACAAGAAATCTATTATACTTTCAAAGATTTTGGAAATGCTAACGTAAGTGACATTGATGCATATTATTCTTCAGTAGTAGGAGGTAAAGCAAATGTATAAAAAAATGAAAAAAACACGTATTTTGTGGGCTTTATCATTGATTTTAGGCACAACTTTAGGTGCTGTTTCTTGTAATAATGATGCAGGAAGTACAGAAATTGAAGATGATGCTTCTTTAAATAAAGTTCAAAAAATATTTAAAGAAATGAAAAATAATAACTACACTGTTGAAGTCGGCTATTATCATTCAGATCCGATTAAACCAGAAAATACAACTGAAAAAATAACTCAAACTGTTAAGTACACCGACTACAGCGTTGAATCAACTGGTGATTTTGATAATTTCTATTACGCTCAAAAAGATGGTGTTATCTTTAAATATAAAAAAGATAAAAGTGGAAATATTACAGCAAGTGCACCTTATATCAATTCAAACACTGGATTAAGATATGAATCCTATTTTGATTTTAGAGTTGGTTTTGGAGATTTTGATTATAAAGATGTTGCTTTAACTGATTTAAGAAATGGCAAATATTCATACGAATTTGGCAAAAATAAGAATAACGATAAAATCATTGAAATGATTGTTCGTAATCAAAGTTCATTATCAATTACACCAATTCAAACAACAATTGAAGCTATTGGAAACAGCTTAAATTTTGAGTTTGTAGCTATTGCTTATGATTTAAAAGAAGGCGAAACTTTTGACATTACAAAAAATAAAGCCTTAATTTTCGAATCAAAAGTTTACGATATTGGAACAACTGAAAATAAAGAAATCAAAACATATTTAGATAGTGGAAAATCAGCGTACGAACCACTTGATATGAGATTCTCTAAATTATTATTTCCATATTTTAATACACATAATTACACAGTTGATATCGATGGAAGTGGCACAACTAGTGAAAGTGGATTAAAAGATTATATTGGAACATATGAATTTGAAGAAAACGCATATTGCTTCTCTTATCCTGAAGGAGATTCAAGAGGCAAAGGTGGAGCTATGGAATATTTAGGATATGTTTCTAGTTTTACTTATGATGCTTTAGATAAGACAAAAATTAACATTTTAGCAATTCAAAAAGATTCTGATGCAATTGCTTATGAATCTTTATATCAACAAGTACTTTATTCTTTCGATGCTTTATCATTAGGTGCATTTATGGGATATAAAGATCCTGAAGTTACTGATAGATATCACATTACTGATGCAAGTTGCATTTATTATCTTGCTGCAATTTTCAATCTTCAAATTTCAGATCATACACAATGTAAAGATCTTATTATTGATATTGATGATTATGCTTCACACAAATTCACTGCAACATTTAATTTATCTGATGAAACAAATAAAGTTGATTTAGGTGTATTAAAAGCTACATTTAGAGATGTAAATAACACAAAAATCACTGGTTTAAAGAGATTTATGAATAAAGGAAAAGATCCTGTTAAAGATAATCAATCAATTGATGAGCTAAAATCAGCTTTAAATTTATTTAAAAATAACAACTATACAATGGATGTTATTAGCAGTGATGTTGGTGTTATTCATAGATTATTTACTCCAAAATATGTCTTTAGTTACGTTGCAAGTCAACCTACAAATAACTATGGATATATCAAAATCGATGAAAATACTATTTATGAATTCACTGTTGATAGTAAAAATCAAGTTGTGGTTGATGAATCTGAAAACTATGCATTACATGGAATGACACTTCCTGGACATGGTCAATATTTAAGTGATTCAACTCAAAATGATGATGCGGGTGGATATATTTCTACTTTTGATGAAATTTATAATTTTGATAAATATAAAATTGATGAAAGTAGAAATTATAATTATTGGCAAAATATTTCTGCTGGTTTTGGTAAGAAAATGCTTGAATACGTTAGTGGTGGTTTAAATATTAGCAATCTTGTAAGAATAAGTGCTGGATTTAACACAACAATTGGTGAAGATCCTTTTGATACAAGAGTTTCTTTAAGTATATTCTATGCTAGACAAGCGGATGGACTTGAAGGAAGCACAACACTTACTTTCTATAATATTGGAAATACAAAATTTGATTCAATTGATAAATATATTGAAAATAATATAAAGTGAGGACTTTATAATGAAGAAAAGTTTATTAGTTTTAAGTTTAGTTGGCGTAATTGGGTTTAGTGCAGTTTCTTGCACTAATAATGAAGGAGGAAACGTAACACAAAACATTACTGATATTAAAGTTAACGTTCCTAGTTATATCGTTATTGGAGAAACTAAAAGCATCTCTTATGAAGTTGTTGGTGATTCTTTAAATGAAGCACTCTTTAAAAGCAGCGATGAAGAAATTTTAAGCGTTTCAAGCGATGGAAAAATTACTGGCAAAAAAGCTGGAACTGTTACAATTACTGTTTCTTCAAAGAAAAATCCTGAAATTAAAAAAGATGTAACAATAACTGTTAAAGGCGTTGATGCTACAAAAATAAAATTAGTGGTACCAACTTCTGATGCGATTAGTTTTGATGATAAAAATTCACTATATTTAATTAAACTTGGTGCAAAAGTTAAATTTTCTTATGAATTTTTAGAAGAGAATGTCAATCCAAATGATTATGATTTAAGATATTGCTTTGTCGAAACTGGAACTGAAGATTCAAGTATTAGTTCACTTGAAATTGATGAAACAACAGGTGAATTTATTGCTAGTATTCCATCTTCAGCAACTGGTGTTGCTACTTTAAGAGTTCTTGCAACTAAGAAAAATGGCTCAAACGATAAGAGCGTTTTTGATGATATTAAATTTAAAGTTGTTGATACAAATGCTGAAATGAAAACTGAAATTCTTAATAAATTAAGTGGTTCATTAACTTACGAAAAAGATCATTTAGATTCTTTAGAAATTTTAACAACAATTGGCAAAACAAAAACAACTAAAAATTATTATTCTTATAAAAATCAAAATATCGTTGAAGAAAGCGTAAACGATGGAACAACTATCACTTCAAATAAATTTTATAGTGGAATTAAAGAAACTGGTGGAAATGCTTCTCATTATGTATTTGATTATAAAATTTCCAATAAAAAACCAGTTGTTTCTAATATTTATAAAAATGAAGTAGTTGAAAAAACTGATGATGCAAATTATGTGTTTGATGTTACTGATAATATTATTACTTATGGATTAGGAAACATTGTTAAAGATAAGTTCTTTAATCGTGTTAATTTAAACGGCAAATATCTTAACTTTGCTAATACTTATGTTTATGCAAATTCAAGCATGACAAAAACTGGCGATAATTATAAATTGACTTCTAGTTATGTAAATGAAGATACAACTTATAAAGTTGATTTAGAATTAAGTTTTGAAAATAATGCTGTTAAAAAGTATACATTTAAATCATCTATTTCAAGTGGAAGTGAAACAACATCTTATATAGAAACTATTAATTCGATTAATTATGTAACAGAAAAGAAAGAATTAAGTGCAACAGATAAGAAATATTTTGATTTTGATAGCTTATTATTTACAAATTTAAATCCTGTTTTCTTACACGGATCAGATGAACCTGAAGCACCGCTTTATTCAGATGAAAATAAATATGGATTAGAAGCAGGATATCCAAAAACAGAAACAGTTGAAGGATATGGAACAATTTCACATTATAAACTTAGATTTGATAAGACACTTGTAATTAAAATTAAAGATAATTATAACGCATCAGCAAATGCAAATATTGATGTTATTACTGGAACTTCAACAAATACAAAAGTAGTAAGCGAAGTAAAAACCGTTAAAGATGGTGTTTTCGCAATCAACCCAGCAACAAAAACTACTCAATATGGTCTTGAAGTTGCAACTGGGACAACAATTATTACTTTCTCACCACGTTCAAATAAATATATGAGAGTGTCTATTGTTGTTGAATTTTATAAACCAGAAATTAGTGAAGTTTATCTAAGTAATAATGAAAACTTTACAAATGGTGTTAAAGAGTCAATATTTGTTGATGGATTATCAAAACCATTCTATGTAAATACAAAACCTGCTGACATTAGCGAAACAGACTTAAAAACAAGTAAACCTTATAAAGTTGTAGTTACTAATGATGCGCCAAAAGATGGCATTGAAATTTATAAAAACTTAGATGGAAATATTGATGGATTGTATGGCTATTCTATTAAAGGAATTAAAGCTGGAGATTATAAATTTAAAGTTTTAATTAATACAGGAACTGATGATAAACCTGAATGGAGCGATGAATCTAAATCTGTTGAATATTCAATCTTAGTCAAAGAAAAGATTAGTGCTGAAAATATTAAAAAAGAAATTACAAATAAAAAATTCATCTTTGGTTCAATTACCAATGCAAACTATGTAATTGCAACATTTGATGATACTAATTTAAATTTAAGTTGGTATTCAACTAAATCTACAAAGGATGAAGCAAGTACATCTCAAAACGAAGATTTAAATGTGGTAGTTCAAAAAATACCTTATTCACTTGAAGCTGGTGTAATTAAAACTGCTGGTAAAGAATTTAAAGATTCATCATTTAGATTTACTTCATTAATGAATGGTCAAATTAAATTTAATGAAGATTTCACAACACTTACATTCTATTTTAGTTATTCAGATGGAACTGACGCTGAAACTCAAGCAGCACAAACAAATTACACATATGTTCCTACTAAATTTAATTTGTATATTGATGAAAATAACCTTGATTCTTATTTAAAAGGTAAGACTTTCACATATGGTGCCCCTAAATTTGATTTTGATGTAACTAAAGGAACTGATTCTTACTTAAAATTCTGTTTATCATTTGGAGATGATGGCAAAAATGGTAAGATTTCAATTTTCAAAACTAATTCAGATACACTTGAAGAAACTAAATTTGAAAATGATATTAACTTCACTTATTCGGTCGATAAATTAGGAATTAATTTTAAAGTAAACGAAGCTGATCTTAAAGCAAGTAGCGTTATTAAAACATTTGATTCTGTTGAATATAAATCAGAAGTCAATGGTGATACAAGTGCTATAATTATTAAGATAAATAGTGTAACAAGTGATGAAACAAGTAGCGCTACATATTTAGTCTTTAACTTATTTTAATTATGATTGATTATCTTGTATTTGATTTAGATGGCACTTTGATTGATACTTTAACCGGTATAACAGAAGCTTTAAATGTAACTCTTAATGAGCTACATTTTGGGCTTTCTTATAATAAAGAAACTGTAAAAACTTTTATTGGTAGAGGCGCAAAAAGACTCTTTGACTTAGGAACTAAAGGAGACAAAAACCCTGCAGATTTCGCATTATTTTTAAAAAACTATGAAAAATGCCAATATATTTCTGAACCATTTGATGGCGTAAAAGAGACTTTAAAAGAGTTAAATTCAAGCGGAATTAAAATCATTGTTTATTCAAATAAGCCTAATGAAATTTTACAAAAATTAATGTCTAACAAACTTGGTGATATTGAATTTTTATATCTTCAAGGACAAGATAAAAATTATCCACCTAAGCCTGATGTTACACTGCTTAAAAAGATTTTAGATAAATTTAATCTTAATCCTAAAAATGGCATGTATGTTGGTGATAGTATTGTAGATATTTTTACAGCAAACAATTTAAAAATGAAGTCCATTATTTTATCTTATGGATATGGAAATTATAATGAAATGATGGCGGCCAAACCAGATTATTATATTAATGATTTTAAAGAAATTTTGAAGATTATAAAAGAAAACTAATTATTGTCTTTTTTGAAGTTTAGAATAATATTCTTCGTCTTTTTCTTTTGACTCAGAATTTTCTTTATTTGAATAGTCGATAAGTTTAAAATCTTCTTCACCAAACATTTCTGCGAATTTTTCTTTTGAAAGTTGAAGTGCATATGATTGTGAATATATTTCTATTTTATCTTCAAATTTTACAAATAGATTTCTATTGCCATTAATATAAGCTTCTAAAACATAGCCATCATTTAATGCATTGATTGCCTTCATTGTTTTTTTGTTAAATTTCATAAAAATATTATAAACGAATTGTTTGGTAAAATGAATGATTTAACCCTGTTTATCGAACAAATTAATAACTTTTGTTAGTAAAAAAGCCCTTAAGTTTGTATAATATTTATATGATTACGATTTATACATCACCAAGTTGTTCAAGTTGCAAAAAGGTAAAGAAATGGTTTGAGGAACAACAAATTCCTTTTAAAGAAAAGAATATTTTTGCTAGTGTTTTAAATCCTGATGAGCTTAAAGAAATCTTAATGAAATCTGAAAATGGAACTGATGATATTATTTCAATGAGAAGTAATATTATTAAAAAGGGAAATGTTAAAATCGAAGATATGTCTGTAAATCAATTGATTGATTTTATTAAAAATAACCCAAGTGTACTTAAAAGACCTATAGTTGTTGATGATAGAAGAATACAAGTTGGTTATAATGCAGAGGAAATTAGATCGTTTGTACCTGCTGCAAGAAGAATTGCAAGAACTAATTGTCCACATGAAGACAATTGTGCAGAATGTAAAAATGCTGCATTTGAATTTAATAAATATTTGGAAGAAATAAAAAAGAACTAGTAAGTTCTTTTTTATTTTATACATTATAAAAAGCGCTTTTCAGCGCTTTTGTTATTTTTTAATACTTTCTAATGCTCTAGTTTGCTTTGACTTTGGATTATCTTCGTAGTTAATTCCTACTTGATAGCAAATCTTTTGGAGTTGAGTCTTAGCTTTTAAAAGCGAGTCATTAGCCATTTCGAGTTCAAAATCAACGATTCCGTTATATTCGTTTTTATCAACTGAAAATTCATAAGCTTCTTGACCGTATTTTGTTTCAATACGATGTGTCTTTAAAGAAGTGATAATGCTTAATTCACTAACTTTAAATCCTAACATTTTTAAGAATTCTGAAATATCATTGTCAGGGAAAATGTTTTTCTTTAATAAGACTTCAAAATCTTCTTTTGTAAGTACACAGTTCTTTTCAAGTAATCCTTCACTTAAAGGTGCTTTTAAAGTCATTGTGTATTTTCCATCTAAAAGTCTAACTCTTAAACTGATACCTTTCTTTTGTAAATCAAAATCTTTTGATTCAATGTAATAGTTGATTTGATCATATTCTGCTACGACGTTTTTTGATAAGCTTTTAACTAATCTTTCGTATTCTTCTTCAGTAATTAAAACTTTTGCTTCAATTTCAATATTTGTTGCCATTGTAAGTACTTCCTTCTTGAAATATGATACAATAATTAAGGTAATTTTTAAAGGATTACAATATGGAATTTTGTATTACATCAAAAGAAGACAATGAGACATTGCTCATTAAAGAAAAGATTAAAAATGAGTTAATAAAAGCTGGACTTAATTACAATTCTGAAGCACCAGAACTCGTGATATCTATCGGTGGCGATGGTACATTTTTACAAGCTGTATCTAAATATTTTAAAATCAAACCAATCTTTGCTAGTATCAATTATGGGAATTTAGGCTATCTATGCGAATATAAATCGAGTGAATTGAAAGATTTTATAAGCGATTTATCTTCACTTAATCATTTAGAAAGAAAAATTCATCTTCTAGAAATTAAATATAACGGAAAGAAGAAATATGCATTGAATGAAGTAAGAGTTGAATCAAATGACGGGCATACTTTAGTATTTGACGTTTATGTTAATGGTACTTATTTAGAGACTTTAAAAAGTGATGGATGCTGTGTATCAACATCAATAGGATCAAGTGGAATGTGTAGATCACTTGGAGGAGCAATTGTTGATAATGAAATTGAATTAATTGAGTTTGTAGAAAACGCTCCTATTCTTAATAGGACATACGTATCAATAAGATCACCTTTTGTTTTTGCTAAAGATAAAGTTATTACGATTAAAAACATAAAAAATAAAAATTTCTCAATTTATTATGACTGCATAAGCGATTCAATCGATGAATTAAAAGGCGATATTGAAGTAAAATTAAGCAATAAATATATTAGGGTATTTAAAAATCCTAGAAATAATTATATTAGAAAGACACATGAGGCATTTATAAATGAATAACTATTTAACTTTAACTGATGAAACAAGTGGCAACACAATGACAATTATTTATGTATTAATTGGTGCTTTAGTTGCTCTAATTTTAATTGGGGTGATTACTTTTATTATTAATAAAAATAAATTATCTAAAAAACAACAAAAAGCAAAAGTAGCAATGTCAAATGATGCATTTATTGAAGCTCTTGGTGGAACTAAAAATATAAAATCTCATGAATTGAGAGGAAATGCTCGTTTATGTTTAGTTTTAAATGATAAAAACTTATTAAAAAGAGACGAAATAAAAAGATTCTATGTTGATAGAATCTTAGAAATGAGTGATAAGATAATTCTTGTTGGAGAAAATCTAAATCCTCTGAATGAAATTTTAAATAATATGAAGAAGGACTAAGTCCTTTTTTATTTCTTCGATTGGAAAACCAATAACGTTATTTAATGACCCTTTGATTCCTTTTATAATAGGGAATTTTTCATTATCTTGAATAGCATAACTTCCAGCTTTGTCCATTACGTTAACTCCATTAATATAATTCCAAATAAAATCATCTGAAAGATTGTTAAATGTAACTTCAGTTTCAACCTCTTTTTTGATTATGCTTTCTTTATAAATAATGGTGTAACCTGTAATAACTTTATGAGTTTTATTTGATAAAAATTTAAGTGTATTAAATGCATCGTTTTTATCAATGGGTTTACCAAAAACTTTATCTTTATAAGTGACAATCGTATCACAAGTAATAATACAATCTTGATGTTCTGCAAGGTTTTTAATAGAAATTGCCTTGTTATAGCTCTCTAACATTGCTAAATGTTTTGAAGAACTTGGAATGCTTTTTTCATCAAAAATAGGTTTAATAATTTTAAATGGGACATTAAGTTCTTCAATCATTTTTATTCTTCTAGGTGAAGAACTACCTAATATAATCATCTTAATTTGCTGTGTTAACTTTATTTAAAACAAGCGGAATGATCATTGGGTTTCTTTGAGTTTTTCTGAAGTAGTATTTTGAAACAACACTTCTAATTGTATTTTTGATATCATTAAAAGTAACTTTTTTACTTCCGAATAATTCATTTAATGCGTCTTCAACTTGAATAGCTGCATGACGTGTTAAATGTTGTTCATATTTACCATAACTAACAAATCCAACAGTCATAACTGTAGGTGGACACATAAGTTTTGATTGTTTACTATCAATGCATACTGAAACGCTAACCATACCATCATCTTGAAGAATTTTTCTATCGCGGATAACAGCAGTAGAAACACCATTAATATCGTAACCATCGATATAAACATCTTCGGCAGTGACTCTTTCACCATCAATAACTTCATGATTCTTTAAAAGTAATGTATCACCGTTACCTAAAATAAAGATATTGTCTTTTGGCATACCGAGTGATTTTGCGATATCGCCATGTAATTTTAGCATGTGATATTCACCATGTGCTGGCATGAAATATTTAGGGTTATAAAGCTTTAAATTCATTCTTAATTCTTGGCGTGATGGGTGACCACTGGAGTGGATATCAGCAAATACTGAATTTGTAATAACATCAGCGCCTTGTCTTGTTAATTGGTTAACAATTTTTGAAATACTTGCTCCATTGCCTGGAATAGGTGAAGATGAGAAAACAACTGTATCACCTGGGATAATTCTAAGTCCTTTATAACTTCCGTTAGCAATTCTACTTAAAGCAGCCATTGCTTCGCCTTGGCTACCTGTACATAAAATGACAGTTTCTGAATCTTTTAAGCTTGGCAAGGATTCAACGTCCTTAACCATTGTTGATGGAATTTTAATATAGCCGAATTTTAATGAAACTTCGACTGTATTGACCATACTTCTACCAATAATAACAATTTTTCTATTATGCTTTATTGTGCAGTCAACGATTTGCTGAATACGTGAAATATTACTAGAGAATGTAGAAATAATCAATCTACCACTAGCTTTATCAAAGATTTCATTAATTGAATCTAAAACGTTCTTTTCACTTGGTGTCCAGCCTTCTTTTTCAGCGTTTGTCGAGTCAGCTAAAAGTAAATCGACGCCTTCTTCACCAATTCTAGCTATTTTATGGATTTCCATTTCAGGACCAACTGGTGTTAAGTCGATTTTGAAGTCTCCAGTATCAACGATACGCCCTTCAGGTGTATCGACACAAATACCAAAACTATCTGGAATAGAGTGAGTAACTCTAATAAATGAAACATTAAAGCAACCAGCTTTAATTACTGAATCACTATCATATTCGATAAGATTAACTTTTTCTTTAATTTTTTGGTCTTCTAGTTTTTGTCTAATAAGAGCACAAGCTAATTTTGGAGCATAGATAACAGGAATTTTAACCATCTTAACTAAGAAAGGGATTCCGCCTATGTGATCTTCATGTCCGTGTGTAATAAAAAGTGCTCTAATTTTGTTTTGATTGTCTTTTAAATGTTGATAGTTAGGAATAACATAATCAACGCCAACTAAATCATCTTCTGGGAATTTAACTCCGGCATCTAAAATAATTAAATCGTTTTCACTTTCAATACAGTAAGTATTCTTACCAACTTCGCCTAACCCGCCGAGAGCATAAACCTTAATAGGATTGTTTAATATTCTTCTTTGCACAATTATAATATCTCCTTGAAAATCGCTTAAATTATAACAAAAAAAACGGCATTATCAACACTAAATTGATAATGCACCTGGTTTTTTTATGAATGGATTTTTCTTATCTATGTGATCGTAGAACAAAACGCCTTTTAAATGATCGATTTCGTGTTGTAAAACGATTGCTGGATAACCTTTTAATTCATATGTAACAAAATCATTTTTAAAAAGGTCATAAGCTTTCACAGTGATTTTAAATTTTCTATATACATAACCTGGATGAGCATCATCAACGCTTAAACATCCTTCGCCACCTTCAAGATAGCATTCCTTAATTGATTCTGAAACGATTTTTGGATTCACTAATAAAAATTCATATTTTTTATTATCTGAATCTTCAAAACTTACAGCAATCATTTTTTTGTTTATACCAATTTGAGGAGCAGCGAGGCCGACTCCACTTCTAACTTTTGGGTGTCTTTCAAGAAATTCATCATCTTGAGAAGCTCTTAAATATTCAAGCATATTGAATAAAGTAGTTTTTGTCTTTTCATCTAAAGGAAGTTGAACATCTTCACATCTTTGCCTTAATGAAGGCTTGTTGTCTTTTACAATCTTAAAAATTTCCATGTATGTATTCTAACATAAAACGAATTACTTTTTTTATCAAATTGATTTAAAATATAAGACATGGACATCGAATTATTAAACCTCATTTATAAATTAAATTCTGATTTAAAAGAAGATGAAATATATAAAGACTTTAAAAATAAAGAAAATACATTGAATTCTTCGGATGAAGTTAAAATTTTATGCTACAAAAAAGATATAGCAATAATGAATTATGAAGATGCGCTAAGGCATTTTGATAAATCGTCAAAAGAAGTAATGGAAACTTCAAAAGCGATGAGCAAGGCTATTTATGAAATGTCAAATCATCCTATTGTTAAAGAATATAACGAAGCTTTAAAAAAATATAATTTATTATTGGAAGAAATTAAGAAAGAAATGTTTGGTAATATACATGATTAATATTAGAGGCGGAAAATTTTTACATAGAAAACTAGAGCAACCATCTTTAGAAATAACTCGTTCAACAAAAGATATTTGCAAAGAAGGAATGTTTAATTCACTTGGAAGAGAAATTATAAATTCAAGTTTTTTAGATTTATTTGCTGGAAGTGGTCAAATAGGAATTGAAGCCTATTCGCGTGGAGCTAAAAATGTTGTTTTAAATGATAAAAACAAGGAACCTTATAAAATTATTCGCAATAATTTAGATAAATTAGGAATTGATGATATTCTTGTTACGAATTATGATTACTTAGAGTGCTTAGAAAGATTAAAAAATAAGGAATATAAATTTGATATCATATTTTTGGATCCACCTTATAAAATGATTTTAGATTTAGAATTTATAAATAAAATTAATTCATATAATTTATTAAATGAAAACGGAACTATTGTGCTTGAGACTGATTACGAGTTAGATAAAAAACTTTTTGAATGTTTTAATATAAGGAGATTAAAATATGGAAGAAGTAGTATTTATATATTGAGGAAAATGAAATGAGAATAGCTATTTATCCGGGAAGTTTTGACCCAATTACCAATGGACACTTAGACATTATTAAAAGAGCAGCTAAATTGTTTGACAAAGTGATTTGCTTAGTTGCGATTAATCCTTCAAAATCATCTAGATTTACATCTAAAGAAAAGATTTTAATGATTAAAGAAGCAACTAAAGACATTAAAAATGTAGAAGTTGATTCTTATGAAGGACTAACTGTTGAATACGCTAGAAATCACAATGCATGTGCACTTATAAGAGGATTAAGGGTTGTTAGTGATTTTGAATATGAATGGGCTTATTCAGCAGCTAATGAATATATTGATAAAGAAATTGAAATGGTATTCCTTATGTCGCATAAAGAACTAGCATTTATTTCATCATCGACAATTGACGAACTATATCATAGTGGTGTGAACATTGATAAACTTGTACCAAAAATTGTTGTTGAAATGTATAAAAAAAAGAACGCTTGATGCGCTCTTTTTATGTTGTTCATAAATTAGTTATTTTTGAAATCTTCTGTTCCTGCCCAAGCATCACCTAAGAAATCAGCTCTAGTATATTTATCATTTCCTTTTAATTCGAAGATAACTTCAGTAATGATATTTGCTGTTTTGTTTGTGTCAGTTAAATCGACAAGAATCATTGTTGGAATAGAACTACTATAATTTGAAAGAGAAGAAATGTTCTCAACCTTTGTTTGATATGAACTCTTATCTGATAAATTTTTGTAATAATTTGAAGCAAGTGCTGCAGCATTGACTGTTGTATAGAATGTATGGAATTGACCAGTCATTAATAAATATTCATATGCTGTTTTTTGATCGTATGTGTGGTCATCATCGTCAACATCAATTTTTTGATCTGTGAAGATTGCTTGATATGTAAAGTCAGCAACTGTACTCTTTTTATCTTCTGCAACTTTATCAATGACATTTTCTTTCCAAGCTTCTTTAACTAAGTAGTTGCTTGCTTCATTAATGTTCTTACATGTGTCATCTTCTTTAACAAAATATAAGACCATCTTTCCACTTTTTGTATATGACTTTAAGGCAGTTTTAGCACCTTCTTTATCATTTGTGTTCCATTTTGATTGTGCATCATTGAAACTTTCTAAGAAATCAATGACTTCACCATCTTCACCTCTATCTGTAATTCCTTTAAGCGAAAGTTGATTTTTATAAAGCCAAGAATAATCATCGTTTCCAAAGTCCCAACTTTGAACCCAACTTGTAATTGATGGGATAGAGAAAATAATACCGAAGATAATACCGACAATGAGAAGTGGTTGAACCCATGCAGTTTCTTTAATCCATCTCCAGATTGCAATAAAAGGTCTAGCTAACATCTTTAAAAAATTCATTTAATTTACCTCAATAAAATAAGCATTTAAAAGAATATCACGGATTGTAATTATTAACAATAATTAATTAAAAATTGTTAACTTATTTTTCAATGCTTAAAATGATAAAAATTGAGATGTTTAATGCGTGCAACATCCAATTTCCTATAATATTTTAAATTAAATATTATAAAAAATCAATCTAACTCAAAAAAATAAAAATAGTCGAGTTTTGCAAGGTTTTAGTAAATAATTAGTAGATATTTAGTAGTAAATTGTGCAAATGTCTAGTGTATATTGAGCCAAAAAGATTATTTATTTTATAAATAATAGTTATTGTCTTTAGCACTTATTAACATTACAATATTAGCATGTTTTATTTAAAGAAAATTAAAAAAGCAGTGGTAGATTATTTATTCGATCACCCGATTCAAAAAAGTATTTTATCAAAAACCTATGGAATTATTGTAACTATATTAAGTGGACTTGTATTTGCTTTCGGATTTAAAGCGTTCATACAACCTAACTATGATGCTATCGCTCAAATTGATGCTGATACAGCTCAAATGGTAGCTTCACTTGATATAAAATCACTAGCTAGTTGTGGTGCAAGCGGCATAAGCCAAGTTATTTTATCAATATTAAAAATTAGTGGGTTAACTTATTTAACGAACAATGACTATCTCGATATAACTTATTGGTGTTTGTATTTAGGAATAAATATTCCATTATTTTTATTAGCTTTCTTTAAAGTTGGGAAACAATTTGCTTTGTATTCTCTTTTAAACGTTATGTCAGCTTCGCTTTTTGGTATCATTTTGCCAAATTCTAATCCAAATGATTTTATAAATCTTGTTACTGCTTCTTTAGGCACTGATATTGTTTCTCGTGTTCTTTTTGGGGCACTGACTACTGGTATAGCAAGTTCATTGGCTTATATTATTGAATCTACAGCAGGTGGAACAGACATCATTGCTTACTATATTAGCGAAAGAAAGAGCGTACCAGTTGGGAAATGGAGTGCTCTTTTTAATGCGATTACAGTTAGTGTTTATTCAATTTTAAGCTGCGTAAAAATTGATCCTGTATTTACCGAACATAAAATGGGACAAGTTCAACCTTCAACGGCACTTGTAATCTTCTTATTTACAATGCTTTATATGATTCTTATTACGCTTATAGTTGACACGCTTAATGTTCAAAATAAGAAAGTTGAAGTTCAAATATTTACTCATAATCCTAATTTAGCTTCAATTATTATTGCTAACATCCCTCATGGATGTACTTTAAGCAAGGGTGAAGGCGGATATACAGGGCAAGAAAGATATATTATTTATGTTTCTGTTAGAAAAAAAGAAGCTAAAAAAGTTGTTAAAATTTGTAAAAATATAGATCCTCAAGCGTTCATTAATGTCATTCCTATGGATCAAGTTTACGGAAGATTTTATAGAAAGCCTATTAAATAATGAAAAGAAAGTCTCTATTTTTTCTCGTTTCTTTTTTAACGCTTTGTAGTGTTTCATGTTCTTCTAGTGAAAGCAATGACTCAAGAACTTATGAAGAATACAAAGATTTTTTCATTGAAAATGTCGAAGATATATATTCTCAAAAAGAAGAAAAGTATTATGTAGAAGTTTTTTTCGAGACTTGTCCTCATTGCATAAAAGTTAAGCCACATGCTTTTGATTATGTTGATAAATATAAAAATAAAGAAAAAGAAATAAAATATTATTTTTTTAATATTCAATCCGGAAGTACCTTTTTAGGAAAAGACAATCGCGCAAAATTTAAAGAAAAGCCACAAAATTATAATAAGGAATTATTAATTGCTAAAAATGTAGAGGATAAAGTTGGGTCGGTAGGAGAAACATACTTTTTTGGGGTACCTGTTTTATATGAAATTATTAATAACAAGTTAAATAATGAAATTATTGGTGATGATAATATTATTAATTTTATAAAGTAATTAAAAACTAAAAGGTTTGTGAGTTATAATTTAAGCATGGAGAATATTTCTTTTACACGTATCATTAAAGAAGAATTAGTTACTTTGGAGGCTTTAAGTTCTGAAGAGCACTCTATTTTAGCTGCATTTATACGTCAATGTGGTTCTTTAATTTTCAGCAGTGGAAAAATGAAATTAGTATTAAAAACAGAAAATTCTTCAATTGCTAAATATATTTATAAATTGATAAAGAAATATTATTCAGAAAAGATAGTTTCCTTTAGCTTTTTAAAATCTATGAAACTCTATAAGAATATTGAATATTTAATTAATATTGATGATGGAGGAGACGTATTAGATGATTTAAAAATTGATTTTTTAGATACAAAAATTGCTTATAGTTTGCAAAATAAAGAAGACAAAATTCGTGGTTATTTAATTGGTGCATTTTTAGCTAGTGGAAGTTGTACGGACCCACATTCAAGTAATTATCATTTTGAGTTTGCTGTTAATGAAGAGGGCTATGGACAAAGTCTTTTGAAATTAATTTCGAAAATCAAAAATACCCCTCTTGGTTTTAAATGCGTTCAAAGAAGAAATAAATATATTGTTTATTTAAAAAGAAGTGATCAAATCAGTGGATTTCTAGCTTTTTTAGGAGCAAATAATAGTTGCTTGAAATTTGAAGATATTCGCATTAATCGTGACTATTCAAATGCAACTAATAGACTTATTAATTGTGATTCAAATAATTTTAAAAAGACTGTAGAAATTGCTAAAAAGCAAGAAGAGTGGATAAATGAAATTGATAGAAGACTTGGAATTGATAATATTCAAAATGAAAAAATGAAACTTTTATGTAAAGCAAGACTCTCTAATTTAGAAGCGAACTATACTGAATTAGCTGAAATTATTGGGGAGGAACTTGGTGAAACTGTATCAAAATCTAACGTTAATCACTTGTTTATAAAAATTAGAAAATTGGCGGAGGAATATAAAGACCGTTATGATAACTGAAGTTGATATTAATTTTGAGTTCGGAAAAAGAGTCACTTATTTAAGAAAGAAAAAGGGATATTCACAAGAGGACTTAGCTTTTAGAACTGGATTAAATAAGAATTACATAAGCGATATTGAAAGAGGGACGAGAAATCCTACTTTAAAGGCAGTTTCTAAAATTGCTAAAGGCCTTAATATGACCATTGAAGAATTATTTAAAGGAATAGGTGGAACTTATAATTTATGAAAAGTATAAAATCTATATATAAAGTTGGACCAGGACCTAGTAGTTCACATACGATCGCTCCATACAATGCTGCAATTGATTTTAAAAATAGCTTAAAAAAATATGATAAAGTTGTTTGCACGCTTTATGGTAGTCTTGCTTTAACTGGCAAAGGTCATGGCACGGATAAAATTATAAAAGTTGCATTTGATAATAAAAAAATCGATGTTCTTTTTGACAAAACTTTCAAGAATTTAGAACATCCAAATAAACTAATATTTGATGCTTATTTAAATAATGAAATTATCTCTAGCCAAGTGTATTTTTCAATTGGTGGAGGAGATTTTACCAAGGATTTAAAAGCAAAGAATAATGAAAAAGATATTTATCCTTTTAAAACTTTTGATGGTTTAAAAAACTTTATGAAAGTTAAAAATATAACTGACATGAGCATGGTTTGTGACTTTTTTGAAGACAATGATATGGATGAATTTTTATCATATATTTTTGAAAAAGTGTGTGATTTGGTAGAAAAAAACTTGCAAATCTCAGGTATTTTGCCTGGAAAGCTCGGAATTAAAAGGGTTGCAAAAGAACTTTTTAATAAATCTAAAGAGATAAAAGATGATGAAGAAAAACGACTTATCTTATTAACAGCATTTGCATATAGCGCAAGTGAAGGTAATGCAAATGGTGACATTGTTGTCACTTGTCCAACATGTGGATCTTGCGGAATAATCCCTTCATTAATTTATTATGAGTATAAATATAAAAATATTGAAAAGAAGAAAATAATTAATGGTCTAAAGGTAGCCGGACTTATTGCTTCTATTATAAAAGAAAATGCTTCACTAAGCGGGGCAGTTCATGGGTGCCAAGCTGAAATAGGAAGTGCATCAAGCATGGGTGCTGCTCTACTTTGCTACTTACACGATCTTAATATTTATCAAATAGAATATGCTAGCGAAGTTGCACTTGAACATTTCTTAGGCTTAACATGCGATCCTGTTGATGGATACGTTCAAATTCCTTGCATTGAAAGAAATGGAATTGGAGCAATTAGAAGCTATGTTGCTTATTTATATGCTAAAGATATTGCGATTTTAAGAGAAAATAAGGTTTCTTTTGATGAATGTATAAAAGCGATGAGAATAACAGGCGAAAGCTTAAGCAAAGATTATAAAGAAACAGGAATAGGTGGTCTTGCTAAAATTAAGAAATAAGTTGAAATAATCAACATAATAGGCATAAAGTGTTGATTATTTTTATTGCATTAATTAAAATTATTAAGAAATTATGAAAAATAAAGCATTTGTTGGTTTAGTTTCTCTTATCGCTATTTCCTGCAGTTTAGGTGGAGCTGCAGGTTGGTTTTTAGGCAATATGTTTAAACCTGCAAAAGAAGAAATTAATGGTGTTTATTTCGATAAAGCTGTTGATTATTCAAGCAAACCAGATTCATTTAAAAAAGTTGTTAAAGCTTTAAAACTAGATAACAATAAACCTGATTTTTCAACCGTAGATGTGAGTTCGGCTATTGGCGTTGATGGAATAAAAGTAGGAGATATTGCAGAAACTGCATATCATAATACTTTTAAAAGCGATAAAGTTATGGTACGAACATACAATTTAGCTGTTTCACAAACTCCAATTGGACCTAATAATCAAGAAACTGTTTCTACTTGGATAAAGGAAAAAAATCTCTACTTTAAAGAAAATATTTCATATAGTTCAAATGCTAAGTTTGCAGAACGTTCTTATAATTATGATGCAAAAACATATTCTCCACTTTCGAAAGAATATGAAAATTATATCGATTACTATCGTAATATTTTAGACAATGGAATTGTAAAACGTAAATGTGATTATTCAACTTCATCCACTAAGTCGACGAAATATTTAATAAATTCTAATGGTGCACTTGATGCAAATAATAAACCGATTAAGAGTTATTCTACATATTTTGGTTTGTCTATTTTTAAACCTTGTAATTATGACTATAAAGAAGATGTCTTACTTAAAGATTCTAATGGAAATTATGAGACTGTTGAAATTAAGAATTCTAAAACTGGATCGAAGACTAAATATACATCTGAATTTAAAAAAGTTGATGATGGATATGAATTAACTTTATCGCTTGATAAGACGGCAGCTGCAAATTACTCTTCATATATTAAAACAACAACTCGTGATGCAAGTTCAATTGCACAAATGAAACAAAAACCTGAATTTAAAGCTATTGGTGGTTCTTTTAAACTAGATAATAATTTAAGAATAATCTCTGCACATAGTGATGAAAGCTATGATGTTATATCTCTTGTTGGAGCAGTTGATACTCAATGCTCAAGTGATATATATTTTTCATATGATGGCGATTATAAACTACCTAAATTAAATGAGCAAATTGATTATGGAACAAAATAATAACGAAATTAATAAAGAAATAGTAGAAGAAAAAGAAAAGCAGTCCTTTTTGGACCGCTTTAGACACCTTGCGTGGTATTGGTACCTATTAATAGGTGTTGGATTTTTCTTTTTATTTTATACAATCTTCTTTTATTTATTTTGCTTTGTTTTTTAATTTTAATAATCTTAATGAATTAATAACACAAATAATTGTAACACCTACATCTGCAAATATCGCAAACCACATAATATATGGTTCGATTGGTAAGTTTGGAATTAACGATAAAATCATTGTTCCAATTTTTATTATTAAAGCAAATATAATATTTTCATAAACTACTTTTTGATTAGTTTTACTTGTATGAATAACTTCGTTAACTTTATTTAAATCATCATCCATAATGACAGCATCACTTGATTCAATGGTAATATCACTTCCAATACCACCCATTGCTACTCCAATGTCAGCAAGAGATAAACTTGGAGCATCATTAACACCATCACCGATAAATAAAGTAGTACCTGTTTTTTTAATCTCTTCAAGCTTATTGACTTTGTCGAGTGGAAGAAGTGAAGCGTAAACTTTATCAACACCAACTTCTTTAGCTACCTCATTAGCGATTTTATCGTTATCTCCAGTGAGCATAATAACGTTTTGAATACCATTTTTATGGAAATTTGAAATGGCTAATTTGCTTGTTTCTTTGACCTCATCTTTGATTTCAAGCGTACCTTTAAATTTACCATCATAAGCTACATAGATTTTTGTAAAAACGGTATTTTTTTTTGAATAATTAATTTTATATTCATCTAATAATTTTTCGTTACCTGCGAGTAAAACTTTATCTTTATATACAACGTATACACCTTTACCATCTATTTCTTTATAATCTTTTAATAAATTAGAGTCTAATTTTGGTTTTTCGTCTCTAATAATTGCTTTTGCGATTGGGTGATTTGAATAATATTCAGCGTGCATTGCTAGTTCAATTAATTCTTCTTTATTTACATTTGATGTTGGTTCGACTTTACTTAAAACAAAATTGCCTTTTGTTATTGTTCCTGTTTTATCAAGGACAATATTTTTAATGTTTCTAAATTTTTCTAAATAAGTAGAACCTTTAATTAAGACTTTATTTTTACTTGCTGCACCTAAACTTACAAAATAAGCCATTGGAACACTTAAAACTAATGCGCATGGACATGAAATTACTAAAAATGAAGCACCATTTCTAATATAACGACTCCAAATTTCTGAGTTGTTATAGGCTAAAATTAATGGAGGGAAAATAGCAATGATAAATGCTAAAGCAATAACGATTGGGGTATAAATTTTAGCAAATTTAGTGATGAATTTTTCAGATTTTGTCTTTGTTGAACTTGCATTTTCAACAAGATCAAGCATTTTAGACATTGTTGAATTATAAAATTCTTTAGTTACTTTAATTATTAAAGGAGAACCGATATTTATAACTCCACTTATGATTTCTTCGCCTTCCTTAATTTTTCTAGGAATACTTTCTCCAGTCATAGAAGAAGTATCTAGGCTTGAAGAACCTTTTTTAACAATTCCATCTACTGGTACACGTTCTCCTGATTTTACGATAATTAAATCGCCAATTTGAACATCAAAAGGTTCAACAACTTTTTCAATTTGATCATTATAAAGTGTAACTGTATCAGGTCTTAAATCAATTATACTTTTGATGGAAGCTCTACTTTTATCAACTGCATATTTTTCAAATTTTTCACCGATTTGAAAGAACACAACAACAGCTAATCCTTCACAATACTCTTGAATAGCAAATGCGGCAATTGTAGCGATTAAACTAAGTGTAACTTCGTTGAAGAAATCTTTGTTTTTAATTGCTTTGAATGAATCAATAAATAAATCATATGAAACAAGAAGGTAAAAAACTAATGATATAGGAAGAATGATAATATTGTTTACACTCATTCCATTAATTGAATTTTCTCCATATAAAATTTCAACAATAAGGAGAACAATAGTAGCTATAAAAGCTAGTCCTAATACTATTTTGTCAAATTTTTCTTTCATCTTATTTTATCCTTTTAAGAGTGACACCATCCTCAAAATTGTTGCAAATATCGACTATTTTTTCAAAAGTTCCTTCTTCAAAGTTGATTGTCATTCTTCCTGCTAAGAAATTAATTGAGCAAGAATTAACACCTTCTAACTTGTTAATTTTTCTTTCTAAATTAAGCGCACAGTTTGCACAATCTAATCCTTTAATAATAAAAATTTTGTCCATAATTACTTCTCCTTTAAGTGACGTCTAGCTGTTTCAATAATGAGAGATACGTGTTCATCATCAAGTGAATAAATTACATTTTTCCCATTCTTTTTATACTTAACTAATTTATTGGCCTTTAAAATATTTAATTGATGCGAAGCGGCGCTTTTAGTAATGTCTAGAACATTGCATAAATCTCCAACGCAAAGAGGATTATCATCTAGTGCCCACAATATTTGTAAACGAGTAGAGTCGCCAAATATTTTAAAGAAGTCACTGATTTCATAAATTTCTTTTTCTGAAATCATTTTTCTTTTTGTCTTATTTACGATTTCTTCATTAATAATAGGCGTATCAACTTTCATATCACTTTATCCTTTCTTCGCTAATTATAGTTGAACAATTGTTCAACTGTCAACAAGAAAAATAAATATTTTGAATATAGGTTGATACTGATATAAAATTTGTATATGAAAAAAATTGAAAGAGACAACTACATATTTAAAAAGAAGTGCTTATTAATTTTGCTATACCTTTTTTATATAAATAATGTTGATTATAAAGATATTGTTTTTAGAAGTTTTGGATTTCATTTCGATCCAACTTGCGACTTTAAAGTTATCGTTAATAGTAAAAAGATGCACCTTCATAAATACATTACACATATTTTCTTTTCTTCACGTGGTGTTAATTTAGAAAATTTAGATGTAATGGGGCATATTAATTTCCTTAAAGTTTCAAATATAAAAAATTACGATCCATATATTCCAGAAGCAAGTATGAATATTTATTTTGATGAATCAAATTTTATTGCTGCTGGTTATATAGAAGGCAAATTTTTTAGATATAATTTAATTCAAAAGAGTGGTGAATTCTTTAAAGATGAAATTTTATATTATTTAAGTAATGATGAAACGAAGGCTAATATAAATAATAGTGCTGATAATTTCATTCTTTATTTATTAAGATTTTATACATATAAGATTAAAGCTGATCTTGTTATGGGGGCTGGAATTAATTGTGATTATGGTGCTAAAGATTGGAAGAATCTTATCTATGCAATTAATGATGAATTTTATAAAGGTGATGAAGAAGCTATAAAAGAAATTGAACACTTTGTTGGCGATGAATTGTTTGTTAATGGCAAAATTTTAAAGACCAATGGCTTTGATACTTATAAATCATTAAATGATGAACTTTATTTATTTAAAGAAGCTAAAAGTTTTAATGATCCTGATTCTACACTTTTTAGATGTGTTAATTATCTTGAAAAGCATCCTGCAACCGAAGTTATTACTTATAACTATGATACAAATCTAGAGTACCTTTTGAAAAAACGCGAAATTCGTTATACGAGCGTTTATGATGAAAATAGTTTTATTCTAAAGGGTGGGTCAATCACAATTTATCACGTCCATGGTTTGCTTCCATACGATAAATATAAAGAATCAAAATATAGGGACTCTTTAATTTTTAATGAATCGGAGTATTTCTATCTTTACAACAATCCATACAGTCGGAACATATCAAAACAAATGCATGACTTCACTTTTTGCACATGCTTATTTATTGGAATTTCTTTAACTGATCCAAATATGAAAAGACTTCTTGAGGTTTCAACGAATCCATTGAAATTCAATTTTGTATTTATGAAAAAAGAAACTGGATATAATGAAAAAACATATCGTGCTGTAACGAATTATTTCTTTAGCTATGATTTAATAACTATTTGGATTGATGAATACGAAGAAATCGGTAATTGGTTAGATCAAATCTAAAACCCTGCAAAAATCCATTCTTTTTAAGATAATTTCTTATTATATGAGTTTTTAAAACAATATTCATTTGCAAAGGGGAGATGAAAAATAACGCTTTTTAGCTTATTTTTTAACTTTTTCATAATATTTTCGATATTTAAGCGTTTTTTCACATT
>UQXJ01000005.1 GCA_900545015.1 uncultured Mollicutes bacterium | reverse complement strand
ACATATCATCATTTAATTTGACAAAATCGTCATTAAATATTTAGGCTAGCGACAGCATATATAAGAATAAAAGAAAAAGATAATCAGCTTAGTTATAACTTAATACTATAATTTCTAACTATTTATTCTTTTCCGCCATTTTTCGTCAGTGAGATTTCAACCCTACTTTCTTTTTTCTTTAATATTTTTAAGATTTATTGCCTTATAGTAAAAATATAATCAAAAAATTCAAAGAAATTTAGTACGGGTATAGTTACCCACAAAGCGAAAAAAAGCGGATTTTTTTAAAAAGTCTAAATAGCATTCTTTTTTAAAGCTAGTGTAATTAATTTGCCTACACATTTTTACATAACAAAATTATAACAAAAAAAGTACCGAACTCAATCGATACTGTCATTTGTAATTTGGTTGCGGGGATAGGATTTGGACCTACGACCTCCGGGTTATGAGCCCGACGAGCTACCAGACTGCTCTACCCCGCGATATATTCATCACACTCGTGGCGGAGAAAGAGGGATTCGAACCCTCGCTAGGCTTGCACCTACTATCGGTTTTCAAGACCGACCCCTTCAACCGCTTGGGTATTTCTCCATGTATGTTAATGTGGTGGACTCTACAGGACTCGAACCTGTAACCGATCGGTTATGGGCCGATTGCTCTAACCATTGCGCTAAGAGTCCAACAGTTTTTTATTAAATATTGGTAGCAGCGGGGGGATTCGAACCCTCGACGCACCGGGTATGAGCCGATTGCTCTAACCAACTGAGCTACGCTGCCATATACCTGGTGGATCCTAGGAGAATCGAACTCCTAACTTAAGCTTGCAAAGCTAACGTTATCCCATTTAACTAAGGACCCATGTTCCAAATATTTAATTCTATTGCACGTCAAACGCGCTTAAATAATATATCAAGAAATCAGATGACGTGCAATAGGTTTTTTAAAAATTTTTTAAAAATTTTGAATTAAGGTAATAGATTTCCAGTTTTTCTATAGAGTGTATACCATTCAGCTTTAGTTAATTTAACTTTTGTTCCATCAATTGCATCGAGAACATGCTTTTTGTTTGTTGATCCTGTAACAACTTGGATATTTTCTCCAAGCATTAAAATAAATGCTGTAGCAATTGCACATTTATTTGTTCCATATTTCTTTGCTAATTCTTCCATATATTTATTGGCTTCTTTCATTTCTTCAACTTCAAAAATAGACCCATTAAAGAAACCATATTGATAAGGTGACCAACATTGTAATTTTATTCCATAACGTTTCATATAAAAGAATAATTCACCAGTGTGCTCCGTTCCTTCAACGTTAGAAACATTACAATTTAACACTTCTCTTACTAAGTCGAGGTGGCCTAAACCTAATTGAAGTTGATTTATTTCGATAGGAATATTTGTTTGGTCAGTAAGAAACTTAATAACTTCGTGAGGAAAATTAGAAACACCGAAATGTTTTACTTTTCCTTCCTCTAATAATGTAGAAAAAGCCCTTGCGATTTCTTTTGCATCAAGAAAAATATCTGGCCTATGTAAAAGTAAAGAGTCAACATAGCTTACGTTTAGTCTTTCTAAAGACTTATTAACTGCATCAATGATGTGTTCATAACTTAAATCATATAAAGTAACATCATTTTCTCTATCTTTTACAATCCCTACTTTAGTTTGTAAAAACATCTTTTCTCTAATTTCAGGATGTAATTTAATAACTTCACCTATTTTTCTTTCTGAATCTCCATCATTATAAATATCAGCAACATCAAAGAAAGTTATTCCGTTATCAATATCAAACTTAATTAATTCATAAAGTTCTTCTACTGATAAATCTTTTGTTCTCATTAAACCTTGAATTATTTTTGAATTATCGTACATAGATTTTCTCCCTAAGTTTTATAATATTAGTATACATTAAAAGGAGCAAAAATTTATGAAGATACTTTGTATTTTAACAAATGGGTTCGAAGAAGTTGAAGCAATTGGTACAATTGGAATATTAAGAAGAGGTGGGATTGATATTGATATTTTTTCGCTTCACGGAACTGAAGCAACAGGAAGATATGGCGTAACAATCAAAAATTTAGGATTATTTGAAAATATTAATCTTGATAATTACGATTTTTTGTTAATTCCTGGTGGTCCTCAATATGCAGAACTTGAAAGTAATCCTTATTTTATAAACATCATTAAAGATTTTTATAAGAAAAATAAATTCATAGCTGCAATTTGTGCAGGTCCTACTATTTTAGGCCATTTAGGTTACTTAAAAGGAAAGAATTATACATGTTTTGAATCTATGAATGAAGATTTTGGTGGCAAATATATTGGAAGTTATGTTGTTAGAGATGGCAAAATAATAACAGGAAAAAGTGCAGCAGCTTCAATAGATTTTGCTTTTGAAATTATGGAAGCAATAAAAGGAAAAGAATTTACTGATAAAATTAAGAATTCAATTTATTACGAAAAATGCTAAACAATTTTTAGTCTTTTATCTTTAATTACTAGATTTGTTAAAGCAATTAATGTTTGACTTGGAAGATAAAAAAACCACATCAATTTATTAACTACATCAAGTCCAAATTCATCAATAATTGTTAAATTATTTAATCCCACGCATATATCACAGCCAATAAAAAGTAATAATCCAATTGATAAAATTAGATATTTTTTTGATACGTTGATGAGAAAAATTGAGTCAATAAAATTAAAAATAAGTTGAACAAAATAAATTCCAGCAAGTGCACTTGTTAGATCGAATTTAAAAATTAACGTTACAATAAAATATAAAATTAATGAAATTATCGCTCTTAAAATTAAACTTAAAATAAAGTATGTTTTATCTTTTCTTATATAATTAATCATTAAAAAATAAATAATTTGAGCAATAATAAAGGAGCAGATTCCATAAATAAATAAATTGTATTCTTCTCCTCTTATTAATAAAAAGTAATCAGAAATGAGTGTAAAAATAAATGCTATTGGAAGAAAAACCCTGCAAATCTCAGCTCTTTTTAAAAATATAAATAAACTATAAAGAAAACAAAATATAATTCCAACATATTTTATATATGTAGTTTCAAAAGAATTTGAAAAATCTCCAAACAAAAAAGTAGCATACATTACCACTTCAATAAGTATAAAAACTAAAGTAATAATTTTGCTACTTTTATTTGTCATAAACTATTTTAAAGAAACTAGATAGTAATTCTTTTTGCCTCTTTTAACAATAAGATATTTTCCAAATAAAGCATCGTCTTTATAGAATTCTTTATTAGCATCATTTTCTTTAACGCCATTGATTGAAACAGCATTATTTTTAATAAATTCTCTTGCTTCTCTTTTACTACTTGCACCTTTAACAAAGATTAAAAGATCTTCAAGTTTCATTTTTTCACTAACTTCAACTTTATAATTTCCAAATAATTCTTCGATTGATTCTTCTTTCAATTCTTTAAAGTTATTTGAGAATAAAACTTCACTCATTTTCTTTGCTTCATCAGCTGCTTCTTTACCATGAATTGTCTTTGTGACTTCATAAGCTAATGCTTTTTGAGCAATTCTTTGTCCTAAATTAGCTAAGTGTTCTTTTTCAATTGCTGTAATTTCTTCATGTGTTAAGAAAGTAAACACTTTTAAATATTTAACGCTGTCTTCATCACTTTGATTAATAAAGAATTGATAAAGTTTATAAGGGCTTGTAAGTTCTTTATTTAAGAATAGAGCGCCATCTTCAGATTTTCCGAATTTCTTGCCATCACTTCTTGTGATTAGGTGAGCTGTCATACATTCAACTTTAGCTTCATCACCTTCAGTTTTTTTAATAAAGTCTAAGCCAGCTGTTAAATTACCCCATTGGTCATTTCCACCAATTTGAATATTAACACCATACATATCGTGTAAACGTTTAAAGTCATATGATTGAAGTGTCATATAGCAGAATTCTGTTAAAGAAATACCTGCATCAAGTCTTGATTTAACGATATCTTTATTAAGCATATAGTTAATTGGGAAATATTTAGCTGTGTCACGTAAATATTCAAGTAATGAAATTTCACTTAACCAATCGTAATTATTTAAAATCATACCTTTTTCAGGATCTGATAAATCAATAAATCTTTCAAGTTGAGCTTTAATTGCGTTTGTATTTTCCTTAACTTTATCAGGAGTTAATAAATTTCTTTCTTTACTCTTTCCACTAGGGTCACCAATCATACCAGTACCACCACCAACGATAGCAATAATTTTATGACCAGCTTGTTGAAGTCTCATCAAGATAGAAATCATAACGAAATTTCCAATATGCATACTTGAAGCACTTGGATCAAAACCACAATAAATTGTTTGCTTTGTTTCAAATAATTTCTTTACATTTTCTTCATTAGAATATTCTTTAATTAAACCTCTCCAGTTTAAATCATCAATAACATTTACCATAAACACCTCAAATTAATCTCTATATTTTATATATGTCATTCTTCCATTCTTTTCAAGTTGAACGATTGAAATAATTTTATCTTTATTAATAGTTGCAGTTGTTTTATCACTGTATTCAATTTCAATATCGTTTTCATCAACTTTTTTAATGAATCTGACCATATTTTCTTTTTTATCTTCAACTTGTAATAAATCATTAGTATGAAGACCATAATTTACAATACTAACAACTGGGATTCCAAGTTTTTTATATCCTTGTAAACTTCTTAATTCAATTAAGAATAATGCAAGAATTGGAATTCCTCCAGCTTTACGAACTAAATCAACCATTGCTTTAGCACTTCCGCCTGTTGCAATTAAATCATCCATTATGATAACTCTATCGCCAGGTTGAATTGCATCTTGTGGAATTTCAATAGTTGCTTCACCATATTCAAGTTTATAAGTTTCTCTATATCCAACAAGTGGTAATTTGCCAGCCTTTCTTGCAAGTACTAATCCTTTATTATTAGAAGATGCAAGAGGAGCAGCAAAGATAAATCCTCTACTTTCGGCAGCAATGATTTTGTCCCATTTATCATAACTAGGGAGTTCCTTGTTTAAGTCCATAATTACTTGGTGGAAAGCATCACCATTAGCAAGTAATGGAGTAATATCTCTAAATTTAATTCCCTTAATAGGAAAATCTACAATCGTTCTGATATATTTGTCGTATAAATCCATTTTTATGTCCTTTCAATTAATATAGAGTTGAATCTTTTTTAACATATTCACTTTCAAATTTATATTCTTTTTCAATAAGATCACCATTAATTAAGTCAATAAGCATATACATTGCTCTTTTACCAACTTCTTGGAAATTAATGTGAAGATTAGAAATTTGTGGTCTTAAAATTGAAGAATATTTAGTGCCAATAATTGATAAAACTTCAATATCTCCAGGAACAGATAATCCACTATCAGTTGCAGCATTTAATACAGCAGCTGCGATTGAATCACGATATGCGATAACATATTCTTTTCTTTTTTGTTTGAATCTTTCCATGAAATCTTGATATGTTCTTTGATAACTATCATCACAATTCATAATGCAATATTCTCTATCATTTTCAAGGTGAACCTTGATAAACATATTTTCAACTCTAGAAAGCAATCTACCAGCATTGTGGACATGAAGGAAAGTCATTTTTTTACTACCCTTAAGGAAGTTGTCTTCAATAATTTTCTTCATTAAATGTTCATATCCAAATGGAATACATCCAATTTTACTTGCTGTAATTCTATTGTTTACATCAATAACAGGAACTGAATAATTATTGAATACTTCGAGATCTTCCCCGTTAAGTTCATCATCGAATACGATGACACCATCAACATGAGATTTAATAACTCTTTCTAAGCAAGATAAAGCATCTTCTCTACTATGTGAAGTTGTATATAAACTAACAGTAAAGCCATTTGCTTTACAAACTTCCGTAATACCATTTAACATATTTGCAATGTAAACATAGTTTGCACTAGGAATAATAACACCAATATTTGTTGTTTTGTTTGTTGCCAAAGCTTGAGCAAGTCCGCTAGGTTTATATCCAAGTTTTTTAATAACGGACATAACTTTGTTCTTAGTTTCTTCCTTGACTGTGCCAGTATTATTTATAACTCTAGAAACAGTAGCTAAAGAGACACCACTTGCTTTTGCAACTTCATAGATCGTTACACGTTCTTTTAAGTTGTCCATTTTTATTACCTCCCTAATATCTTATCATAATTAAAATCATTAAAAAGAAAAAAATGAAAATATTTTCATAAGTTGCTTTATTTATTGCGCCAATTGTCATTTTCTTTCTTATTAAAGAATCAAAAACCTTTTAATTCCTACATATTTTTCCTTTGTAAATTGAATGAAAATTATTGTAAAGAATTAGAAAAATTGAAAATTAGTATTTATTTATTTTTAGAATGATTTTGTCTTTTTTAGTTTTTCCATCAATTTCTGTAATTAATATTTTGCCTTTGCGTCTACATGATAAAAAAGAAGGAATTTCAATTTTTTGATCACATTTTAAGTCGGCTGAATAATTGTATTGAACTTCTTCATTTTCAATCATTTCTTTTGCTTTATCTCTTGATATATCAAAAGCACTAGACACAACATTATCTAATCTTAAAGAACTTACGATGATTTTGTCTTCCTTTAAAATATTGGTTGGTAGTACTTCGCTTGTTAATTCAATATTAACTTTATAATGAGAAACATAATTTAAATTTTCTAGGATAAAAGAAGACATTTGTTCTAATGCTTCAAACATATATATACCATCTTTAGCATAAATATTCCCTATCATTTCTCTTTTAATTCCTAGTCCGAGAATAGCACCCATTATTTCATTATGTTTAAGTGACTCGAATGCTTTTATTTTAAAAACAATTATAGGATTAATTATTTCTTGTTTTTTAACGCTTCCAAAAACAACTACTTTTTTTTCTCCTGAGTTTAATTCTAAATAAGGAATTGATAATTTTTTAGCTGCATTTTCAAGTGCTAATTGATAAGGAAGATTTAAAAAAGGTGATATAAAAAAATCTAGGTCACCATAACGAACATCATAAAGCTTATCTTCAATCTTTTTAAAGTCATAATCGTTTTTAAAATTTTCCATATCAACAATTATATAAAGGTAAGATTCTTTATTCCATTTGGAAATATCACCATTATAAAATGTGTATTCCAACAAGTCATTTATATTGGATTTACTAACGAAACCATACAAAAATTTCCAAAACCATCAAATGTAGGGGTTTTAAAAGGGTAGGACTACTCCTGCCCTCAACTCATTAAATAATTTATTTCTTATTTTCTAGCATCGATTTAATTTCATCTTTGCTAATTTTTTGGAAGGTAATTGTATCAACATATGGTAATACTTCTTCCGCAACTTTTTTGTCTTCAATCGTCCAAACATTTACAAAATGATTTTTGCTGTATTTTTGATATTCTTTCCTTTTCAATAATGTATCTTCTACATCTAAAGATTCAAACATATGTCTTAGTTTAAATGTCCAATCATGAGCTTCACAAACAAGTAACCCACGCATAAATCCAAACTTTTTAGTTAAAGCAAGAGCTCGTGGATCAAATGAAATTAAGAAAACATTCTTTTTATCTTTAATAGAACCTAATTCACCCATTGTATATTTAGCTAACTCTTTAAAGTTATCTTTATATACCTTAAGTTCTACAACCATTGGAACCTTTTCATTATTAAGTTTTAAAACTTCTTCTAAAGTTGGAATCTTTGTTCCATCTAATAAAGTGTAATTATCTTTAATTTCTTTTAATGTTAAATCTTCAATAATTCCAGGCTTACCAGTTACTCTTTCTAGTTCAGAGTCATGGCAAACAATAACTTTATTATCTTTTGTAATGTGAACATCATATTCAAATGCAACATTATTATCGATAGCATTTTTAAAAGCTTGGATACCATTTTCTGTAAATTGCTCATTCCAAAGTCCTCTATGAGCAACACCTTTTAAAAATAAAGGATTAATATTTTTAATAAGTTTTTCTTTTTTCATAATTAATCATCAATATCCAATGCTTCAAGTCCTTTTTTAATTTCTGTTTTGCTAACTTTAACATTCTTAACAAACATAAATACAATTGTAGCACCAGCAATACAAATGAGTGCATAAATTGGTAAGAATTGGAAAGAGAAATTAGGAATTAAAAGGAATAAACCGATTAAACAAGGTGTAATTGTTTGAGCAAACATTGATGATGCATAGTAGTATCCTGTAAATTTACCAATCTTCTTTGATGAACAGATCTCAACAACCATTGGGAAAGAGTTAACATGTACAAAACTCATACCTAATCCTTTTAAAGCAAATACTATATAAAGATAAATAGGGAATGAATTATAAGTACCTTCAGCAGGCATGTGTACTGGAATTGCAAATGAAAGGATTGCCCAAGTTAATAACGCAGTTCCTGTCATCCCTAAGCCTGTAACAATTGTCCATTTTCTTCCAATTTTTCCGGCTAAAATTCCACCAATTAAGAAGCCAAGAACTGAACCTAAGCCACCAATAATTGTATTAATCATATTTGTTGAACTTTTACAGCGCAAATAATAAATAGTATAGTTATTCATAAATGTCCCGATACCGTTGTCAGCCATAAACCATAAGAATTCTGCTCCTAAAATTAAGAAAAGCATAATCTTATTTGCTTTAGACATTGGCTTAGAATCATCATGTGTAACTTCGCTTTGAACAGCTGCCATTTTTTCTCCAAGAGCTAAATCGCCAGCAACTTCTTTTTCAATCTTGTTTTCGTTGATAGAGAAGAATAAAACTAAAGCGCTGATAACCATTAAAACTGAAGCAATTAAGAAAGGTGCTTCAATGACCCAAATATTCCCTGTATGATTAATCCAATTTTCACTACTAGGCCCTAAATATGTTGTAAGTGCAAAAGCAATACCGACAATTGTTGCGCATGCGCCACCAATGTAACCCATAATATTGATAATACCATTAGCTTTACTTCTTAAAGGTTTAGGTGTGATATCAGGCATTAAAGCAACTGCAGGATTTCTATACATCATTGCAAAAAATACTGTAACAGCCATTACTCCTATTGTTCCTGCTAAATTGTGATAATGAAACAAAACTGGAATAAATGGAAATGCGATTGCACACAAGAATGTGCCTACTAAAATATAAGGCATTCTCTTTCCAATTTTAGTATGTGTTTTGTCTGATAGATGACCAAATATAGGTAGCATAATTAAGGCAGCTAAATTATCAAGAGCCATCATCATACCAACAAGGTATTGAACTTCTTTTTCGTTATCAGCATTTAATACTTCTTTAAAAAGTTCAGTTAAAATTGATGGACACCATGAGTCGTAAACTTGCCACAAAAGTAAGATACCAAAAAAGGCAAATCCAATAATAATTGTTCTTTTGTAGTTGAGCTTAAGTTTTGGTGCACCATCGTTTGTGTTTACATTATTTCCCATAAACCACTCCATTCTTAGAGATTTTTATCGAAAATTCCCTACAAAACGCCAATATTTTAAAAAATTTTATCGATAAGTTGTGGTAACTCATCTAAAGATAAAATCTTATATTTAGTATTTTCAATTTTGCCAAAGCCATAACTTGCATGAATAAAAATAGCTCCAGCTTTGTCACTTTCTACCATATCTTTTTTAGTATCGCCAATATATATAACTTCATCAATATTTTCATCGTGTTGTAATTTTTTAATGTTTTGCCATTTTGCTAAGCCTGTATCACCAGCGCATAAATGTCCCTCAAAAAAACTTTCCATTTTACAAGCTTCTAAATAGTTTTCAATATAACCTTTATCAGAATTTGAAACTATATATAAAGGATATTTTTTCTTTAAAATTGATAGGATTTCTATTTCATTTGGATATAGAACTCCAGGATGAATAGCTAAAAACTCAAGTTCACTTTTTAAACAAATTTGAAAAAGTTTCATCCCTTCTTCTTTTGATGTTCCAGGGAATGCTAAAGGTAGAGTTTCTTCAGGAGTAAGTCCCATAAAACTCTTCATTAAAGGTACATTAAAACGATAGTTTGTTTTATTATCTATCATTGCTTTATTCCAGGAATCAGTTAAAGGTACTAGAGCATCCCATAAAGTTCCATCAAGATCAAAAAATATTGCCTTTTTCATAATCAATAACAATATTTTAAAGTAGATTATTTAGAAAAACAAGGAACCTTTATTTTCATATTGTCTCATAAAGTTTAAAAACCGATTTAAAAGTAAGAAAACAATATTTTTCTAAAGCTATGCAAATAAAAAACTCCGACTAAAATTTTAATCAGAGTTCTATAAATTTTATAATAACTTATAAATAAATTATTTATTTTGTATAAAATAAAACTAATAATATTGCGCAAAGAGCAACTGCTAAAACGCCTAAACCTACAACAATTAAGATAAGACTTTTTTTGCTTAATGTATCTTCGCCTTCTTCTCTAAAAGGAAGAACGACGCCATTTTGAGCAAGAATTCCTTTTCCAAAACCTTTATATAAAGCTGCAAATAATAATGGTGAAATGATAGCGCCTGCTGCAATTTCACAAACTGTGCCTGGAGCAATACAGGCTAAAAGGAAGTTCCAGAAGTTACCGAATGAATTATTTGCTTGTTCAATTAATTCACTTATTCCTAAGAATTTGCTAATTTGAAAGATATCTAAATAGCCAAAAACATATAAACAAGTTAAAGTTAAGAATGTGTGTACAAATGTTAATAATCCAGCGAGTGGAGCACAAATAAGTAAATAATTTTTGAATGTTGTTCTTTTTCTAACACAATCAAAAACTAAGCCACTAACTAAACCAAATAATACTCTTGGTAAAACACTAACAAATGGGTTAACAAATAAATAATCTAATGTTCCTGGGTAAGTTAATGCTTTAAATAATGAAAATAATCCAAAAAATAATCCATATAATGTACCTTTACCTGTTCCAAATAAGAGAGCGCCAATTAAAACAATGATGTGAATAATAGTAAAACTAATAGGTCCGATTGAAATATATCCAATGTAAGGTACAAAGGATAAGATAGCAATTAATGCTAAAAACATTGCGTCAACTGTCATTGACATTATAAATTTATTCTTTTTCATTTTTTTCTCCTGCATTTAAACAATAAATTTCAAATAAGCCATCTAGGACCAAATTTTCTTCATAATTAAAACAAACAATTTGATCTCTAATGACGTTAGCAAAGCCACCTGTTAAAATTCTATTTATTTTATAGCCAAGTTCGTTTTCAATTCTTCTAGCAAATTCGCTTACCATGTAAGCTTGTCCGAAAACAATACCTGATTGAATAGAATCTTTCGTGTTCTTCCCAATAATTTTTGCTGGTTCAGCAATTGGTGTTTCCATTAAAAGTGATGTATTATCAACCAAGGCTTTTAAACTAGTTTCCATACCACAACTAATAATGCCACCAACGAAAGCACCTTTATCATCAACGACATAAAGTTTTGTTGCTGTTCCTAAATCTGCAACGACTAGAGGATAGCCATATTTTTTTCTAGCTCCAATTGCTCCTGCAAGTAAGTCAGCACCAAGTTCTGATGGATTATCAAGTTTAATACTCATTTTTGTTTTTAATGACTTGTTTAAAATAAGAGGTTTTATTTTAAAAACTCTTTCAATGCACCTAGTAAGTTCAACAGTCAATAAAGGTACAACACTTGAAATAATGCATCCATCAATTTCGTAACGTTCCTTAATTAAAGTCTTAAAAGAATAGGCATATTCATCACTTGTTTTTTCTCTATTTGTTTTAATAGTGAATTTATTAACAAGTGCTGATTCGTCATAGACTCCAAGTTTAATTGAGGTGTTACCACAATCAATACATAAAATCATAAAGTTCCTTTCTACAGTCCATAAGGTACCGTGAATTTTGACTTACATATTAAAGCATAATAGAAGTTTAGAAGCAAACAAAAAGCGGATTTTACTCCGCATTTTGTGGTTTTATTTAAATTTTAATCAGTCTTTTGCTTCCGTTACTGAATCATAATTATTGCTTCTAGCAATTGCTTTCCATTCAGGTTTTGATAATATTCCTGAGAAAATTGAAATATTATATAAAAGCATAAAGAGAGGAGATAAGATAATTCCAGGAACGATTTTCTTGACATTTACATTAAGTCTTTTTTTAGCAGACATAGCACAAATTAATGTTTCAAATATATAAAGTCCAGCTGCTACAAGGAGAAATAAAATTCCATTTTCAACAATATCTTTAACAATCATAAAGCTATATTCCAGAGAAGAACCACCATATTGATTAACAACAACATTCCATGTATTCATAAATGTCATCAATGTTCCGTTTGTCGATAAATTAACTAGATGGAAAATTATTAAACCAACAAAATAAGGAAGAATCCAAACAAGTGAAAAGAATGAAGTTGGAATAAATAATAATTGGAAGAATAAATCTAACAAAGAAATTTTTCCTGTGAATATTCCTAACAAAAGCATCTTCCATCCTTTTTTAAGAAACAATCTATTTAGACCATTTCCCATTCTTTTATTTCTACGGAATGTATCAATAAAAGTTGCAGGTTGATCATCAAATACTATAGCATCTTCAACAAAATGCACTTTTTCACCATTAAAAAGAGCTTCGATTGTAAAATCAGCATCTTCGCTAACATGATATGTTCCATAACCACCTAATTTTTCAAGATAATCTAGGCACATTGTCATGCCAGCTCCACCATCCATCATAGAAGAAAGATGAAGTCTTTCTCTAACACGAGAAGAAACTCTACTATCTCTCATATAATAAAGGCCACTAACAGCTGACCAATTATTTTGAGTTAAGTTTCCTGTAGCGATATAACCTCTCATTAAACGATAGCCTTTTGCTGCTCCTTCATTAATTCTATTTATAAAATTTGATTCAAGAATATTATCTGCATCAATTTTAATAATATAATCAAAATCATTTCTGTGATTTTTAAGAATGTACTTAATGCCATAATCAATTACATAAGCAAGTCTATGATTTGGATCTGGATCGATGAATTCAATAGGTGTTCCACCAGCTTCTTTTACTCTTTCCATTGTATGGTCATTACAGTTATGACAACAAACAAATATTTTATACATATCCTTTGGATAATTTTGATTATTAAGAATACGTTTTACTGTTTCACCAATAACACTTTCTTCATTGTGAGCAGGAATTAAGATAGCATAGCGAAATCTTTTGTCAGTTTTAGGTAATGTTTTCTTTTTAAGCCAAGACAACATAAAATACAAAACTTGAAATACAAATCCGAGTGAACAAATACCTAAAATAACTATGTTAATAATAGTAAGTACCGAATAGATCGAGCTACTTACGCTTGAAAAGTCGAATAAAAACATGTATGTCTCCTTGATTGTCTAAATAATAACATTTAATAGACACGCTTGAAACGATTTTAATAAATTAGAGTACAAAATTAAGAATAATGTTTCAATTATTTAACAACAATAGAAACGATTTTATTTTTAACAACAATTATTTTCTTAATTTCATGTCCTTCTAAGTTAGCCTTGATTTTATCTGAACTTAAAGCTTTTTCTTTTACAACTTCATCATCTTCATCTTTATTAACTTCGATTAAATCTCTCATTTTTCCGTTAATTTGAACCGCCATTTTGATTGATAAAAGTTGAGTTTTCTTTTCATCATATGTTGGCCATTTTGCATATGTAATTGTTTCATTATGTCCTAAGAAAGTATGATAAATCTCTTCGCCAACAAATGGACAAATGCAATCAAACATTTTAATAAAGTTTTCTAAATATTCTCTATAAATTGTTTTTGCTTTATAAAGTTCATTAACAAAAATCATCATTTGTGAAATTGCAGTATTAAATTGTAATGCTTCAAAATCTAGTGTGACTTTTTTAACTGTAACGTTATAAATGTAATCTAAACTTCCATCGTTTGTATCTACGACTTTGCTAAAGAATTCTTTATCTTCGAACATTCTATAGACTCTATCAATAAATCTTCTACTTCCTTCAAGTCCGTTGCTTGACCATGGTAAACTTGCTTCAAGTGGTCCCATAAACATTTCATAGAGTCTTAAAGTATCAGCACCATATTTTTCAACTATATCATCAGGATTTATTACATTTCCTCTAGATTTTGACATTTTTTCACCATTTTCGCCTAAAATCATTCCTTGATGGAATAATTTCTTGAATGGTTCTTTGCAGGAAACTACACCTTGATCAAATAAGAATTTATGCCAGAATCTAGCATATAAAAGATGTAAGACAGCATGCTCTTGTCCACCAATGTATAAATCAACTGGTAGCCAATGGTCTAATAATTTTTTATCTGCAATTGCATTGTTATTATGTGGATCGATATATCGAATATAATACCAACAGCTTCCAGCCCATTGAGGCATTGTATTTGTTTCTCTAGTTGCTTTGTGACCATTATATGTAATATGTAACCAATCAGTTGCATGAACAAGTGGTGATTCACCTGTTCCACTAGGTTTATATTCTTTTAATTTAGGTAAAACTAAAGGTAAGTCTTCATCTTTAATTCTAGCCATTTCTTTTGTGTCATCATAAGTTACAATTGGAATTGGCTCTCCCCAATATCTTTGTCTTGAGAATAACCAATCTCTTAATTTGTAGTTAATTTTGAAATTTCCTGCACCAATCTCAATTAATTTATTAGTAATTGCTTCTTTTGCTTCATTAATTTTCATACCATTAATGAAGTTGCTATTAATATGTGGTCCATCTTGAGTAAATGCTTCTTTTGAACAATCACTTTCAATAACTACATTGATAGGTAAATTATATTTTTTAGCAAAAGCATAATCTCTTTCATCATGAGCTGGGACTGCCATAACTGCTCCACTGCCATAGCTTGCTAAAACATAATCAGCAATAAAGATAGGCACTTTTTTATTATTTATAGGATTAATTGCATATCTTCCAATAAATACACCTGTTTTGTCCTTATTTAATTCTGTTCTATCTAAGTCTGATTTATGTGAACAAACTTCAATATATTTTTCAACTTCTTCTTTCTTATCATCTGTAACAAGCTCTTTTACAAGTGGATGTTCAGGTGCTAAACAGCAATATGAACAACCAAATAATGTATCAGCTCTTGTTGTAAAAACTTTAAATGTTTTATCGCTTCCATCGATTTTAAATATAACTTCTGTGCCTTTAGACTTTCCGATCCAGTTATGTTGAAGTTCAATAGTTGAATTAGGCCAATCAAGTCCCTTTAATCCTTCATCCAATTTATCTGCATATTCAGTAATACGAAGCATCCATTGTCTCATTGGTTTACGAATGACAGGGAATCCACCTCTTTCACTCTTTCCATCAATAACTTCTTCGTTTGCTAAAACTGTTCCAAGTTCTGGACACCAGTTAACAGGTTTATAATCAACATAAGCTAAATTATTATCAAACATTTTTGCAAAAATCCATTGAGTCCATTTGTAATATGAAGGATCGCATGTCATGATTTCTCTATCATAATCATAAGAAAAACCGAGCATTTTAATTTGTCTTCTGAAATTATTAATGTTTTTAATTGTAAAAGCTTCAGGATGTTCATTCATTTTCATTGCATATTGTTCTGCAGGAAGACCAAAAGCGTCCCATCCAATTGGGTGAAGAACATTAAAGCCTTGCATTCTCTTCATTCTTGATACAATATCAGTTGCTGTGTATCCTTCTGGATGTCCAACGTGTAATCCTTGTCCACTTGGATAAGGGAACATATCGAGTGCATAATATTTAGGTTTACTAAAATCAGATGTATCACATCTATATTCTTTGTTATCGTCCCAAACTTTTCTCCATTTTTGTTCTACTTCTTTATGATTGTACATACAAATTCCTCCTATAAAAAAATCCTTAGAAAACATTCTAAGGACGTAATATACGCGGTACCACCTTAGTTCGCTAAAAACTTTTAGCGCTCTCATTAAAGTTAAATCGTCGATGTGAGACTTAAAGTTTTATTTATTAACTTTCACCACCCGTTAATTCTCTAAGAAATAAAAATCTTTAATTATTCATCGACTAGATTATACTTTTTTTAAAATTAAAATTGAACTCTTATTTATTACTTTACTATATAAATGCTAATTAATTCTTGCTTTATAACCAACATCTTCTATAGCATTAATGATGTCGTTTTCATTAAAGTTTTCACCAGTTACTTTTGCTGTTCCATTTTTTAAATCAACATTAGCTTCTTCGACACCATTTACTTTCATGATTGCATCGTAAGCATGTTTTTTACAATGTTCACACATCATTCCATCAATTTTAAAATTAACAACTTTCTTCATAATTTTTGTTTCTCCTTTTTTATTAAAATTTAATAAATTTATTGTTAATGCATTAAGCACAACAAATACACTTGAAAAAGCCATTGCAAGGCTACTTATCATTGGATTCAATTTGATTCCAAATGATGGATAAAAAATGCCAGTTGCAAGAATTACACCTATCGAATTATAGAAAAATGCCCAAAATAATCCAATTTTAATAGTTACCATTGTTCTTTTTGATAAAATCAGTGCATTTTTAACATCCATTAAATCACTTCTTTTAAGTACAATATCGCTACTATTAAGTGCAACTTCGCTACCCGCTCCAATTCCTATTCCTATATCAGCACTAGTTAAAGCAAGCGCATCATTAACTCCATCACCAACCATAGCAACAAGATGATGACTATCAGTTTTTAATGAATTTATTACTTTTTGTTTATCTTGAGGTAAAACTTCACTAATAACTTCATTAATTCCTACTTCATTTGCAATATGTTTTGCTGTTACCTCATTATCACCAGTTAACATAATAATTTTAATTCCTAATTTCTTAAGTTCTTTGATTGCTTCAGCACTATTTTCTTTAATTGTATCTTTTAAAGCAATTAAACATGCGATTTTAGAATTTTTAGAAACAAATAATACAGTTTTTCCTTCTTCGCTAAGCTTATTGAAGGTTGATAAACTAAAATTATTTTCATTTATCATTTCTAAAACTTTCTTGTTTCCAATGATAATATCATTATTATCAATTTTTCCTTCTATTCCGACTCCATCAATCGATTTAAATTCATCAATTTTAAATTCATTTGAGCAACTTAAAAATTCAACAATTGCATTAGATAATGGATGTTCGCTTCTTTTCTCTAACGAATAAATCTCATTTCTAATGTTTTTATCTTCTTTAAATACAATAAAATCAGTTACTTTAGGTTTTCCTTCTGTAATTGTTCCTGTTTTATCTAAAACTATTGTTTTTATATAATGTGTATTTTCTAAAACTTCCGCATTTTTGATAAGCAAACCATTTGAAGCACCTTTTCCACAGCCAACCATAATCGCGACAGGTGTTGCAAGTCCTAATGCACAAGGACATGCGATAACTAATGTAGAAATTGCAAAATTAAAAGCATCGCTAAATGTATAAGGAGCATTAAAACAATATATCGAAATAATAAAACCTATAAAAGTTATTAAACTTATGCTAATTATAGTTGGAACAAATACAAGTGAAACTTTATCAACTAATTTAGATATAGGAGCTTTCGAATTACTAGCTTCTTCAACTAATTTAATTATAGTATTAATCGATGTATCTTCGCCAACTTTTTGAGCTTTAATTTTTATAAAACCCGCAGTAATAATTGTACTAGCAAATACATTTTTTCCTTTTCCTTTATATATAGGGAGTGATTCTCCAGTAATGTTGCTTTCATCAATCGAAGCATTGCCATCTATAATCTCACCATCAACTGGTATCTTATCTCCTTTTTTGCAAATAATAATATCGTTAACTTTTACATCATTTATATTTACATTTAATTCTTGATCATCTCTTAAAACGACAGCATTTTGAGGTGTAAGTTTAACGAGTTCTTCGATAGTTTTAGTAGTTTTTTTCTTTGATAGTCCTTCTAAATATTTTCCTAAACTAACTAAAGTTAAAATCATTGCAACGCTTTCAAAATATAAATTATGCATATATTGCATAACTATTTCATTATCATCATGACCAAGTCCATATCCGATTGCATAAATAGCAACAATTCCATAAATTAAACTTGCGGTTGCTCCTAATGCAATTAAAGAATCCATATTAGGTCTTAGATGGAATAAATTTTTAAAACCATTAATAAAGAATTTTCTAAAGAAAATTATTGATGGAATTGTTAAAAGTAATTGGGTAAAACTAAAAGTTAAAGCATTTTCCATTCCAAGTAAAAAACTAGGTAAAGGCCAATTAAAAGTATCCATATGTCCCATAGAAATGTACATTAAAACAATAAGAAATATAAAAGATACAATTAGTTCGATCAAATCTCTCTTACTGTTTTTTGATTTTTCTTTCTTTTCGGGTTTTTTACCAATTTCGCACGCACCATACCCTGCATCAAAAACGGCGTTAATTATTTTTTCATCATTGCATTTTTTATCATCGAATTCTACTTCCATAGAATTTGAGAGTAAATTCACATTAACATCTTTAACTCCATCAACTTTTCTTACTGCATTATCAATATGCGCCGCACAAGCTGCGCAGCTCATGCCTTCTATATCAAATTTTTTCTTCATAAAATTAATCCATTTTTTTAATTAAATCTGTAATTTCATCTAATGAAGATAAATCATTGTTTTTAATGTCATTTACTACACATGTTTTTAAATGATTATCTAAAATTACCATTTCTAAACTTTTAATAGCTTTTTCAATTGCTAAAAGTTGAATTAAAATATCTGAACAGTATCTATCATCATCAATCATTTTTTTGATTCCGTTCATTTGTCCAGCTATTTTATTAATTCTAATTTTTAATGCATCCTTATCAGCTTCTTTTCTATAAGTATGTTTTTCACAACAGCAGCTCATTACTATCTCCTTTAGAATACTTAAATTCTATACCCCCACAGGGTATACATCAAATAATATGCATAAAGAAAAAGGACCAAGTTTCCTCGATCCAATTTAGTTATGATTTTTATTTAATATTTAGCATTAATTTATATAAATCAATATATTCATCAGCAGATTTTGACCATGTGTGATCAACCTTTGCAGCATTTAATCTTAACTTTTTAAAAGTTGTATATCTTGAGTTATATGTCATTAACGCTTGAGCAACACATTTAAGTGATTCAGTAATTGAGAAATCATCAAATCCAAATCCATCAGCTTCTTTATAATTGTTAATTGCATAAGAATAAGGGATGACACTATCTTTTAACCCACCAGTTCTTCTTACAATTGGTAAAGTTCCGTATCTTTGAGCGATCATTTGGCCTAATCCACATGGTTCAAAAGCACTAGGCATTAAGAAGAAATCACTGGCAGCATAAACTTTGTGAGCAATTTCATTGTTATATCCAATGAAAACCATAATATTTTCAGGATATTTTCTTTGTAAATTGTTGTAATAGTCTTCAGCCCATTTTTCTCCACTACCAACAAGAGCAAAATTAGCACCACTACTAACAGCAAAATCAGCCATTGCATTAATTAATGTGAGACCTTTTTGATCTGTTAAACGAGATACGACGCTAAATAAAGGAGCATCTTTTTTAAGGTTATATTCTTTTACAAACGCATCTTTATTTTTCTTTTTGCCTTCATCAATTTCTTTTTTAGTGAAGTTAGCATAAATTAATGGGTCTCTAGTAGGATCAAATTCTTTATAATCCATTCCATTTAATATTCCAACAAAGTCATTTTGTCTTAAAACAAGGTCGTACCATAAACCTTTACTTCCTTCAGGAGTTTTAAGTTCATAAGCATGTGTTGGAGAAACTGTTGTAATTTTATCAGCAAAAGCAATGCCTGCTTTAAGTGTTGAAACTTGTCCTTCAAGTCTAATTCTTCCAGAAAAGAACAAGTTTTGATCTAGTCCATAGAAATCATTTAAGCTTCCAACACCAAAGTACCCTTTAAATAATGGATTATGAATCGTTAAAACAGTTTTAATTGTTTTAAAGAATTCATCATTTTTGTACTTTTCTTTAATGAGGCAAGGAATCATTCCAGTTTGCCAATCATTTACATGAATAACATCTACTTTAAATGGCAAATGTTTTACTAATTCAAGAACAGCATTTGAGAAGAAAGCATATCTTTCACCATCATCATAGTAACCATATAATCCATTATTTCTATTAAAATAGAAATCATTTCTAATTAAATAGTAGTCTATTCCATCAATAATAGAATGGTAAACATCAGTTTTTATGCATCTCCATCCCATTTTAACTGCAAATGAAACTAAAAATTTAATATTAAATTTGCTTTGGTCAATTGAAGAATAGAATGGCATTACAACGCCAACATCTTCACCTTTTTTTACGAGTTCTTTTGGCAATGCATATGCAACATCAGCTAAGCCACCAGTTTTTGCAAATGGTAAAGCTTCACTTGATACAAAAAGTATATTCATAAATTAAACATTAACTCCTCTTGGGAAATAAAGTGGTTTATTTTCATCACCAACAATTTCTTTCTTTTCCACAAAATGTACACGTTTATCAGCGATAACATTTTTAATATGTGTTCCAGCTTTGATTACACAGTGTGTGAAAATAATAGAATTTTCAACAGTTGCCCCTTCTTCAACAGTAACATCACGACAAATAATTGAATTTTTTACAGTTCCTTCAATTGCACTTCCGTTAGCAATTAAAGAATTTTCAACAACAGCATGTTCACCATGTAAAACAGGTCTTGAATTGTGTGTTGTTGTATAGAATGACCATTTTTCATCCCCGAAGAAGTCTTTTAAAAGTATTGGATTATTTAAGAAATCAAGTGAGTATTTGAAATATTTTTCTAATGAATCAAAGCATAAAGCAATATCTTTAAATTCAATTAAGTTAACTTTTGTAACATAGTTAGCAATATAATTCACCATGTCTTCAAAAGTATAAACAACACTTAATTCGTTAGATTTTTTAAGCATATTGATAAATAATTCTTTATCAATAATAAGAGTATTTAAAAGAACATTAGCAGGTTCATCATTCATATCTTTATATAATTTTTGAACGCAGTTAAGACTATCAGAAACTACTTTGTATGAATTTCTAAATTCATTTGAATGTTCGACTTTTTTATAGACTAATGAGCAAAGTTTTCCACTTTTAATGTGTTCGTTCATTATTTCTCTATAATCAGTTTTAGTAACAATACTTGAGTTAGTAACAATAATATATTTTGTATTTTCATCAAATAAAACGAAATCGTTTTCTTTAATATTATTTACATCAGTATTATAAACAGGATTAATAATGCCTTTTTCATTAATAAGGAAACTTAAGAAGCCTGTCTTTGGATTAGTTAAATATGTATTAGGAAATAATATATGCTTATGAATATTATTAACATGTTCTTTAACAAGAATTCCAATGTTGTCAATGCCACTATTAGTTAAATTTGATAATACGAAGTCAATAAAAGCATATCTGCCAAGAAAAGTTGTACTTGCAAGTGGTCTTTCTTTAGTAAGTAAACCTAAATCATTTTGATCATATAAATCAACAAGAGCTAAAACATTGTTCATTTTTGAAGGTTCCTTTCATAATCGATAAGGACAACTTCATCACTATTTTCATTAATAACTTCGTTGTCTTTAATTTGTGTATTTGGTCCTAAAATTGCATTATGTATATGTGCGTTTTCGCCAATTCTAACGCCAGGCATTAAAACTGATTTTTCAATAACTGCACCTTTTGCAACATAAACTTCATTAGAAATTACAGATTCAACAACTTTGCCTAGAATAATTGAACCTTGGTTAATTAATGAATCTTTAACAACAGCGTGTGGTCCGATAAATTGAGGCATTGAGTGAGTATCTTCGCTAAATACTCTTGGATATTCATTAAAACGAATTGTATCTTCTTTTCTTTGAGATGGTAATAATTCAAGATTTGCTTTATGTAAACTATCTAAAGTACCAACATCTCTCCAATATCCAGAGAATCTATAAGCCATAAGTTTTTTATTATCACTTAAGAATTTAGGAATAATATTTCCACCAAAATCATGAGCGCTATTTTCATCTTTAGCATCAGCAATTAAAGCTTTTCTTAGATCTTTATATGTAAATACATAAACGCCCATACTTGCTAAATTTGATAATGGTTTTTTAGGTTTTTCAACGAATTTAGTAATTCTATCTTTTTCATCAACTTCTAGAATTCCAAATCTAGAAGCTTCTTCCCATGGAACTTCAATAACACTAATTGTGCATGTTGCATTATTTTTAATATGCAAATCAATCATGTCATTGTAAGTTGTTTTATAGATATGATCACCACTTAAAACAACTACGTAATCAGGATCTTCTTCATCTAAAAAATCAAGGTTTTGATAAATGGCATCAGCTGTTCCTTTATACCAGTTTGCACCTTCTTCAGTTTGACGTGGTGGTAATGGTAAACATTTTCCATTAACTCCATCAAATCCCCATACTGAACCGTTTCCAATATAATTATTAAGTGCAACTGACTCATATTGAGTTAAGACACCACATACATTAATATCGGAATTTGCTACGTTTGAGAGAGAAAAATCAATGATTCTATATTTTCCTCCGAAATACACTGCAGGCTTAGCAATCTTTTTTGTAAGTGCTTTTAATCGGGTTCCCTTACCTCCTGCAAGTATCATCGCAACAACTTTTCCTGTCATAATTACTCCCTTCTTTAGTTATGCAATTTACTCTTTTTCGAATAATCGCACACAACTCTTATTTTTATCGTGGAGCACAATTAATGTTTCATCTACTAAAGGTGAAATATCTGGAATTTTATCGTATGGTGCACTGAGAATAACCTGTAAAGAAAATTTCCTTAAAAGTTTAACAGCTTCAGTCATTCTGTTTCTATCCATCTTAGAGAATGCTTCATCGAAAATTATCAATCTAGTTGTGTTGCCGATTTCTCCTTCATCATTGACATGATATAACTGTGCAAAAGATGCTAAGACTGAAATGTAGAATGGTGTTTGGTTTTCACCACCACTATTTTTTCTCATCATTTTTGAAAGTCGTTTCACATCACCTGTATCTTTATTATACACGATAACATCAAAATCTAAATAGCTTCTATAATCAGTAAATTTAGTGATGTTTTCTAATAATAAACCATTTTTATCGCCATTTCCGACATCAACAATTTGTTTAAATAAGTCTTCCATGACATCTTTATATTTAGTAATAAACTCAGTATCGTCTTTACCACCATTAATGATTAAGTCGTCCTTGAGCATATCGTAATATCTCTTATAAACTTGTGAAGGTCTAACAGTAAATTCGTATTGATCTTTTCCGAAAGAAGATTGTTTTAATGCGCCATTTAAGTTTTCAATTTGGTCTTCAACATCTTCGATTGCTGCTCTTAATTTAAAGATAAAGTCATCTTTAAATTGCTTTGTTGCTTTTTCGTAAGAATCTTGAATTTTTTCTCTATATTGAGGTAATTTAACATCTCTAAAATCAGTTAATTCTGCCTCAAACACTTCATTCGACTGATTCTCTACATCATAAGAAAGATGATAATCATTACAATAGTCTCTTCTTAATTTAATAATTGAATTCTTAAGACTATTTACTTGGTAATTTAATCGAGATTGTTCAACATTAAACATGGATAAAATTTCGAGATTAGATTTTCCTTCTTCTCTTTGTTGATTATAAATAGGCAAAGCCTTATCACTAACCAAGAAAGGATCATAATGGGAGTTAATATTATCTTCCATTTGTTTAATGCTTGCTTGTTCAGAAATAATCTTATCAGTTTTTATATTTTCAATATCTTTTACAAGATTTCCTTTTTCAAGAATAATTCTTTCTCTAGAATCGCTAATAGATTTAATATCTGCTTCGATATCTTTAATTCTATTATCGATTGAACTTGTTAATGGAGAACCACTATCTTTCAATTCCCCTTCAATATATTCTTTGTTTTTGATAAGTCCTGATAATTCAGAAATTCTCTTTAATAAATTGAATGAGTTATCAATTTCAGTAGTTGTAATAACTTCAAGAGAGTTTGCATTATTTAATATAGATGAAATTCCATGATAAATGTTGAGTAATTCGATATTGCTTTGAAGTTGTTCACTCTTTTCACGTAAAAATCTATCACCAACATTTCTTCCAATAAAGCTTGTTCTATAAAGTTTAGGATTAAGTCTACTAAGTGTGAAATTTCTATAAAGATCACATTCTTTAGTAATACCATTTCCAGACTCTCTAGCTTCCGCAATGTCTTTTGATTTATGAACTCTTCCTAATAAGAAATTAGTATAAGCTCTAGCACCTTCGTGATTAGTTGAAATTTCTTCAGCAAGTGAACCATTTTCGCATATTGGATTACGATCAATAATCTTTTCTTCATCAACTAATGCAGTACCATAGAAATTAAAATCATTAAGTAAATTTCTTAAGATTTTATAAGCATCTTCATAATATTTAGGCGCTACAAACAAATTAAATTTTTGTGCACTTAGAAGTCCTTCAATTGCATTTGACCAACTTAAGTCATCGATATCTATTAAATCAGCAAAAATTGAAACAGGAATCTTTTTATTAAATGTTTCTTCAAGTTTTGATTCGAGTCTTTGCTTGATAATTGTTAATTCAGTACTATATGTTTTAGTACCACCTTTCATTTCAGTTTCTTGACTTCTTAAATCACGAATAGTTTTTTCAATTTTTTGTGAAGAAATACCTACTGAATAAACAAGTTTAGAAATAGTTTGTTTGAATAAAAGTAAATCATCTCTAAAAGTTGATAAATCTTCCTTTGTCATTTTTGAAAGATCTTCTAAGAATGTTTCTTTAAATCTTTCACAACTATTTTTAACTTTTCTTGCATATTCTTCTGCGATGTTAAAGTCTTCTTCAAGATCAGCACCTAATAAAGAGTAATCAATATCCTTTGCATCATCTAATAATTTTGAAGCTGCTTGATAAAAGTTATTTGTATAAGAACTTAAATTGTCTTTTACAATTTCAATATTTCTATTAATTTCATTAATTTTTGTTTCAACGTTTCTCTTTTCTTCTTTTAAAGTTAAAGCGATACGTTCAGAGTCGTTGCTTGCTCTATCGCCAATTAATCTTGTTTTTTTAACTTCAAGTTCTTCAAGACTACTCTTGAAGTCTTCAAGTTCAACATCAATTTCTTCAATTCTTGCATTGTTTCTTTCAATAGCATTATTGTAGGAACGTAATTTTGCATATGCTTGTTCAAGTTGACACTTTTCAAGAATATATTGAGAAATTTTTAAATTTTCAAGATTAGCAGCATAGACATTGTATTCTTTTTGAATGTCTTCAAGTCTTCTAACTCTCTTCTCGATATTTAAGGCTTCATTTTCAAGTCTCTTATATTGAAGAATATTGTCTTGTAATTTATCTAAAACAATATTTGGTTGAGGTTCACAAACATAATCTGTAATAAAGGAAGGAACATCTGCAATTGGAGCAAATGATGTAGCTTTCTTAAACAATGAGAAGTATCTATCTTTTAATCCACCAAATTTCTTCTTTAAAAATTCTTGATATTGTTTATTTGAATCAAAGAACGTAAATGATTTTGGATAATTTTCGTTAAAGAATGCAGCAAGTCTCTTATAATCAAGAGGCACATTGTTTTCAACAAAATTATTAACAGGCATAGCTCCTTCGACTGTAAAGAAATGATGATCTTCACTTCCATCGTCATAACTATCAAATACTATACCCATTAAGAATGAGTTTTTATTTAAATCATCATAAAATTCAAGAACAATATATGAAGTAAATCTTCCATTTCTTAAATATTTAAATCCACCATCTTCAGTATCACCAAGTTCACCACGTAAATAGCCTTTTAATGTTCTGTTTGACTTTTCCATAGCAGCTTTATTGAATGATCTGCCACTTGTGTCACCTAATAAAACGATTTGTAAAGCATCGATTAATGTTGACTTACCACTACCGTTAACACCTGTTAAAAATACAATTGGCCTAACGTCGATAGTTTCATCCCAAAAATAATGCCAATTTATAATTCTAATTTTTGTTAATTGTTTCATTAAAAGAGCCCTCCTTGTTGAGAGTTGTTATATTTTTCATTTAATTCCTTTAATGCTTCACTCATTGCAACGATTCTATCATTATCAAGAGCATATACAATTGAAGGTAAGATGTAGAAAGAAACATTTCCATCATCATAGTTTCCACTAACTTTTGTAATAATATTGTGATTTGCTAAAAAGCGAAGTGCGCGAGCAAGTGAACGGCCATTCATTTTTCTGCCTGGCATAGTAACACCATCCTCAATCATGATGTTAAGAAGCCCGGGTGTAGTAATGTAAATAGCTTGATTGCTAGAATTACTTGCACCTTTTTCATTTTCATAAATTAATCTTAAAGCAAATAAAACTAAGCTTGTTTCTCTATCAATTTTAATACGATTTTCTGTATAAAAATTGCTTAAAGCAATAACTCCAAGAATTACATCTTTTTCGATATTCCAACCACTAAATTTTAAATAATCATTTACTAAGTCAAAATATCTTTCAAGAAATCTATAATCAGGATTTGTCTTCATTACTTTTTCTTTACTATCATAGATATCTCTTACTATAAATCCTTTGAGTAATAAAGTATTAACAACAGAACCGAATTCATTCTTATCTGCTTGAGGAATCTTTAAATAATCTTCACTAAACATAATATATTACTCCTTTATCGTAAAAACAAAGTTTGGAACGATATACCCTTGCGTATGAACTTTTGTTTTGTCAATTTCTTCAACTTTATAGAAGCAATGTTCATCATCTTTTTTGATGACCGCAAGAATTAAGCAAATAAATGCATCAAAATTAGAAAGCGGTACATCTTCTATTCCAATCTTCTCTCTTCCTTGGAATGCTTCATGCATAAATCCATAAACTTTATCATCAGTAAATATACCTTTTGTTTCTTCAAGGAATCCAGACATCATTAAGTCAGCTGCATCATCAAATGAAACTAACGCTAATGGGTCACTATCTTCACGAAGTCTTCTAAGTATTGGTAGAGTTACGCTCGTTGGATCAATGTATCCTTGTTCATAAAAATAAATGGAATCTTGCATTTTGCTTAAAATCTTAGAAAGCATTCTTGTATTGTTAGTATTCTTAGCATAAGTTTTAAGAATATCTTCAAGGTAACCTTTAATAGTTTTATCGTTATTATTAAGATAAAGAATTTTATTAGTACTGCTTCTTGTATAAGCATTATTTTCTTTATCAATATCAGCAATAATAGCGTTCAATCTCTCATAAGTATCAGTGATAAAGTTAATTTTACTAATAATTTCTTTTTCTATTTCTTTTTTATCGTTAATGCCCATTGATAAACTTGCTTGGACAACAAGTTTCTCTCTAATTTCTTTTGTATTTAACCATTTGTCTAAAATTTTAATAATTGGTCGTTTAAAACGAGCAACACTATCAAAAGTTTTTAAAGGATGATAATATCTGTCGCTAATTTTCTTTTTATAAACATCAAAATAATCATGTAATACTTTGTTAGTATCAAAAAGTTTAGAAAGTTTTGTTTGGAAAATTCTAATTGAGTGAGTTACAGTAATTAACTCGACTTTCAATTTCTTTGTATTTTCAAAGCTTCTAAGTAATGTAACAAACATTAATTCATCTTGTTCTTCATCTTCGAGTTTAAGTTCACTATATGTAGAGTGGACTAAACTAATATAAGGTGATTCTTCATCACTGATGATATCTCTAAAAGCTTTTAAAATTAAAATTGAGTATTGTGGTAATACAATCGTTTCTTCAAAAGTGTCGGGATTCATTGCTATATCGATCCAACCAGTTTCTTCAAGTCTGTTAACAATAAAAGTTGCTTTCGCATTTATTGTGTTTAAAAGTAATGCCTCATCTCCTGTAGTTTCAAAGTCTTCATCCGCATATGAAAACTTATCGATGTCGTCACTTTTCTCTTTTAATGCTTTTATAAAATCATTTTTTGAAATTAGAGTTTCATCTGATTCTAGTAAGTCATAAAGTACTAGTAAGCTTTCGATATAAATTGATCTATTTTTCCCTGCAAATAGACCAAAATAATTCTCTGGAATAATATCAAATAAGTTCATAATTTTTAACTCTTTAATTATATCATTCATTAATAATAAATCGCATTAATTTTTTAACATATTTTCATGATAAAATTTAATATATTTTAATGATAAAAAATCAAAAAAGTAAAACTTTTAAACGCTTTTTGATATCGAACACTATAATTGGCATTATTTTTTAAACCAAATTTAAGCTCAAAAAATAAGACTGCAATTGCGTTGCTTAAAAGAAGAAATTTTTCTAAACTAAAATTCCAATTTTCAGTATAATTAACACATGAGTAAAGAAACTAAAGTCTATCCTAGTAAGAAATCATTAATGAAAACTTTTATTGCATATTCGTTAATACTTCTCGTAATAATTTATGCTGTGTTTTCAAGTCGTTTTGCTTGGGCTTACAAAGATCCTAAAGACCTCAATGTTTATATAACGCAAGATGTAGTCTCGGTTGCCGCTTGGCTTGTCATTTCGATTATCTCATATTTTATTTTATCGAAAGAAAGTTACTACATATTAAGCAATCAAGAGTTGCGTCATCATCGCTTTAACAAAGACATGGTTTATAAATATGATGAGATTCTTTATATTGATGAAGAATATACCAAAAAGCATAACACTCTTTTATTTTATACAGATAAGGGCATAGCAAGATTTTTAATTCTTGATAAAGAAGGAAAAGTCTTAGAATATGTTCATAAATATTCGAATAATTTAATTACTAGGGAAGAATTTCATGGAAGATTTCCTGGAGTTAAACTTTAATTTTTACATTTAATAAAATAAATATATTTTAGATAGCAAAGTTTTATGTCATAAATAACCTCCTTCATTAAGTACGACGTATAGAATTTAAAAATTTTTGAAAAAAAGTAATTATTTTTTTAAAAATATTATTGTCGTTATTTTTTGGAATATTTTGTTTGTCAAAATAAGAAATTTTCTTATATAAAAATCGCTTTACATCAAATATTGTTTTATGATAATATTAATAGCACGTGATTTGAAAGGAGGAAACGAATATGTCAAGAATATGTCCAGTAACAGGAAAAAGACCTATTAGCGGAAATAGACGTTCCCACTCATTAAGGGCTACAAGAAGAAGATGGGATGTTAATTTACATACATACAGAGTTGAAATTGATGGTCAAATTTGTAAAGTAAGAATGAGCGCTCGTGCTTATCGTACCCTCAACAAATCATTAAAATCAAACTAATTAAAAGAGCTATCCGAATAGATAGCTCTTTTTGTTTATCTTTTTTTATTTATTAGAAGAAAAATACAATAATTAAAGGAATAAAGCTTAAGAAATATACTAATAATGTACCCCATTCAACAATTGCTAAATAGCAATGTTTTGGTCTATTAAATGTTTCAGCATCAATTTTTACCATTCTTAGCCATCCTTTAGCTGATGGATTAAGAATTAAAGCAAACTCAGCAATTATTAATAAAAAGGAAACAGCGAAGCAACTGTATCTTATTGCATCACTTGGCATTTTATTAATAAAAGCAAATGATTGTGAACTAAAATAAAATGCATATAAGAAGTTTATAAGTAAAGCGAAGCAAACTTCTGCAGTTGCAAAAGCACAATGTAATTTAAAGTTTGAAAGTTTTATAAATTTAAGTGCAATAAATGTAAGACAGAACAATAAATTAAAAGCAAAAAAGAAAATTGATGTAACAAAAGCTCCGTTCGCTTCTTTTGTGGCAAGAGAAAAAATAAGGCTAGCACTTGATAATAAAATTAAACCTAATGATTCAAAGAAAATATATGGTAATTTATTAGCAATTGTTTTCTTGCTTTGTGTTAATTCAAAAGGAAAATAAGTTAAGAAATTAAATTTCTTACTCCCCGTTCTATTAAATGCATTAATATCGATATAAGAATTTATAACTAGCGCTATACAAGCGCAAGCAATCAAACTAAGAAAAATAATACCATGCATAATTTAACCTCTGAGTTTTTCTAAGCTCTCTTTCATATCTTTACTTTTATAAAGATAACTTCCAGCAACTAAGACATCAGCACCAGCCTTAACACAAAGTTTTGCTGTGTCTTCGTTTATTCCCCCATCTACTTCTATAAGATATTTTAAATGATTATCCTTTTTAAATGAAGAAAGATAGTCAATTTTGTCTAAACTTGTCTCAATAAATTTTTGTCCACCAAATCCTGGTTCAACGCTCATAACAAGAACAAGGTCTATTTTATTTAAATAAGGTAAAAGAACTTCAACTTTTGTATTTGGTTTAATAGATATTCCAACTTTTTTATTTTGTTTATGAATAATATCAATAATTTTATCTATATCCCCTTTTTCATTTACAGCTTCATAATGAAAAGTAATATAGTCAGCACCAGCATCAATAAAGTCTTGAACATATTTTAAAGGATTAACAATCATAAGGTGAACATCGTTAACGAGATTAAATTTATGATCAATACATTTTAAAACAGGCAATCCGATAGAAATATTATTAACAAAAACGCCATCCATAACATCAATATGGATAAATTCAGCTCCAGCTTCTTTTGCTTTTAATATGTCGTTTCCTAAATTAAGGAAATCAGCACTTAAAATTGATGGTGAAATAATAATTTGATTCATAAATAATTCCTAATTTTTACTAAATCCAAAAATACGAGCAAAGAAACTATCTCTCTTTTTCATTATTTTCTTATCCTTATATAAAGATAATATGTCATTTCGCATTTCTTGAACTGTTTTATACCTTTCATTTAGATCTTTTTTTGTTGCTTTAAAAATAATATACTCTGCTTCTTTAGGAAGCGTTGGGATGACTTTTAATGGAGATGGCATTGGTTCATTTATTTGCATAAGAGCAACTTTGCTTAAATCCTTTTCATCAAAAGGAACTCGCCCAGTTAAAAGTTCGAAAAAAGTTATTCCCATAGCATAAATATCACTTTGGAAACTTGCACCTTTTCCTAATACGAGTTCTGGTGCCAAATATTGAACAGTCCCCATTACCTTTTTTGATTCATTAATATTTATATTCGAATTTAATAAAACAGAAATTCCAAAATCACCAAGTCTAACAACTCCATCATTTGAATAAAAAATATTTAATGGTTTTATATCTCTATGAACAATGTTTTTTGAATGTACGCAAATCATTGCATCACAAAGTTGTAACATTATTGAACAGGCTTCATTAATTGAAAAATTTCTTTTATAATCTAAAACTTCTCTTAAAGTTTGGCCTTTAACTACTTCGTTAACAATATATAAAAGATTACCGTGAATTCCATAATCATATATTTTTACTATATTAGGGTGATTGAATGCAGCACTGAATCTTGCTTCGTTTTGAAAGCGGATTAAGTTTTCCATCTTTCTAGCATTTTCAGGCTTTATCATCTTAATAGCGACATTTCTACGAAAAATTATATCACGAGCTTCATAAACATCGCTCATTCCACCATGCCCTAATTCACTAATAACTTTATATCTTTCTCCAATTACATCATTAATTCTAATCATTAAGAGTCTCCCACAAACATAAAGTTATGTTGTCACTTCCACCATTAAAATTAGCTAATGATATTAAACTTCCGCATTTATCTTCAACACTTGTATTTAGATTGAGTGTATTTAAAATATCTCTTTCACTTACGTTATTATATAGTCCATCAGTACAAAGAACTAAACTTTCTCCATGATACTCATAAATATTTACATCCATTGAGATTGATGGGAATAATCCAATTGCATTTGTAAGTACGTGTCTTTCTGGATGTACAAGTGCTTCTTCCTTACTTATTTGTCCACTCTTAACTAAGAAATTAACATAAGTTTGATCTTCAGTTAATTGAACTAAATTTCCTTCACTTTTTTTAATATAAACACGAGAATCCCCGCAATTTACAACTATTATTTTCTTTTTAATAATTAAAACTAAAGATAGAGTTGTTCCCATACCTTTATAGGTAACATCTTTATCTTGAGTTTTATAAATAGTTGAATTTGCAACTTTTACAACTCTTTTAATCCAACTAGCAGCGAAGAAAGTATTTAAAAAGTATTTTTGATTTTTAAAAGCTTCGGTAATAATTCTTACGGTTTCAAAAGAAGCATAATCTCCTTTATTATGACCACCCATTCCATCAGCCACAACCAAAAGAACGTTGCCGTTACTATTAACAACAACTTTAGCTTCATCTTCATTGGCGATTCTTACTTTGCCGATGTCGCTTTTATAACAATAATGACCTTTAAATACATTACTTGTTTTCATTTTTTGCTCTTAATTGACCACATGCAGCATCAATGTCAGTGCCAAATTCCTTTCTAACAGTAACATTTACACCTAATTTCATTAATGCATCCATGAAATTATGAACAGATTTTTCATCACTTCTTTGGTATTTCATTTCATTAACTGGATTATAAGGAATTAAATTAACATAAGCTAAAGTTCCTTTGATAAGTTTAGCTAGTTCTCTTGCATTATCTGTAGAATCATTTATTCCTTTTAATAAAATATATTCAAAAGTTACTCTCCTACCAGCAGTTTGTTCATAATATTTAACTGCTTTCATCAATTCATCTATAGGATATTTACGTGAAATAGGCATAATTTTATTTCTAATTTCATCATTTGGAGCGTGTAAAGAAATAGCTAAATTAATTTGAATTCCTTCATTAGCATATTTTTCAATCATTGGAACAAGTCCACATGTTGAAACCGTAATATGTCTAGCGCCAATTGCAAAACCATGTGGATGGTTTAATATTCTGATAAATCCCATGACATTATCATAATTATCAAATGGTTCGCCAGTTCCCATAACTACAACGTGTGTAATTCTTTCATTGTTGCCTTCTTCTTTTAAAAGATCATCAAGAACTAAAATTTGTCCCACTAGTTCACTAACTTTTAATTCTCTTTTTTTCTTTAATAAACCGCTTGCACAAAATGCACATCCCATGTTGCAGCCAACTTCACTTGTTACACATGCGACATTACCATAGTTATATCTCATTAAAACAGTTTCAATCTTGTTTCCGTCTTCAAGTTCTAATAAGAGTTTAATGGTTCCATCTTGACTATGTTGTTTTAAGAAAATTTTTGGTTTAACAATGCAAAAATCTCTATTTAAAACTTCTCTAAATTTTTTAGAGACGTCTGTCATTTCATCAAAAGTAGTTACTCTTTTCTCATAAATCCATTTAAAAAGTTGAGTTGCTCTATATTTTTTCTCATCAAGTGAGAGCATCAGCTCTTCTAATTTAGGAAGTGTAAAATCATAAAGGTTAATCATTGATTATTTTTCCTTTTTGAAAATAGCGTAATAGAAAATGCTATTTTCTTTTTCATTTGGGAAGCAAGTTACTTCTTTAACAAGTTTAAAATTCTTATTTGATTCTAAGAATTTTTTAGTAGTCACTAAAGTTTCTTTAATATCAAATGTAGGTAAGCAATATACTAAATAGCCATCAACATTTACATATTGAGTAATATCATTGAGCTCTTGTTCTTCGTTTTTAATAATTCCATCTAATTTTGAAGTATCAAAATTTATTCCATATTCAGGAGATCTTCTTAATAATTCAAAATTTGAACTTTCAGGCATAAAAACTAATAAATCTTGTTTTGTTGATAAGTATGAAATCAAGCAATTTTCATCACTTTCATAAATATCTAATTTGTCGTAATTAGCTGGTTTAATAACAGCAAATAATTCTTGGTTATTTTTTGGTTCTTTAGTTGCTAATGAAATGTGATTGTTTTCTAAATATTTATTCATTAAAGCAATATAAAGTGAATTCTTTTCTTCGAAATAGAAAGCAATTTCTTTATTTTCTAGTTCAGGTAAATTCTTTACCATATCAAATTCTGCTTTTTGAATAGGATATGCTTTACCAGTTTTTACAAAATCATTCTTTCTAATACTTGTTTTTTGTTTATATTCAAAGAAATTAGTATCAACTTCTTTAAAGTCTTCAAGTAATTTACTTGCATCAATTTCTTCAACAAGATTATTAATTACAACGTATTGACTTGGCATTCTTACTAAAGAATTTATGATTTTAATAGCAATGTCTCTTCCGTATTGCCTAAAAAGCATATTAATAATCCATTCAGGAAGATTTGTTCTGCATGAAAGATATGTTAACTTTTTGTCTTTTAAACCTTCTTTAAGATATTCTCTTTTGTCTCTAATTGCTTTATCAAATTCAGTTTTAATGTCATCATTAAATTTAACTTGATAAAGAGCTAATTTATTTTCTAAAAATTTTAATGATTCCTTTTCATCGACAATTTTCTTATTTGAGTTATTTGCGTATATTAATCCAATATAAATCATTGGTTCAATTTCTTTGGTTTTAAAAATTAAACTTGAAATAGAAATAATTGAGAAATAGTTTCTTAAGAAATATCCACATAAACTTGAAACTTTAGAATATTCTTCTTTATTAAGTCCTTTTGCGTTTTTCACTATCGCACTAGAAAAAGTTACTTTTTCTTTGATAATAAGTTTTAAAACATTAAAACATGATTCGTAAATTTTCATAATTATTTCTCTCCATTTAATTTCTTTTCAAAATCTTCAAACATATTGCCAAGATATGGTTCTTCTTCATGCTCATGATCGCATTCACATTCCTCATCATCGCAGCAATCGTCCTCATCTTCACCAAAAATTTCTACGCTATTTTTTTCGTCCATAAATCTTGGATGTTCATGATCGATAAACTCATAACGGTTGTCACTCGAATAATAATAAAATTCAATTGCGCAATGAACACATGCATCTTTTAAAAATTCATGAAGGATAAGTGCAACTTCTCTTTCCATGACTTTTACTTTTAATGGCGCATGAACACGAACTAAAACATTCCATGTGTTTTGTTCAACCCCATCATGAATAAAAAGACATTCTGGAGCATAAAAATCAATATCATCTTTTGATACTTCATAAATGTCTGCTAATTTTGCCGTTGTAGCTTTTGAAATTTGTCTAACTAAATATGGATCTAATCCTAAAATTGAAACAGTAATCATAAAATTCTTCCTATGTTAATAATCTTAGATTATTATAGCGTTTTTTTCAATTTAAAATGCTATTAAAACAACTAAAAATTATGCAAAAATCTAAGACTTTGTTCAAATAAGTGAATTAAAAATTATACGGATTTAAATTGATTCTAATCGATATTTTGTTACTGGATTTATAAGTGTCAATCGTGTCTTCAATTGCTTCTTTAATAGAGGCAAGTTTTTTGTATTTAATGAATACCTGTTTTTTAAATTTAATACCTTTTTTAATAAGTTCACTTGGACCTAAAACTATTGCATCATTTATACCATAGCTTTTTATAAATTCTTTAATTTCGTTAGCTTTGCTATTTACTTCACCAGCATCATTACCATTAACATCGATTGAAAGTAAGTTCATAAATGGTGGGTTCTTGTATAATTTTCTTTCATTATTTTCATGTTCAAAAAAAGAATCATAATCCTGATTTATTGCATCTATGATTGCATAATTATTAGCACTACTTGTTTGAATATAAGCATCTCCTTGTTCTTTATCTCTTCCACATCTTCCTATCGTTTGAGTGATTAAAGAAAAGGTCATTTCTTTGCTTCTATAAGATGGAAAATTTAATAAACTATCAGCATTTAAAACAGCAACTAGTGAGACATTTTTGAAATCATGTCCTTTACTAACAATTTGTGTTCCAATTAAAACATTGGCCTTTTTTTCATTAAAATCTTTTAAAATAGTTTCGATTTGCAGTGTTTTAGGTGTTCTATCGCTATCTAGCACTAGATAAGGAACATTAAATATTTTCTTAAAATCTTCTTCAACTTTTTCAATTCCAAATGAACCATAATCAAAATATTTCGAACCGCACTTTGAACATGTTTTAGGTACCTTAATTTTGTATTCACAGTGGTGACAATAAAGAATGTTTTTGCCTTTATGATAGAAAAGAGGCAAATCACAATTAGGACATTTATATGTATATCCACATTCTCTACACTTATAATATTTTCCATATCCTCTACTATTAATTAAAAGAATAATTTGTTCTCCTAAAAATAATTTTTCTTTTATTGCTTTTATTAATGGCAAAGAAAATACACTCGAATTTATCGAATATAAATGATAATCATTTGATGGAATAAGATGAACACGAGGAAGTGGAACTTCATTATATCTATTTTTAAGTTCGACTAACTCATAAAGTCCTTTTTCTGCTCTTGCCATTGTTTCAATTTGAGGAGTAGCACTTCCTAAAATCAATTTTGCATCTTTATTTTTTATTCTAATTAATGCAACATCTTTTGCATTGTATAAAAGTCCTTGTTCATCTTCTTTATAACATTCGTCATTTTCTTCATCAATAATTACAATTCCTAAGTTTTTAATAGGAGCAAATATTGCACTACGAGTACCAACAACAATTTTTGCTTCACCACGAGAAATTTTACGATATTCATCGTATTTTTGACCATCACTTAATGAAGAATGAAGGACGGCAATAGTTTCATTAAAATAGCTCAAAAGTCGAGAAATCATAAGTGGCGTTAGCGCAATTTCAGGAACTAAAATTAATGCTCCTTTATTATCTTTTAAAGCCTTTTCAATTAATTTAATATAAACTTCAGTTTTTCCGCTTCCAGTTACGCCTTTTAAAAGGAAGACTTTGTTTTTAGAATCAATTATTTGTTTATAAGCGTTTTCTTGTTCATTAGATAAAGTTATTTTAGTTTCATAATCATTAAAAACTTTATTAATTTTATAACGATTCACTTCTTCTTGAACTTTTAAGATAATTCCATCTTCAATTAAACTTTCAAGAGTTTTGCTTTTTGAAAATTCGCTTTGAAGTATTAATTTCGAGTTATTAAAACGGTCTAAAATTTTTCTTTCATTTTTAGTAAATGCTCTTCTTGGTAAAAGTTCTGTAATTTTATAATAATTTAAATATTTAATCTTAGGTGCTTTATATAATGTGTTTTTTGGCTTTAATGATGGTGGTAACATTGCTTGAAGCGTACCAATCATTGTATAAAAATAATGTTCTTTAAGTGTTTTTGCGAGTTCAAAAAGTTCATCATCAATAATCGGTTCATCATCAATAGCTCCTTCAATAAATTTCATAGCAAAGCCATATTTATCCTCTATTTCTTTTTCAGATAAATCTTCTTTTATGGTATTCGTAACAAAACCAATAAGATGTGAACCATGAAAATTGATTTCGACTCTAATTCCTTTTTTTACATCTTCGTTAGATAAATAATAAAAAGTTTTATCAAGTAAATAAACTTTTTGTTGTGTTAACACTTCTAAAATAAACATCTTCTATAATTATAAAAAAAAGCAACCTTGATAGGTATGCTTTTATTAATATTTTTTTATTATTTCACCTATATCATGAGCAGCTTGCTCAGGTGTAACGTTAATTACTCTATATTTATACTTGTCTTGAAGCAAAACTTCTTTTCTTGCTTTTGTAAGTCTTTCTTCAATGACTAATTCAGATTCAGTTTTTCTACCACGAATTCTATTTTCAAGTTCCTCAAATGATGGTGGTAATAAGAATATCGTTATAAGTTTAGGGTCATCTTTTAATTTTTCCATAACTTTTAATGCACCATTAGTTTCAATTTCTAATAATACATTTTTATTTTCACTTCTTAATTTATTAACATAATCAAGTGGTGTTCCATAATAATTACCAACAAATTGTGCATATTCTAATAAATCACCATTTTCTATATGTTTTAAGAATTCTTCTTTGCTTACGAAAAAATAATCCTCACCATCTATTTCATGACTTCTAGGTTTTCTTGTAGTCATGGAAATAGAATATACAAGATTCAAACTTGGATCTTGCATTAAAACTTGTCTAACTGTGCCTTTTCCAACACCGCTAGGACCACTTAAAATAATCAATGCCCCTGCCATAGAAAGATTATAATTAAATTCATTTTGATATTCAAATCTAATATAATATTTCTTATGAATTTAAAAGAAAAACTTGAACAAACTATTATTGAAATAAATAAATCAAACAAAGGAACGTATCTAAATAAGATTCAATGTCTTTCAGAGTATGATTATTTGTTTTGTTTTTCACGTTCTCAAACAAAAGAAATCTTAATATCACTAAATGTTAAAAATCCTTTTGTTAGATTAACTAAAAATAAATATTTTTTTAATGACTCATCATCTTTTTTTAATAGATTAAAGATTAAACTTCTTAATTCTTTATTTTTAGGGGCAAGTTCAATAAATGATGATAATATTCTTAAATTAGACTTTTTAAAAACAACTGACACATATGATAAAATTCATTATTCCTTAATATTTGAAATTTTTAAGAGTAATGCAAATTTAATTTTATTAGTTGATGATAAAATCGATGAAGCTTTTAGATATAAAGGTCTTGATACACATCATCCAATTATTAAAAATATGATTTATATTCCTCCTAAATCTATTTCTATTGAAAAGGACGTTAAAGAAAAAGACATAATTAATGAAGAAAATTATTATAATAATCTTGAAAATCAATTTTTAGTAAATAAATATAAACCAGTAGCTCTAATCGCGAAAAGAAAATTAAAATCTTTGTTAAAAAAAATAGAAAAAATCAAAGAAGACCAACGCGAAGCAGAAGAAAAACTTAAATATAAAGACTACGCAGATGCACTTTTAATTAATTTAAGTGAAGTAAAACGTGGAGATAGTTTCTTTATTTATGAAGGTGAAAAGATAAATCTAAACGAAAGTTTCTCTCCTAGTGAGAATTTAGAAAGATTTTACAAATTATATAAAAAAGCTAAGGCAACTATTGAATCCACAAAAGATTACATTTTGAAAACCGAAGATGAAATTGATTACTTAAATTCTATAATTGCTTCTTTAGAATATTATAAGGAAGATGATTATAAAGAATTAATCGAAGAATTTATTAACAAAAAATATCTAAAAAATAATCCAAAAATTAAGCCTAAAAATCTTAAAAACGCTGCAAAACCCTATTATATTTTGTTTAACGGCACAAAAATCGGCTTTGGAAAGAACTCAATTCAAAACGATTATTTAAGTTTTAAGCTCGCTAAAAAGGAAGATTATTTTTTGCATATTAAAAACGCACACGGTAATCACGTTATTATTTTTAATAACAATATTGATGATAAATTACTCGAATTTGCTCTAGAATTTTGTATCTATTTAGCTAAGAAAAAAGACGGCGAAGTTGTTTTTGCTAGCGTAAAAGACATTAGAAAAGGGAACGAGTCTGGACTCGTTAAACTCAATAAATACGAATCTTACTATATTAAAGAATATAAATACGACTTTAAGTCTTATCTAGATAAAGCTATTCGCTTTTAGTTTCTTCGTTAATTAAGAAATCTTCTCCTTTGATTAATTCTTGAGTTGATAAGTTAAAGAATTTTTGTTGCCTAAGTGCTTCAAAAAGAACGATTGCAACACTATTAGAAAGATTCAAACTTCTTGCACTAGGTACCATTGGTATTCGTATCGTTTTATCGATGTTTGCTCTTAATAAATCATGAGGTATTCCTGTTGATTCTCTTCCAAACATAAAATAAATATCATGAACGATATCCGAATAATCAAAAGATGAATAAACATTTTTTGAATATCTTGTCACGTAATAAATAGTTTCATCCTTAAAATAATTCATCGCTTCATCTAAGTCTTTAAAAATTTTAAAATCAGATTCTTTGATGTAATCCATTCCTGCTCTTTTTAAACTTTTATCATTAAGTTCAAAAGTTAAAGGTCCAATTATGTATAGTTTTACATCAGTAGCCATACATGTTCTCATAATATTTCCAACGTTAGCTGGTTTTTCAGGTCTATATAAAATAATTCCAATCATATGAATTATAATAGCATAAAACTTTTTTAACTTTTATAATAATTACGTGAAACAAAAAGCGAAAAACATATTCGTTTCTACGACAGGAAAAGAATGTAGGACGATTTCTGAACTTACAGAAGGCTTCAGTAATGAAAATTATCTTATTAACTGTGCCTATGTTTTAAGGCTTCCTAAAGAAAATGCTGATCCAACAATAGATAGAAAACTAGAAAATAAAATTTATAATTCAATCGAACCACTTTTAATCTCTGAAAAAGTTATTAATTTTGATGAAGAAACTGGCGTTAAAATATCTAAATTTGTTCATAATGCCCATCCTTATATTAATAAGCCTACTCTTGCACAATTAAATTATGTTGTTAAAACTTTAAAGAAATTACATAATTCATCTTTAAATGTTAATAAGGATTACCAATTACTAGATAAATTAAATGTTTATAAATCAGTTCTTAATGAATCTCAATTTATAGACAAAGAATATGAAAATAATATTTTAGAAGAATACAAAAAAGTAAGTTTAAAGGAAGATCTTGTCCTTTGTCATAACGATCTCGTTAAGGGAAATATGCTTTTTAAACATAATGGTGTTGTCCTAATTGACTGGGAATACGCTTCAATGAATTATCCTTATTTCGATTTAGCAAGTTTGATTAGTGAAAACAATTTGGATGAAGAAAGCGCAAATTTTGTTATTCAAAAATATTATGGTTGTAGATTAACAATTGCAAAAAAGAAGAAAGTACAATTATTCATAAAAATTCTAGATATCCTTTTTTATTATCGGGCTGCTTATTTTGAAAAAGTAAGAGGGGATAAAATTTATACTCTTATTAAAGATGATAAATTATCAAGAATCGAACATGATAAAATTTAATTTTTATATAAAAACCTTGCAAATCTGCTCTTAGATTAAAAAAATCGTCATTAATGTGACGACTTTTTTTAATCTATAAAATTTGTATAAACATGTTTTTCTTTATTAGGTAAGCCATATTTTTCTTTACCTAATTGTATAGCTTTTATAAGAAAAGAAATGTTCTCACCGAGTGTTCTCATGGTTTGAAGTCCTTCAAGATATTTCTCAGCTTCTCCTACTTTTCTACCATGTACGATATTCCAATATTGACTAGAAGCAATAGGCATTCCAGATATTGTGAAATATTTATTTAATTCATCAAAGGTTGAAGAGCATCCACCACGTCTTGCGACAGCAATACTTGCACCAACCTTCATTGTCTTATCAAATGAAGTTGAATAAAATAGTCTGTCAAGTAAAGAAATAAGTGTACCATTTGCAGACGCATAATATACTGGAGTTGCAATCACAAGTGCATCAGCTACTTCAAATTTCTTTGCTATTTCATTAATGATGTCTTTTTTAATACATTCGCCATGTAAGTGACAATATTCGCATGCTTTACAACCAGTAATATCCTTATTCCCGATTTGAATAACTTCAGTTTCAATTCCGTTTTTATTTAAAGTTTTTTCAACTTCATTTACTGCAATTGAAGTATTTCCTCCTAGTCTAGGAGAACCATTGATGATTAATGCTTTCATCTAGAATTTGCCCATTTTATATAAATCTATACAATGTTGAACTACTTTTTTTGCAGCAACACTATTTTCAACATCACCTGTTACAACTGTTTTGCCTTCAAGATTTTTATAAACATCAAAAAAGTGTTTAATTTCTTCGCCTATATGTCTAGGAAGATCTGTTGAATCTGTATATTCGTTATAAAATGGATCATCTATAGCAACAGCAATAATTTTTGAGTCCTTTTTTCCACTATCAAGCATTTCAAGAACACCAATAGGTCTACAATCAACAACTGTTAATGGTACTAATGGTTCTGAACATAAAACTAAAACATCAAGTGGGTCGCCATCTTCACAATATGTTAACGGTATAAAACCATAGTTATGTGGATAGTGAGTTGAAGTATATAAAATTCTATCTAATTTTATTAATCCGCTTTCTTTATCAAATTCATATTTCGCTTTGCTTCCTTTTGGAATTTCGATAACAGCTTTGAATCTGTCAAATGTAACATCGCTTCTCTCAAAAGATGCAAATAATCTTTTTTGTCCTGCTTTATCCATACTTTTTCCTCCTTTTTATCCGTTAATTATAAAAATGGTCGTTACAAAAAACAACCATATTTTTATATATGTTTAATATATTTATTTAATAGATAATAAAACTATTTATTAACTACTTCTTTTAAACCTTTTGCAACTTTAAATGAAACTTTTTTACTAGCTTTAATAGTAACTTCTTCACCAGTTTTTGGATTTCTTCCTTTTCTTTCTTTTGAAGCTACTAATTTAAATGTACCAAATCCAGGGACAGCAACTTCATTGCCATTTTCAAGTTCTTCAGCAAACAATGCAAAAATTGCATCAAAGACTTTACCAGCTTCAATTTGAGAAATTTCTGCATCATCAGCTATTTTTCTAATGATTTCATTTTTTTTCATATTTTTTTCTCCTTAAAATAAGTATATATGATTTTTAAAAATACAAAATAATTATTTTTCTCTAACAAATTTATCAAAATCAAACATTTCTTCTAATGTTTTAAATTTTGCAAATACGTATGTGTCACCCATATCGTCTCTTAAGGCTTTTGGATAGTCACCATAGCAACAAATATTATTAGGATATTTAGCTAAAATATTTTCTAAACTATTTTTATAATGAAGTGCATTTCTTCTACTAGTTGCACATGCATAGAATTTATCAAAATCCATAAATTCTCTATTTTCATTAAATGCAATTGAATCAGCAAATATTTCATAGCAATTAACAGAATTAGCAAAGTTAATTAAGTCAGGAGTAAATGCACCTGCAGGTCTCATATTAGCTTCTAACGGTATAATTGTTCCCTTTTTACCTAAATATGGATGGTCTTCTTTTAATTTAAACCATTCAAGATGGAAGAATCTATTCTTAACTTCAAAAGCTTTAATTGCGTTTTTGCCATCTTCAACAAATTTTGGATCAAGATATTTAGAAGGAACGCAATAATACATATCATCTAAATTGTTTTGAACAATCTCAGAATTATCATTAATAAAAACATTTGATGTATAGAATAAAACATTGCTATTTGAATCAGTGATTCCATCAAATGAAATAATTTGACCATTAACAAATTCTTCCATGATATATGTTTTTGATTCATCTTTATTAAAGAAGAAAGCATCTAAATCTTTTTCGTTTCTAATTTTATGGGTATCTTGAGCTCCGACTCCATTATCAGGTTTACAGAATACTGGATAACCAACATTTTTAATAAAATCAAGTACTTCATTTTTGTCTTTAACTAAAATGTATCGAGCACATTTTAGTCTAGCTTTTTCATAATATTTCTTTTGTAGTGATTTAAGTTTGTATCTTTCAATTTCATCGACTCTTGGACCATTTTTAATATCAAAATCAGTTCTTAATTGAGCATCTTTTTCAAGCCAATATTCATTATTTGATTCTAAGAAATCAATTTCACCATATTTATTTTTAAAGTATGCTACTGCTTTTTTCTCGTTTTCATAATTGTCCATATTATAGCAACAATAATATTCAGTTAATGCAAACTTACATTCATCTGATAATTCATTATATGGAGCATCACCTATTCCTAAGACATTAAATCCCCTATTTTTAAGCGCCAAGCAGAAGCGCCAATAATTTGAAGGGAAATGTGGTGATATAAAAATAAAGTTTTTCATCTTTGTACCTCGTTTATAATTTTACTTTAAAAAATAAAATTATTTAATATATACATATAAAGAATACAACAAAAAATGAACTTTTTTGTTATTTTTTTAAGAAAATGATCAAAAAAACAATATAAAACTTATAAAAATTACTTCTTTCCAAGAAGTTTTAATCTATTGAGTGATTTCTTTAAGCTAAACATTGCATCATCATATGTCTTTTGATCAATGTCTTCATGCTTATTCAAAATCATTTCAGCTCTTTCTTTAGCTTTTAAAATTCTAGCCTCATCTAATTCATCACTTCTTTCAAATGTATCAGTTAAAATAGTTGCAACATTGTCTCTAAAATTAACAAGTCCACCACTAACAGCGACATAATTTTTGATATTATCCTTATAATAATAAACGAAGCCAATATAAATCATTCCACAATATGAAATTCTATCAGGAGTAATTCCAATAACTCCGTATTCAGGCACATCTAAATATAATGAAGAACAAGTGTCTTCAAATTTCTTGCCATCAGTACTTAAAAATATAATTTTAAATGTTTTATTCACCATTTAAGCCTCTGCTCTTTTTAATAACATCTTCGATTGTTCCACAATATAAGAAAGCGCTTTCTGGATATTTATCAAAATCTCCACTTAAAATAGCTTTAAATGAGCGGATAGTATCTTTAACTTTAACGTATTGCCCTTTATAAGGAGTATAAGCTTCAGCAACGTGGAATGGTTGAGATAAGAAGTTACGAATTCTTCTTGCTCTATTAACGATAATCTTGTCATCTTCAGATAATTCTTCCATACCTAAAATAGCAATAATATCTTGAAGTTCTTTATATCTTTGTAAAATTTGTTGAACACCACGAGCGACATTATAATGTTCTTCACCAATGATTTTTGGGTCAAGAATATTAGAACTGCTTTCAAGTGGATCAACAGCAGGATAAATTCCTAAGGAAGCAATTCCTCTATCAAGAACTGTTTTAGCATCAAGGTGTGAGAATGTAGTTGCTGGAGCAGGGTCTGTTAAGTCATCAGCAGGAACATAAACAGCTTGAATTGAAGTGATTGAACCATTTTTTGTAGATGTAATTCTTTCTTGAAGTTGTCCCATTTCAGTAGCAAGGGTTGGTTGATATCCGACTGCGCTTGGCATTCTTCCGATTAAAGCACTAACTTCACTACCTGCTTGTGTAAATCTAAAAATATTATCAATGAAGAATAAAACATCTTGATTCATTGTATCTCTAAAATATTCAGCCATTGTAAGAGCACTTAATGCAACTCTCATTCTAGCGCCAGGAACTTCATTCATTTGGCCATAAACAAGAGATGTTTTATTTAAAACGCCAGTAGCTTTCATTTCATTATAAAGATCATTTCCTTCTCTACTTCTTTCACCAACACCAGCAAAAACAGAGATACCATGTTGCTCAGTAGCAATGTTATTGATTAATTCTTGAATTAAGACAGTTTTGCCAACACCAGCACCACCAAATAATCCTACTTTACCACCTTTAACATAAGGGCAAAGTAAATCAATAACTTTAATTCCTGTTTCAAGAATTTGTGTATGTGGTTCTTGTTCTTCAAAACTTGGAGCGTTTCTATGAATTGAACTTTTAGGAGCTTTTTCTATTTCTTCATTATCTTCTCTTTCATCAATTGGTTTTCCGAGGACGTTAAACATTCTGCCAAGAGTGGCATTTCCGACAGGTACTTGAATAGGAGATTTGGTATCTATAACCTTTAATCCTCTGTAGACTCCATCAGTAGGAGCCATGGCAACACATCGAGCTGTATCATCGCCAATATGTTGTTCGACTTCAAGGACTAAAGTTTTATCACCAACTTCACAAGTTAAAGCAGTTAAAATAGTAGGTAACTTTCCATCATCGAATCTAACATCAATAATAGGTCCAACAGCAGCAACGACTTTTCCTTCGTGAGCTGTTTTAATCATTTCTTCTTTATTCTTCATAATTTTTACCTCTTTGCTATTTATTTAAACTTCCAGAAACAACTTCATTAATTTCTTGAGTGATTGAAGTTTGTCGAGCTTTATTGAATTCTAATTTTAATTTTTCTACCAGGTCTTCTGCGTTCTTATCAGCATTTTCCATAGCATTTCTTCTACTGGCTTGTTCACTTAAAAAACTATCAAATAATTTAATATATAATGCAGAAGTTAGATATTTTCGCACAAATCTATCCAAAAAGACATCTAAACTAGGTTCTAAATCGCCAGGATTTAATAAGTCTTTCCTACTTTCTTCATAACTTACAGGAAGCAATTTCAATTTCGTTACTTGGAAAGAAATGGCGTTTTGATATGTTGTATATAAAAGAACTACTTTTTTGTATTCTTTTGTTTCGTATTTTTTAAGAAGGTAATTTGCTAAAATTCTACAATTACTCATCGATAATTCGTCAATGATATTTGTAAAAGTAGGATCGATTTTAACACTTTCATCATTTTTTAAAGTGTTAAAAATTGAAGTACCAATGGTTAAAATTTCATCGCCTTCTTTATAAATATTGTTTAAATATTTATATACATTGTAATTATAAGCTCCACAAAGTCCTAAAGATGATGAGACAACAACGTATAACGTTTTTTTACTGCTAAAATTATTATCAAGATATAAACTTGATACGTATTTGCCTTCACAAGCACTAAAAACAATAGAAGCATATTCTTTTAAGCCGTTAAAATATAATGTTCTATTTTCATATTCTTTTTGAAGTTGTGAAAATTTAACACTACTAACAAGTTTCATAGCACTTGTAATTTTTTTAGTTGATTCAACAGTTTGAATTCTCTTTTTAACTTTGTTTAATCCTTGAGCCATTTATTAAAGTGTTCTTTCGTTTTTAAATGTAGAAATAATTTTTTGTAGTTTTTCAATTAATGTATCATCAAAATCATGTTTTTGATCAATTTCTAAAATTATGTCTTTATAGAAGTTTTGAATGTATTCATATAATGATTCTAAGAAATCATGAACTTCATTTGATTCAATATCATCTAAAAATCCATATTTTGAAGCAAATACTTCGACAACTTCTTTATCGCAAGATAAAGGTGCATATTGTTCTTGCTTTAAAACTTCCATTAAGACTTTACCATGTTTAATAATTTTCTGAGTTGAAGCATCAAGATCACTGCCAAATTGAGCAAATGATAGCAATTCATGATAGTTAGCAAGTTCCATCTTAATTGAGTTTGAAACTTTTTTCATGCATTTATATTGCGCAGCACTACCGACTCTAGATACAGATAATCCAGTATCGATTGCAGGCCTTTGACCAGCATTAAATAAGTCTGTTGATAAGAAAATTTGTCCATCAGTAATGGAAATAACATTTGTAGGAATATAAGCACTGATGTCGCCAGCTAAAGTTTCAACAATAGGAAGTGCTGTAATTGATCCTCCACCATTTTTCTTATTTAATTTTGCACATCTTTCTAATAATCTTGAATGTAAATAGAAGATATCACCTGGATAAGCTTCTCTACCTGGAGATCTCTTTAAAAGTAAAGATAACGTTCTATAGGCGACAGCATGTTTACTTAAATCATCAAAAACGATTAAAACATCTTTGCCATTTTGCATCCAATATTCACTCATTGATAAAGCAGAATATGGTGCAATATATTGAAGTGGAGATATTTCACTTGCAGAAGCATTAACTACAAGTGTGTAATCCATAGCTCCATAATTCTTTAATTTATCAACAATTGATGCAACGCTACTATTCTTTTGACCGATGGCAACATAAACGCAATATACATTTTTGCCCTTTTGGTTAATAATTGTATCAATTGCAATTGCAGTTTTACCGGTTTGGCGATCACCAATAATTAATTCTCTTTGTCCTTTTCCAATTGGAATAACAGCATCAATACATTTAATGCCTGTTTCTAAAGGTGAATTAACAGATTCTCTTTGCATAATTGTTGGTGCATTTCTTTCAATAGGTAAAGTTTCTTTAAAATCAATTTTTCCTTCACCATCTATTGGTCTTCCTAATGCATCTACTACTCTTCCAAGTAATGCATCCCCAACAGGAATTTCAACAACTTGTTTTGTTCCCTTTACTTTATCGCCTTCTTTAACTAAATCAGCATCACCTAATAAACATGCACTTACACTATCCTCATCGAGGTTCATAACCATGCCAAAAACGGAATTAGGAAATTCTAAAAGTTCGCCAAGAAGAGCATTTCTTAGTCCATAAATTACAGCAATACCATCACCGATTGTTACAACTGTTCCAATATCAGTTACATATTCTGTGCTATCTTTAAAGTCCTTAATTTGTTCTTTAATTAAAGAGCTAATTTCATTTGCTTTAATTTCCATGTTATTTTCCTCCATTTATTAGAGTGTTTCTCAACTTCGTAATCTTCGTACTAATACTTGAATCGTAAACGCCATCTTTTAATTTAACTTTAAATCCACCAATCAATGATGGGTCTATTACTTTATCAAGTTCAACTTTTTTGCCAATATCCTTTTCAATTGCTAATCTTATCTTATCAATATCTTCATCACTCATATCTTCTGCAAGATAGATTTCGCCTTCCTCAATTTGCAAAAAATCATCAAATCTAAAAAGTGTTTCTTTAAAGATATCATATAAATAAAAGGCTCTTCCGTTATTAATAATAATTTTAATAAAAGAAATTATGTCTTTTTGAACGTTAACAAAAACTTTATCAATTAATTTATATTTATCTTTTAATGAGTAATTTGGGTCACTTAAAATAGCAGAAAACTCTTTATTTTCCTTCAAAATGTTCTTAAGAACTTTAACCGTATTTCGATATTCGACCTCTTTATGCCTTTCTACAGAAAGTTCAACTAAAGCTACAGCATATCTATTAAAAAGAGCTTCTTCACCCATTTAGTTATTCCTTCTTATTGTTTTCTAAGTCATCAACGAATTGATCGATAATCCTCTTATTATCTTTTTCGTTAACTTCACGTTTTAAAATTTTACTAGATGCATCAAGAGCAACGTTAATAATTTCACCCTGAAGTTGTTTTTTGACACTTTCTTTTGTTTTTTCAATATCTAGTAAAGCTTTCTCTTTTGTTTTACTAGCTTCAAAGAAAGCCTCGTTTAATATTTCTTCTTTTTTAGCACTAGCCTCTTTCTTGGCATCTTCAATAATTGAAGTTGCTCCTTTTTTAGTATCCGCTAAAGCCTTTTCACTTTTTAAGAAGTTTTCTTTTGCATCTGCGTTAAGTTTTTTTGCTTCATTTACTTCGTTATCTAAAAGTTCTCTTCTTTTATCAAGATATTTTCTAACTGGTTTATATCCAAGTTTGATTACAAGAAGAGCAACAATAATAAACGCAATAAATTGTACCAAAAAAGCCCAAATGTTAGGAAACAATTTTGCTTCAATCTGATTTGAAAGATCGTTTCCTAAATCATCTGTATTGCAGCTCGTTAAAACTAAAGCTAATGGTAAAAATAATATAAGCGATTTATAAAATCTCTTCATATCCTTCCTAATATTAGCCTACGAATAACATTAATAATGCAATAAGTAAGCCGTAAATAGCTGTTGTTTCAGTTAAAGCACAGCCGAGAATCATTGCAGTTCTTAATTTAGAATACATTTCAGGATTTCTTCCCATTGATTCTACAGTTTTAGCACAGACAAGACCTTCACCGATACCACTTGCGCCTAAAGCTAATGACATTAAGCCAATACCAATGTAGACAAATCCTGTTGGATCGCTAGCTAATACATTCACAAGGTTTAAAAGTATTTCCATATTTATTCCTCCTTTATGCCGATTGTGAAACTCGTTCTATAACTTGATCTGGTTCTTCATTTTGCTCTTGAAGAACGAAAATCATTGTTAACAATATAAATACAAAGGTTTGTACAAAACCACTGAATAAATCAAAATATAAATGCAAGACTGGAGTTATCAAAGGTGGAAGGAATATTCCGGCTGGACCAGCGGCTCCTGCCACAGTTTCTCCTAAAGCATTTGCCCAATAATTTCCCATAAAGCATGAGCCAAATATAGCATTAGAAATATTTTCTAAAGCGAAATATACAATTGACATAATGCAGAAACCACTCATAGCATTACCAAACATACGGAGAGACATTGAAAGCAATGGCGCCCACATAGTAATAAGATTTATTGGTAAAAATACAGGTAATGGATCAATAAATCTTTTAAAATATCCCCGATGATTTTCTTTTATTGCAGTTGCGTGAATTAATATAAATGTAACAAGCGCAATTGAAAGAGGAACTCCAAAATAAGTAATTGCTGATGGTAATCCAGTTAAGCCTATAGTAAATGCTAAAAATACATAAAAAGCTAAAAACATTACATATCCACCAAAATTACGATTTCTAATTCCCATTGTTTCTATAACAAACTTATCTATTGTTGTAACAGCTTGAGAAATTATAAATACAAATCCTTTTGGTGTTGCAAGTGGATCTTTTATTGCTTTTTTAAATTTAAAATTAATAATAATTGCTAAAATTAAAATTCCAAGCATAATTAATAAACTTGAAAAAATTTCAGGTACAAAAACATCTTCAAATTTTGTACTCCACATTGTTGAATAATCAATAAATGTTTTAATATTATTCAACATATTTACTCCTTAAATAAAATAAACAAATATCAATAAACATAGGTACGCCATTAATTAAAACTAAAGCGTAAACCCATTTTGGAATATCACCTTCATGAGGCATAAAACGTATAAATAAAAATGAAACAACAATTCCTAAAGCAATGAGTAAGAATCTAAGAAAATTACTACCCATTTCAATAGCAACATTTAAATTCTTATTTTTATCATTAATTACTGTTTTTTTATTTGCACTTTTTAACATTAAAAGTAAATATCCTGCGCCAAACGCAAAAGCAAAAGCTGTAATAACTATAGGATAATAATTAAAAGGTGAATCACTTAACAAGCATAAAAAAGTTAAGGCTATAATTACTAAGCTTAATATTAAATAAAATAATATAGTTCCTTTATTACTTTTAAATAATTTCATCTTTATTTATTCTCCACAAGTGTAATTCTGTTATATGGAATAACAAGTTTCATTTCATTCATCTTCTTAATAATTCTATCATTAATGTCAAACCAAACATCCCAATACATGTCTGTTGGTACATAGAATTTTAAAGAAAGAGACAAGCCACTATTTGTAAAATTTGTCAAAACACAAAATGGTTTCGGATTTGCCATCACTCTATTGTCACTTGATGCAATAGCAATGAATTCTTTTTTAATTTTTTCAATATCAGCAGAATAATCAAAATTAATATTTATAGAAACTCTTCTTAAAGGATCTTTTGTATAATTTGTAATTGCTGAATTTGTAATAGTTTTATTAGAAATCGTGATGACTTGGCAATCATAAGTTTTTAATACAGTAACTAAAAATCTTACGTCCAGAACAGTACCTTCAATTGTTGTATCATTTAAAGATATATAATCACCAACAACAAATGGCTTGTTGCTAAGAATAATGATGCCACTTGCAAAGTTTGAAATAACATCTTGTAAAGATAAACCTACTGCTAAGATTGCACTGGAGAATATTGTAGCTATTCCACTTAATTCAACTCTAAGGATAGATAAGAAGATTAATACTAATCCGAAATATAAAAATATCTTTAAAGTTGATAATAAGAACGATTTTACTGTTTTATCTTTGATAACTTTTTTATCGATTTTGAAGGCTTTAGCAACGAGCCTTAAGATCAATTTAATAATTAATATACCAACAATAAGAACAATTAAAGCGAAACAAAAAGATGCAAAATAAGGAAGTTCTTGTCCATTTGAATTAAACCAGAAATTCCAAATTTGTTTTAAGGATTCAACTACAGATGCCCATATTTGATTCCAACTTACTTTAGTTGCCTCGCTGAAAATTCTCATATACTTTATTATAATTTATTTTTTAAAAGAATAAAATAAAATCGTGATACAAATTCGGCATCTTTTATCTCATGAAAATAGTGAAAATATGATAGATTTGCAACTTTTTTAACCTATTTCAATCAATAATTGCTTAATTTAAAGGTATTTTTAAAAGCATCGTTTTTACTAAAGATAAGAAGTCATTCTCCTCGAGTGGTTTATAGAAATAATAGCCTTGTAAATAATCTACATCATGGTTATCTTTAATAACTTCAAGTTGTTCTTTTCTTTCAACGCCAACAATTGTTACCTTCATATTAAAGTTATGTGCTTCATTTATTAAAATATTAGCTTCGTTTAACTTTAAAGCATTACTATCAATATCGTTTACAATATCACGGCTTAATTTAATTTCTTCAAATCCAATTTTTGATAATTTTTCAAAGCTTAAGAATTTTCCGGTGTATTGATCGCAAACAAATTTGATGTAATAACCTTTAAGTTTTTTAGTAACTCCTTTAATTAATTCATAATGGTTATAAATATCTTCTTCATTAAGTTCGAATGAAAGGAAATCCTTATTAAAGTTATAAACTTTTAAAAGCTCAGCAATATCATCAACAAATGTATAAGAATTGAAGTATGAAGAATCTAAATTGATTGAGATTCTATCAAGACAATTAGATCTAAATACTGTTTGACCATATTGTTTATATAATTTTCCAATTTGTTCAATGATGAGATTAGTAAATAGATGCATCATATCATTTTTAATAGCAACATCAATAAATTCATAAGCACTGAAGAAATCTCCTGTTAAAGTATCTTTCAGCCTTAATAATACTTCACCACCATATAATGATTTAGTTTCCTTTTTAATAATAGGAAGGATTCTAATATCAAAAGAATGTTTATTGAATGAAGTATTAAGCAAATCAAGGATATAAGCTTCTTTATTCATAGGTCTAGTAATATTTTCATCTTTTAAGATAAGAAGATTATCAATTCTTCTTGGTTCGTTATTGATTGAAAGTTCAACATTTCTAAAGAAGTCATAAGCTGTTGGATAGGTTAAAGGATATTGATAGAAAAATTGTGTAGAGTTAATTTTTAAGTTATCGATATTTAAAGTTGCTGCATCAATAAAACTAGAGATTTTTTCTCCAATTTTAAATATTTCATTACGACCTACTTCATTTAAAATAAGTCCCAAAGTGTCGTCTGAATATAAATAGACACGTGATTCGCCAAAATTATTTTCTTTAATATTGTCACTTATATTAATAAGAATGTCTCGGAATCCATCCTCACCAACTTTTTCAAGAATTTCATCTTTATTTTCTATTCTAACTAATAACAAATAGCCTTTGCTCTTCATGGCAAATTTATTATTCAGTTCCTCAACCAAAGAATATGTAGTATTAAGTAATAAAATTGGATCAATTCTTTGCTTACACATAATTGTCGATGTTTCAGCCACTGGTAAAAGATAAATACTAATGAAGTTTTTACTTTCTTTGATATTGCTTGTGTGATAAGCATAATTAATATCATCTATAGTAACGATTTTTCTTTTTAGTTTATTCAAAGGACAATTTTCGCATGGCTTTTTAAGTCCGTAAATTGCTTCATAGCAAATGTCACCTTGTTTAACATTCTTTTTATAGGTTTTAAGTTCATTAGAAACTGCATACAATCTATAGTTGGTTTTGTTTACTGTATACTCTTTTATGTTTGATAAGCTTAAAACATTTTCAAGGTTCTTCATGTAATGATTCACACTAACCATGTTTCCATAACCATTTAATATATTGCCAATCATCGAGCAACAATATAAAATTGCGCCTCTACTATAGTTATCAATAACGCATGGCTTATCAAAATTAAAGAAGAAAATTATACCAACTAAAGCACCTTCGTTATAAAAGAGATAAAGATAACCAGATTTAATTCCATACAAATCAAATGTTTCTTTTAATTCGTGAGGAGTATCAACTGCATCATAGAATACATAAGTTGAATCATCATCACATTTATTTCTTAAAGTGTTGACAAAATCTGAATTAAAGATGTCAGTCTTAAAATAATCATTCTTAGAAGGATCATTAGCATAAGTCTTTCTTAAAGTAATTGTTTCATCATCGAAATTTTTAGTTGCAATACCGCCAATATCAAATCCTAATAAATCAGTAACGTTTTTAATACCATTAGTAATTTTTTCTATATAGTTTTGGCTATTTGATTTAATCATCTTTTTACTAGAAATAAGATCAAAGACTTTATTCAATTTAGCAACTTTTTCACTATATAAATTGTTGTTGTCTGAATTAACACTGTTAAATTCTGGAATATAGATATTAACATCATTGCCTTTACGTTCAGCATATTTTAAATGAGATAAAATATCTTCTCCTGCAGTATATGGATAAATTACTGCACTAGCTTTTAAATGTGTAACTTCCGTTTTCATTTTATAATCAGCAATGAAAAAGTTAGTTACAGCATAATTTAATTTATCTTTTAAAATTGAGATCAAATCAATGTTAGGAAGATACATATAAAATGATTGATTTGAAGAGTCGAAAGAAATAAGTGGTGAATTATTTTTAAATGTTTCTTCTAATAATTCAATAAAGCGAATTAAATTATCATTTTTTACTTCCACATCGCTCTCTTTAATAAATTTAAAAGACACGAAAACGTTTCGATATGTTCTACTTAGATTAATTAATTTTTGAATATTTTTCTTAAAATCTACAAATTGAATAACTTTATGATTTTCAAAATCTTTAATGTAGCTAAATTCAAAATCATCATATGTTTTTGAAGGTTCGCAGATAAGTACACCTTTATAACTTTCTTCAATGTGATCAAGTTTTTCATTTAAAACTTTAAATTCTCTAATTTTAGTAAGATTATATTTTTTAAAGTCGTATTTAAAATGAGCAATCTCATCATAATTTGATAATGATTTAAGATAAATATCTTTATAAATAATACGAGTAATTGTGACACTACAATAAATTAAATAAGCAGCTAAAAGAATCGTTACAATTGTTGCAAGGATAAAACATATTAAAGTAATTTTATCTTGACCATTAGTAAAATATGAAACACCGAAAAAGATTTCTAATCCAAACAAGACAATAGTTAACAAAGAAAGTATTACAATTCTGAGTTTAAGGTAATTAACTAATGATTTCTCTCTTTTTCTTTTCATAATTTTCCCCTTTGAATCGTCCAAGATCAGTTTTATAGCAAAATAAAACGATAAATTTAATAAATAATTATTCAAAATTATGGTAACTGGCTGTCTATTGAAGACCCTATAGTTTTGCGTCACTAAATCACTTTAGTTTTGCCTTTTTCAGGAGATATTATATATATCTCATGTAAAATTTACAAAGATTATATCCAAAAAATATATAAGTCTTTAGAACTTCGAGTTAATTAAATATCAAAACGTAATTAAATATTTTGTACAAAAAATATAGTTTTTACCTTTTACTTTTTTTAAATTTTTAATAAGTCTACAAATAAAAAATATTTAACTGATGAAATCTTATCATAAAATTATTTACTTGGTCAACCTACTATGAGTGTATTTTTTAAATTTTTTTCGAAAAATCTTTGCAAAACTCACTTATTTTTTATTTTCTTCAAATTGTTTAGCAAATTCTTCTTTTTCGCAAGGCTTAGAATAATAATAGCCTTGGATGTAATCGCAACCAATTGATTTTAAGAAAGTTACTTGTTTTTTACTTTCAACACCTTCACAAATTGTTTTCTTTCCAAGTGATTTAATAAGTTTACAAACCATCTCAAGGATTCGTTTACTATTGTCATCAAAATAGCTTTTACCAACAAATAGTTTTTTATCGAGTTTTAAATAATCAAAGTCAACTTTATTAATCATACTAAGATTTGAAAAACCACATCCAAAATCATCAATTGACACAGTCGATCCAAAGCTATGAATTTTTGCAATGATGTTTTCTAAATTAATACGTTCATTTAAAATAACAGATTCAGTAATTTCAAAATCAAGATATTTACCATCAACATTATATTTATTCATGAGTTCTTCATACTCATCAAGGAAATTATCAATATGGAAATGTCTTCTTGATAAATTAACTGAAATAGGAATGACTTTTTCATTTCTATTAATTCTTTCACTTAAATCTTTTAAAACAGTTTCAAAAACAAATAAATCAAGTTTTAAGATAAATCCATTGTTTTCAAAAAGATCAATAAAATATTGAGTATTAATAAATCCATATTTATCATCTTTCCAACGTACTAAAGCTTCACATCCAATAAATTCTTTAATTTTAGGATCATAAATTCCTTGATAATAGACTTTAAATTTGTTGTTTTGCAAAGCAAATTCTTTAGCTTGCTCAATATAATTATCCATTTCACTTTTTTGTTCCATTTCAGTATCAAAAACACATAAATAATATGGTTTTCTTCCTATATAAACAGATTCAGCAGCTATACGAGCTTTATCAATTGCAAGATACGTCGTTTCATCTTGATTTTCAAAATTATAAATACCAGCACTCATTATAAGTTTTACATCATATTTAGAAGGTATTTCATCAGTTAAAACATCAAGAAGTTTCGATATTCTTTCTTTACATATTCCAAGTGTTTCACATTTAAGTAAAAGCATAAATCTATCATTAAATTCACGTGATACCATCTCGTTTTCTTTAATATTTTTTGATAAATAAAGTGCAATATCTTTAATAAGAGCATCAGTTTTATTTGAACCAATTTGATTATTAATAAATTTAAAATGAGCGATATTTATATAAATAATATACCAATCACCTGGACGTTTTTTAATTGCTTCTTTTGCATCAATTACAAATCTATGTTCGTTTATTATACCTGTAAGTGGGTCAACAAATTTAGCAATAAAACTTTTCATTTTTATCCTATAAAATAAAGATAAAACGAATAAAACTAACACAATTGTTGTAACGCTAACAGTGAGCATAGAAACTTCAGAAAGCCTAACCAAATTCCCAATATAAAAAAGAATGTCACTATAAGAAACAACATATAAAATCTTCCAATTTTCAACTTTTTCAATATCTTTTATAAAGAAATAATATTTTCTTCTATTAATATCAAATAATTCAACTTTTGAAGAATCATTATCAATGTAGTTAACAAATTTTTCGTATTGATTTTTATCATTTTTATAAACATTTAAAACATTTGTTAAATCTTGAAAAATAGATAAATCATTAGTCACTTGTGTATCAAGGATTTTACTCCCATCACTTGTAATAATCGATAAATACTTTGTCGTATCGACTCGTAAAGAATCAAAAATATTATGTCTTGCTTCTTCAATACTATAATAACAAAAAATTCCTGAGATACTTGCTTTGTTACTACCAAAAGAAACTTCTTTGTCATAAGGAGTAGAAATCATAATAACATCTTGATCAGCAAATTGAACTCTTTCTGCACAAGCTATTTTATTATTAAGGTTTTCAATCGTATTAATCGCTTTATTTGTTAAATTATAAAGTCTAAGTTCATCTTTGTATTTATAATACGCATTGCCATTATTTAAAATTAATCCAGCGTGATTTATGTCCACAAATTCTTCAGTTTTTGTAATTGCTGAACTATAAAACTCATCAAGTGTTGAAGCTTCTATGTTTTCCATAATCCTTGTTGCACTATAAAGTCGAGCATAAACATATTCAATTTCTTTTTTTGTTTTATCAGCAACATCACTACTTTGCTGATACATTAAGGAGCTTGCAATTGAGTCTGCTTGACTACTAATGTTAAGATTATAAACAATGTTAATAGTTAAAGATAAAACAACAAAAAATGCAGATAAACTTATAAAAAGCGTGTAAAACAAGACTTTTTTTCTTCTAATTTCTTCTTTAAAGGTGTAAGAAGATGAAATTCTTGTCTTTTTTCTAAGTGCTTTATTGTTCTTTGGACCGACATAAATTTTGCCTTTATAAAAAGATCCAAGGTTTTTTCCTAGTCTTTTACATTTATATAAAGCTTCATCAGCTTCTTCTACAAGTTCATCTAAATTTTCTCTATTTCCTATTTCTTTACTAATACCTATAGAAATTGTAACAGCATCACTTGATTTAATTCCTTTTGTATATTTAAATTCAATTTTTAATGCTTCTTCAATTAAAGCGTGAAGTTCATCAAGCGTTACATCTTTAACATAAATTAAAAATTCATCTCCACCATATCTTCCAACTAAATGATTTTTAAAAACAAGTTTAACGTCAGATACAATTTTCTTTAAGCATAAATCACCAACGAGGTGACCAAATGTATCATTAATTTGTTTATAATTATCAAGGTCAATAATTATAATATAAGAATTAAAATTATATCCTTTATCAAGTTGCTTTTGAATTTCAGAAACTAAATAATTTCTTGAATAAACTCCTGTTAAAAAGTCATAAGTTACTTCAACATTTTTTGCTGAATAATATCGATCAATTGTAATTGTTGTTTTAGATTCATTTCTACTATATAAAGTGAATTTATAAACATATTCATTATTATTTCCATTAAATGTAATAGTTCCGAATTCACGTTCATTAAGGATAAAATTTAAAATAGTATTTTCATTATAATTTTCATCTAAAATAAAAAGAATATCTTTACTAATATATTGATTAAAATATTCTTCAAAAGATATCGGAACACGAAGTTCATCAAGATTGATACTTATAACTTTATGAGTATCATTTTGAATAGTAAAAATTAATCTGCCCTCTTCCAAACTAGTTTAACCCCTGTTCTATAAAGTCTATATATTCAACATATTTATCATACTCATAAATTGATGAAGTGTCATTATTCAAATGAGTTAAAAAATCGTTAATTATTCCTACTTTTCCATTTATAAATGTACACGAATCAAAATCAATATGATCATAAAGATAATCTCTAATTTCGTTATAATTTTCTTTTGTTTTATTAGGATAATTTTCAATTAAATTATAGATAATAAAAGATGCTTGGATAATATAATATTTATTGATAAATATATCATTATCATCGCGTAAACAATCTGATGAAAAACTTCCAAGTTTTTTGATTTTTTCTATTAAAAGATTATATTTATTCTTTAAATTTTCTTTATTAATTTCAAAGTTAATAATTTCATTTTTTAGTTCATCGACAAAAGTGTTTTTGTAATTAATTACTTCATCTTTTTTTGTAATATACGTAGGGAAATTTGATTCGATAATTGCTTCATAATCAATACTTGAATTAACACTCACCTCACTTAATAAATTATCAATTTCATTAATTTTTTCATATTTCAAAATAAAATTATCATCACTAATTTTTTCATTATCATTAAGAAAATCATTAATATTAATCATTGAAATTATCGTATAGCAAATCGCTCTTTCTTCGCTTGATAAATCATAATAATGCTCATTTAATAAATGACTAACATTTTTATCATAAAAAGTATTAAATTTTGCTTCATCAAAGATAGAATAATCGAAGTTATTAACATTATTTATTAAGTTATTTTTAAACGTTTCTTTTTTAGCATCATACTCATCTAAAAGCGTTTTAAATTCATCAAATTTATAAAGAATTGATTGCCTAAATTCATTATTAAACCAACCATTTAAATAACTTCTTATGCCATAATAATTATTAGTTGAATTATCTTCAATCTTGCTTTCTAAAAAAAGCATATCTTCATCATTAAATTTATTATGTTCTAAACATTCGTAAATTAAAGAAGACGCCTTTATTGCATTATATCTAATATAAACTTGTTCGCCTAATGACCTACTTTCAATGCGTAATTCTTCTAGTCTTTTAAGTAATTTTTTTGCTTCTTCATTATTAAAATTGTTTTGAGAGATATCAAAATCCATTATCAAAGCACTTATCGCATTTATATCTAAATCTACTTCAAATCCTTTGTAATAAGCATCTATTTTATTAATTAAAGGTAATAAATCTTCTTTAAATTCATTTGGATATACTTCAGTTCTAGCATGATAAAAATTATAATTTGCAAACGGATTAATAGTATTACTATTTTCTTTTTCAGCATAATATAATGAGCTCAAAATATTCTTTTCAATCAATTTATAATATTGAATTTCGTCACTTTCATAGAACCCATTTCGATACATATACATTAATAAAGTTGAAGCAAGTTTAAAATCATCTTCACCAAAATTAATTGCTTTATTTAATCGAGGCATTATTCCTTTTTTATAATCTTCAAGTTTTGATAAACCTGTCGATTTATATAAATATTTCAATGCATTTTCTTTTATTTCATCATTCATTAATAAAAGTGTTTGATTTTCTTTGCTTTGAGCGTCTTCTACATTACGATAAAATCTTTGTTCAAATGCTTTTTTAACGTATTCATCATAAAAAATAATTGGTATTACACTTTTGTGAAATGTTGTATTAGGAGCGATAAATGAATCGCGAGAAATCGTAAACATCTTTTCAATTTTAAATTCAATTAATCTAAGATTTTTAAAAGATGTTAAAATCATTGCGTTCTTTTTAATCACGCTTAACTTACTATCTTCAGGAACTCTGATAAAAGTAATTTTTTGGTTATTAAAAAACGCATATTCGCCAATCGTTTCGACATTTTCATTAAGAATAAAAAACCTTGTATCGTAATTTCCAGGAACTGAATATAAAGTTCTTCCACTTTTTGAACAAAGTAAGCCATCAACACAAGAATAGTATTTATTTTTCGCATCAACTTTATATGAAGTTCCCTTATATCCATTAAATGCATTAATAGCAAAATTTCTAAGTGAACTTGGAATAGTAAACTCAAAAGTACAACCATTAAACGCATCACTTCCTATATAAATTAAACCTTCATTTAAATTTAATTTTTGAAGTGAAATAAAAGAGTCAAAAACATTAAAAGCTGAATCATCTATGTATAAAGTTGATTTAGGTAAAGTATATTCTTTTTCGTTTTCTCCATAACAATATTTAATTAATTTTGTCATGTTTTTATCAAATAAATTTCCATCTAAACTTGTAAAGAAAGGATTGTCTTTATCTACATTTATATTTTTTAATCCATCCATTAATTTAAAAGCATTTACTCCAACAATTGATAAACTCGAAGGCAAATTTAAATTAATAATATCTCTACAATTAGAAAAAGCTCCTTCTCTAATTTCTTCAAGTCCTTTAGGAAGCTCAACTTCATGTAAACTTAAATTATTTTGAAAAGCATTTTCTCCAATAACTTTAATTGCACTATTTTCATTAAATTCAACTTTTAATAAATTACCAGTTCCATAGCTAAACGCACTTTCACCTATTTTTCTAAGTGAACTTGGTAATGTTAAAGTTCCATTAAGCTTAGTTTCACTAAACGCTTCCTTTCCTATTGTTAATAAAGAATTAGGTAATTCAATGCTAACAAGCGTCACAACTCCTTTAAAACATCTTGCTCCAATCGTTTGAACATATGAATCGCTAGGAAAAACAATTTTTCTATAATTGGCTAGCCAGGCATAATCCGAAAAACTAACATCTCCAGTAGTTTCATCAATCGTTTTTTTAGCAAGAAAATCATCAGCAATCGATGTTACTTTATAACCTTCAATAGTTTTAGGAATATAAAGGGTATCAGTCGAAACCAAATTAAAAGGATTATCAAAATTTGGCGATATAAGTTCACATGTTCCTTCTCTTTCATTAATTGAATAGATAAATTCATCAGAATAATCTAAATCGTATCCTGCATAAAGAGTTGTATTGTCATAAGATATAAAATTTTTATCAATTAAATAAGTTGCTCTTTTTGTGTTTTCTTTATCGTAATACCAACCTGAAAATTTATAAGATTTTTCATCATCACATGTTAATTCTGGACTATATTTAGAAAGATCGACTTGATTATTATATAAAGGAAGTTTTATTTCTTTTTTTGTCTTCGAAAGTTCCTCCATTAAAATCAAGAGTTACATAATTTTGAATAACGCTATATCGATAATTATTTGTTTTATTTTCAAAAGTAATCTCAAAAGTAAAGGATCCAGGAGCTTCAGTTGATGCACCTTTAATCGTTACGTCATTGCTAAATGCTTTAATAGTTTCAGTTGATTCATCATTACGAGTTATAAGTAAAGACATTTTAGTGAAATCGATGATTTCACCAACTGTATAAGGTTTATTTGAATCAAAACCAATTAATTCAAAATCTTTCACTGGAAAATGTGTTTCTTTACCTTTGTTATCATCAGTTTTGCAACTTGTTAAAGGAGCTATAATTAAAGCAGAGCTTAAAATAAATAAATTTATTTTTTTCATATTTCTTCCTCCGCTTTTGAAGGAAAATTTTCCTTTAAGATTCTTTTTAAAAGGTCATAACATGAAAATTTTTCGCTTTTCGATATAACTTCAATATCATCATCTAAAAATCCATCTGGAACAAGTAATAGATATTCTTTATCATCATCAATTTCTTTCTTGTTATTGAATAAAAATTTATATCCATTATCATCATTAAAACATGATACTCCTGAAAAATCATAACTAAAATCTTTTGAGAAAAAGATAGTTTCACATATAGATTTTAATTTCTCACCTTTTAATTTAGCCACTATAACTGTAACGTCTTTATCAAAAATGATTTCCATTTCTTTTTTAGAAAAAGTACCATCAAAAATTTCATATTTTAAGAAATCGAAGGGCAAAACAGAAGCATTAACACCAAGGTATTTTATAAAAATACCATTTATTGACTTAATTAAGTTCTTTTTTCTTTCGTTTGAACTTTCATCACTAGGTAAAATTAATTCAGGAATTATATAGTTATAATCAATGCGAGCTATAAGATCATCAACTGATTTATTAATACGTTCTATAAGCGTATTTGTTGAAATTAAATCTTTTGCATAGCTTTTATAATCTTCAACATTTATAGAAGCTAATGAATAAAATTTATCAAAAAAATATAATCGTCCTTCACTAATTGCATTAGTTACATCCTCAAAATTTGAACTAAGTTTTTTATTTAAATCAGTTCTATAGCTGATGAGTGGGGTGATTATGCTATCGCTTGAATAATTTACTAATGTTTTTTGTCCTTTGTAGCTTGAAAAATAAGCATTGAAAGCATCAAGCGCTTCTTTTTTCTTTTCATAATTTTTCTTTAACGTTCCAATATAAAAATTTGGTCGTGTTAAAGCCCAATTTGAATCAGCACTTGTTCCTAGATAAGGGATGAATCTATATTTAAAATCAGATTTCTTTTCTTTATATTTGTTTTGAAATTCCATCGTTGATGCTAAAGATGTCATGAATGCTTTTCCACTAAAAAAATCATCAATTCCTTTATCACTGATTTTAGTTGGATCAAAGTATTTTTCTCTAAAAAGCTCGTAAAAGTTATATAAAGATTCATAAAATTGATTTAATGACGATAAAGTTGTGACACTATGTTCCCCATAATATACATCATTAAAATATTTATAGCCAATTGGTGTTGAATAAAATGAAGGTATTGTTGCTTGCATTAAAACATCAAGAAAAGCATCGTTTTCAGTAAATGATGAAACATAAGGAATCGCAAATTGTTTTGAATAACGAACAAAATCAATAAGTTCATTAATTGTTGTTGGAACTGTAAAATTATAATAATCAAAAAGTGTCTCGTTAACACAATAAGTAAGTAAAATTCCAGGTGAAGGGAGAGCATAAATCTTTCCAGCTAAAGTCTTTAAATGAACGAGAGCATTTTTACCAAATTCGTTTGTATATTCATTACGCGATATATCAACAAATTTATCATCCGTTCCATTAATTGTTAATAATTCATTTGCTAAAACAATATCAGCATCAATTTGATCATGATTTATATAATATTCAATTTTTTCATCAGGTTCAAAATCAATAATTAATTTATATTGTGGATTTTGAGTTTTAAATTCATCAATGAAATCACCAATATATTTCATTTTTGATTCATTACATACAATCTTAATTTCATTGACACTTTCATCTATTTCTTGTATTGGTTTACTACAAGAAAAAAGACCATTTGAAATCAAAAAGGTCATCGATAAAAAAATTAATTCTGGTTTCTTAGCACCCATGGTTTAATACTACTCTAAAAATAATTGGAAATAAAATAGAATCGATTATTTTTATTGGAAATTAGTCATCAATTAATGTATTAACACTGATTGTATCGTTACGACCAATTTCACCAATTACAGCTGTAATAACTTTTCCTATATCAGCGTATTCTTTTAAAGCAACAATCTTTTCTTCTGTCGTTACTTTATTTTTTATTTTTCCTAAAACAACTTTAAAAGATAAAAATGGAATATCAAATAATGCACAACTAAATGCACTTCCACCAGTTGAAGAATCATAAACTAAATTTTTACTAGCACCTAAAACGGTTCTTCTATCGTTTTTTTCAGCAATTTCATCGATAGAGCGATATTCGCTATTTGAAGACACAAAAGTTGCTGGAATTATATTGCTAATAACAAAGTTTTTAGCAAATTCATTTGATTTTTCAAAGAAATGTCTATTTGAAGCATAAACTTTATTAAAGCCAGGAATTTCACCAATTCTAACTTTATTAGTTAAAGATAAATCAACGTCACTTAGTAAAAGCGTATCGCACATTGCAATGTCACCTTTTCTAATTCCATCGCTATAAGCAAAGCAAGTTCCAACAACAAAAACCATAATAATATCGTGCTTAGCAATTAAATATGAAGTTACTGCACTACTCATATAATTTCCTTTAACATTATAAGCTAAAAGGACTTTTTGATTATAAATTTCACCAAAAATGAGTTTAACATTTTTACCTAGATTTCTATCTTCTTTATTTTTTAATTGAGTTTCATAATATAAAACATCATCATGAGTTGAACCTAAAATTAAAATCATAATTAATTACTTCCTTTCTTTTCAAATGGATTGCTCTTTAAGAATTTTTCATATTCTTTTAAAGGCATTGGTTTTGAATAATAGAAACCTTGAATCGTATCGCACCTAAGTTTCTTTAAAACATCAACTTGCTCTTCATTATCAACACCTTCAGCAATAACGTGATATGACATAGCTTTTGCTAAATTAATAATAGTTTTAACAATTTCTCTTGATTTATAATCATAAACAATTTCATCAATAAATGATTTATCAATTTTAATAACATCGATTGGAAGATTTTTAATTGATTTAATGTTTGAAAAACCAACACCAAAATCATCAAGAAGGATTTTTAATCCATAATCCTTTAAATTCTTTAAAATTGAAATAACTAAGAATGAATTCGCATGTGTTGTTTCTTCTGTAATTTCAACTTCAATTAAAAGAGGATTAACTCCATAACGTTCAATTGTTGATTTAATATCACTAATAAATGTTGGGCAATAAAATTCATAAACTGAGAAATTAACTGAAACTGAAAGTAATTTTCTTCCTCTTTTCTTTTCGTCAGCTAAATTTTTACAAACTTGTTCTAAAACATAAAGGTCAATTTCATGGATTAAACCTCTATTTTCTGCAAAATTGATAAATTTAACAGGTGAAACAATTCCTAAAGTTGGATGATTCCATCTAACAAGAGCTTCAGCACCAATAAATTGTTTACTTCCTAAATTATATTTAGGTTGATAATAAACAACGAATTCATTGTTTTTTAAGCCATCAACAATTTCTTTAGTTAAGCCACTATTTTCGCCTTCAGCGTTAGACATTTTATCTTCATATTCAACAACTTTTTCATAGTTATATTCAGCAATTCGACGAGCAATGTTTGCTCTATTTATAAGTTCAAATAATTGAATATTTCCTTGAACTTTAACCATACCAAAAAATGTTTGAACAAAAAGTCTAATGTCTTCAGTTTTAGCAATTTCATAGACACTTTGTTCAATCATTTCAACAATATTTAAAACTTCTTCTTTGTTAGCTCTAATATAAATAATGAAACAATAATTATCGTAACACATTCTTACTTTCTTCTTTTCATATTCTTTTGTGCCAAAAGTTTCATTTAAATATAAAGCAATTGATTTATTAAGTAGTCGAATTTCTTTTCCTTGATAAATTTCATAATTTATTGAAATTTTAATAGGTGAAAAAGAGATAATATATTGATCTTTTTTTGTTCCAATTAATTCATCAGTTTTTCTAACGAACATGTTGTAATTTAAAAATGAAATACGTTCACCAAATGTATATTCATTAGCTTCTAAATATCGTTTATGTTCTCTAAAAGCTTTAAGTAAAAAAGCAACATTAATTGATAAAGCAATTAAAAATAAATCACTAAAAAGATAGAACATCACAACTGAATATGTTATAAATCCACTTGGTACAAAGACTAAAAAGATATATAAAAGATTAAATAACACATAAAAAAGTGCATTTATTGAAGTAAGAATAACGTTATATAACCTTCTACTCATCTTTTTTGCCTTTCTCTTCTAATAATTCATTTAATAAATCTTGTTTTAATCTTTCTTTATCTTCTTCACTTAATGAATCAAGTGTCGTCGAAGAACTTGAAACGACTTTCACATCTTTATTTTCATCTTCTTTTAATGTTTTAACAATAGTTTTAAGCGATACAAAAATTAAATATGAACCAGGAATCAAAAGTAATATTAAAAGTCCAGCTGGTGTTACCATAAAGTTATAAATTTTACCAAGTGTAATACTACTTCCAATAACTTTTCCAATTACTTTATCTTCAGTTACAGTTTGTGTTTGATAAGTGCAATCCTCTGGATTATCTTCACTTCCACATTGAGTTGAATGTGTGTTAATTCCATGTAACGTAAAAGTATAATGTGAATTTGATTCAGAAGGTGTTTTTATTTCGCTTACTCTATGTGTTATAACCATTCCAATTGAATCATAATAAAAAGATAAATCATCACCAATTTTTATATCTTTTGGATCAGTTTTTTCAATAAATATTGCTGAACCTACTGGATAATCAGGATCCATTGAATCAGTTAAAACAACTAGCATTGCATGATTAAATATAACATTTACACCATAATTTGCTTTTTTATCGCTAGTTAAAGAAGCTATTCCAAAAGTAGCAATAGCTCCAATTATAAGAACAACAAGTCCTGTTAAAATTCCATTTGTAATTCTTTTCCACAATGGTTTTTTAACTTTAATTTCTTCTATATTTTGTTTTTTAACTTTACCCATTTTCACCTTTTATTAAAGATATTTAGTCTTCTTTTCATCGTTTTCATCTTTAATTTCTACTTCGTTATCTTGAACGATTTCTTCTTCGGTATTTGTTGTATTTTCTGTTGTATTTTCTTCTTCATTTATAGAATTAGAAGATTCTTCTTTGCTTTCTTCATTATTATTTTCATTAAGTGGTGCCTCGTCATTTCCTAATAGTTTATTTTCAAAATATTCACCACTTTTAAATAATGAATTTTTATCAACATCTTCAATTTCAATTTGATAAAGTTTTTCTTCTTCATTGATGTCTTTTTGAATTTCGTTTAAAAATTCATCATCAAGTAAAAGTGCATCACCGCTGCTTTCTTCTTTAGATAAATTAACATCATCCAAAGCATTTTCTTCTTCTTTAATTTCTGAAGAATCTACAATTTCTTCATCAACATTTTGATTTTCGTTTTCATCCTTTAAAGCATCTAAAATAATGTTTTCATTTTCTAAAGGAGTAGAAATATTTGCAGTTTCTTTAATTGCTTCAAATGTAGATTCGCTAAGTTTATCTTGCTCATATTGAACAAAGATTTTTTCATTCTCTTCAAGATGTTCTGAAGCTTTTTCTTTAAGAATTGCTCTAGCTTTATTAAGTTCAGCAAGTTTTGCTTTTTCTTCTGCCATTTGAGCTTCAGTTTCAGCTTTAATTCTTTCTTTTTCTTTGAGAATTGCGAGTTCTTTTTGTTCTTTTAAGAAATTCTTTTCTTCTTCTTTTTTACGTTTTAAAAGCTCTTTTCTACGTTCTTCATCACGATCAACACGACCTTTTTTAAGATAATTTCCAATTGCAAATTGTCTTTCTGGTTTTTGAGGCTTACGTTTTAAACCTTCAGTGTTGTTCTTTCTATAATTCAAATATGCATCATCAATTCTAATAAATTCAGGATCTTCACCAAGTGGGAAGAAAGTGAAAACATCATCGTCAATTGTATTTTCGATTTTTGGTTTTTTAATTTTAGATTTTGACTTAATTGGATATTTTGCATCCGTTCCTTTTAAAGCTAAGACGTTCATTAGCTCTAAGTTATAAATATCGTTATAATCGCTCTCATCGACTTTTTTAAAGTCTTCTTTAATAACGAAATTGACACCTAATTTATTGTAGCGTTCAATAAAACGATAAAGTTCGTAACATTTTCTGTATTTAGGATTTTTTCTAATAATGTTAGTTTGAATAATTGGACTTCTTACATTCTTTTCATTTTTAAACATTCTCATAAAAGGAGATGAATAGAAATATTTGCAGTATTTACGAATAAGATTAACTTTCTTTAAAAATTCTGCACTACTCATTTTGCCACCTGTTGTGTTTTCACTAACTTTACTAGCGACAACTTTTGATTCAATTTGATATTCAACACCATTAATAACGCATCTATTTTTAATAAGCATTATTTGATAGTCCTTTAAAGGTGAATATTATGTAATATATTCATAACGTTTTTCAACGAAAAGTAATAATCTACGAATCAAAGTAGCAATAAATTTATTTTCGTAAGTAATGTAATTGTCTTCGTTTTCAATATTTAAAATTTTACTAGGAATGACATTTCCATTTTTATCAATTTCTTTAACAAATTGAGAGTGTGTTGAAAGATGTTGAATTGATTCACTACCTGTTTTTTTAGCAAGTTCAACAGGAACAAGATTAGTTACCGTTTTTGTATTAATTCTAGGGTTTTTAATAATTTCATCAATTGAAGGAATTGCGTCTTCAATCATCTTAATCCACTTTGTATCTAAGTTTGTATTTTCAGTTCTATCAACACGTAAAAAGGAATTTGATCCTCTTTTTAAGCATTTTAAAACACTAGATGTATCTTTATCCGATTCAGCAAATGAATTAAGGCTACTTTGTACCTTTTCATTAACTTTTTCAAAACTAGATATAATATGTTGGTTCTCTAGTCCGTTAATGATTTTATAATCTTTTTGTGGATTTGAAGTCGATTTTTTCTTCATAACTATTGCGACATCTTAATTAAGCCATCGATGTATTTATGAGCCATTTTAAAGCTTCCTTTTCCAAATAGCTTATCAAGTTCTGTATTAAGTTGTTTAAGTTCATCACGAAGGAATGCGATATTTAATGATTCAAATTTCTTTAAAATCTTATTTGTGAAAATAAAATCTAAACCATCTAAATCAGTTCCACCACATCCAACATAAACTGGAATAAATGTTCTAAGTTGCTTTAAGATACGGTTACCAAAAGCAAGTTTGAATTTTGAAATAACAAAGTCATCAAGTTTTGCAAATTTTTCAAGTAAAGCATCACTTACTGGATAAGATTCAGTAGCTTCAACAAATAAAGTATGAATTTGTTCATAACTTATTGTCATTGATTCTTGGTAATCAGCATCAAATGGAACGCCTTTATTATCAAAGAATAATGAGATAGCACGGTCATAAACCTTATCACTAATTGTAAATGTTGAGTCATCGTTATTAGCTGTGCCAAAGAAAACAACATTTTGAGGAATTAAAATCTTTCCTTCAACAACTTTCTTTGGATCATCTTTACTATAAGAATTAATTAATTCGATTTTCCATTCATTTACATTTGGCATTTCCATGACGGATAAGAATTCAGCGAAATAATACTCAATACGAGCAAGGTTCATTTCATCAAGGACGATGATATTTGTATCTTTTCTATACATTGATGTGTATAGAGCTTTTAAGAATTCAGTTTCATTAAATTTCTTTGTGAATTCGTTATAGTAACCAATTAATTCACTTCTATCTTTCCAAGATGGTTGGACTGAGCAGATGTTAGCATCTAAATTAAAAAATTTACCTAATGCATAAGGCATAGATGTTTTACCTGTACCAGAAATACCTTCAAGAATAATAAGTTTACTTGTTGCTATACCTGCAAACATTTGTCTAATAGTATCAATTGTGTAATATAAGTGAAGTTGACTTGCAGCAAAATTTCTAAAGGCTGTACAAAGTTCTTCAAGTGTTAATCCTGGAACGTCTTTAATTTCAGGATTATAGTCTTTGTATTCATGATCGACATAAGTAAGTTTAGGAAAACGCGAACTAACTTCTTCAATAACTTCTTTAGCTTCTTCTTTTTCTTTTTCAGTTGGAGTAAAACCAAGTTCACCAACTTTTAAAGCTAAGATTTTATCTTTTTCTTTTATAGTATTAAATAATTCGTAATTTAAGCGTTCAATTGTTTCTTGAAGTTTTTCTTTATCAATTTCTTTTTTAACAAAACGAATATATTTTCTTAATCCTAAATAAATTAAGAAAAGTAAACCAGCAATGAAAGCACCAAAAAGTAAAATAAAGACAACAAAAAATATCCAACCACCTACACCAAATGAAGGAGAATATCTATTAAATAATTCAGCATAATATTCGCCATTTCCTGGGACTTTATACCATGGAGAAACAAAAACATCTTTAAAGAAGATTCCTAAATCTTGAAAAAATCTTTTAAGAAATTCACCTAAATATTCAAAATATTCACTCATAAAATATTTTCCTTTCTCACATCAAACTTGAATAAGCTTGTAAAACTGCCATATTCTGAGTAATTTGTGTTATCTAAATCCCATCCTTCGATATATAGCGATAATACAATGCGTTTTGGTGTATCGTGAACTAACGCAATGAATTCATCATTTTTTGTAGCTTCATTTAAGCTAATACTATTTTCTTTTTTTCTTATAAATCCATTTTTAGTTGATTCTTCTTCATCAAGAATATATGTATTTTTAGCGTGACGAGAATTGAATGATGATAGATATCCATTTAATGAAGTATCTTCTTCATTTAATTTATATACCATTTTATCTTCGTTTTCGTATTCACCAAAATAATATTCTTTTCTTTTTCCATCGCTAGACGCGTATGAATCATAATATCCTTTGCCATCAATATCGAGCGCACCAGAATAATACGTATCTTTATCTTTATATGGATCAATAATTGTATAAGAATATGAATCTAAATCACTATCAAGAAGAGATATTCTTAAAGAATGATCAATATTATTTAAAGAATTATAAATTGTTTCTTCATCTAATATTCTATATCGTTCGATAAGTTCTTTTGCTTTCTTACGGTTAGCTTTTTCATTTCCTTTAATGTGTGTATCTTTACTTAAACCAACATATATATCGCTTTCGCTTTTTAAATATAATTCAATTTGAAAGAATCCATCTGTTGCGTTCTTATTTTCTTTATAAGTCTCTTCATTTAAAATACTTGGATTAATGTATCTATCCTTAAATGTAGGAAAAGATTTATGTTCATTTATCCATGAGTCACAAAACATCGAACTAACAGGTCTAAATTTTTCAACGTAATACTTTTTTATAGCTGAACTAGGAATTTCATTTTTATAATATTTAATTTCATCATTCTCATCTTTAATTCCAATACTTAAAGTTGGATCGCTTACTAAAGAAATATTAAAATTTTCAATATTTAAAGTGGTTGCACTCACGTACCACGCAAATGTTACGCCAATTGATGACACTAAAAGTGCGATTAATGAAGTTAAAGATATTACAAAAGTTTTCTTAATGTTAAGCATTAAAAGCAAACTCCAAATTAAGTGAAAAATAAGAACCCATCTCTCTATCAATAAAAGATCTATCCCATCCTTCTAAATATATATCAACACTTAAATAAGCAAGTCCTGTTTCTTCTTCAATTGTAGTTAAGATTTTTTTATTAGTTAAAACTGAATCATAACCTAAATATGAAGATGTAGCAGCTTCTGTTTTTGTTTCATCAACTGCATATACACCATTTCTATGTACACCAGTAAATGAATCATCACTTATTTCTTCAATTGAATCATATCCATCAGTTGTTAAGGTGTCTTTATATACTACGCCACCATTACTTTCACCATAAAATATTTCTTTTCTTGTATAAGGAGAATGATCATAAAGCCCATCACGGTTTAAATCCAGTAGCCCCCCTACTGTGTCGATACCATCATTAATTTTAAACGGAGCAAAGATATAATTATTATGCTTATTATCCATGTGGATTCTCATTGCTTGTTTTAGGTTACCTGTACTTTCTAATTCAATTTTAGAAAGATAGATGTTACCTGATTTTAATTGAATAATATCATCACTTGTTACTTCTTTAATTCTAAATACAAAGTCGAAGTGGACATAATCTTTTTTATTAGCCTTTATTGGTCTACCAAAATAGTCTAAATAATTTTCATTATGATATGGTGCTCTTTTAACAAAGGATTCACCATCTGTCTCGTATTTTCCACTTGTTACTCCATTAACTTCGTTAACTGCATAACCATTACTTTTAGAATAATAGGCGCTCATATCTGAGCTTATTCCACTACTTGCCCAATAGATATTAGAATTAATCGAATCTTCCTTAAATCCGTGCTTTAAAGGCTCTTCAAGACGCGTTTCACTGACTAAACCTATATCAAAAATTTTAGAACTACCAATACTTGTTCCATCATATTTAGAAAACACATTACTAGTATATTGATACCATGCAAGCGTTGAACCAACAGAACAAATAAGAAGGATACTAATAATAGTTGATAAAATAGGTATAACGACGTCTCTATTTCTCATCTTTTTCCTCGAAAGCTTCAATATTAATTGCTAGTTTTAAATTAGTTTGATCAGGGGTTGTTCCGATACATTCAGGATCACTACCTTCAAGCCAAAAAACTACTGTGTAACGTTTAATAGCGCCACCAGCAAAACCCGAAACTGTAGATTTGATTATGGTTCCATCATCGTTAAAAAGCTCAGCATATCCATCTTCACATATACCGTTATCATTTTTACCAATGCATGTGTTATAAAATGGGTTTTCATCTTTTTCATCAAAATTAGGAATTGTACTCTTTTTAGCATATGTCTCGTAGCTATGAGTATCACTTAAAGCATCATTTTCATACCATCTAACACGAAGTAAATCATCAAGTGAATAACTTACGTTAGTTGGCTTTTGATTTTCAATTATTGACAATTTGATATCATATGTTGCTTTAGTCGTGCCTGTATTTTTAACAAAAAAAGTATACTTAAAAAAGTATAACGCTGTTACTTCTTTAGTTTCTGGATTAATTCTTTGACCAATTTCATCGTTTGACGATGGATTATCAATGACTTCATCTTTATAGTTTCTATTTATTCCGCTAACGGAATAAATAGAATATCCTGGTTGTCTTTCTATCCCCATGAAAGTTCTAGGATTAGAAAATTCCATATCTGTATCCATGGTTAAAGATACCCCATTATTCTTTAAACCAATAGTAAAATATCCTATTGATTTACCAATAAATGGGATAATCAAAAATGGAATGATTAAGGCACCACTTATAGTAGTGATAGCTCCTGCAATCTTCCTTCTCCTTTTTTTCTTTACATACGTTAAATCAACCATTCAAAAACCTGTAATAAATAAAAATATTTATTAAATTTAAGTGTGCAAATTAAATTCATTAAATATGTTAAGTGCTATAGATGCTAGTTAAATAAAAAACCAATTGCCTATCAATCAACTAAATTTCTTTTAACTAAATCTTGAATGGCAACTGGCTAACTCATCTAATTAAGTCCCTATAGTTTTGCGTCGCTAAATCACTTTAGCTTTGCTTTTTACATGACAATTTTAGCAAAATCCCAAATTACTGAAAAGAGATTTTTAAAGCTTTTAATACAGAAATAAAAAATAGTGAGGTTTTCTCTCACTATTCATAGATTCTTAATTAATTTTATTCTTTTTTACTTCTTTATTTTCTTCGCTAAGGAGTTCTTTCATTAATTGAGCTTTTAATTTGGCTTTATCTTCAGCACTAAGATCTTTAAGTTCTGCTTTCTTTGTAGCGCTTTGAACTTTTACATATCTTATTAATATATAAATATTAATAGCAAGGAGTAAGAATAATGGAACAACTACTGCTCCTAGAAATACATTAGGGTTCTTTTGTAAATAGCCAATCATACCTGTAGCAGCATCAAGTTCAATTCTATCTTTAGGCATAGTTGCTATCATAATGATAGATATTATAAATAAGAATATAGTTAATGCTATATCTAATCCAAAAAGACTAAAATATATAATCTTTTTTGTCTTTTCATCCAATTTCATTTTGAATTCCTCACTAACAAAAATACTTCTAAGAAGCATCCTTAGAAGTATTTTATTCGATTTTTGTTAAATATTAAAGAAATATTTATATTTTTGAAGAAAATCGACTATTAATCAACGTTACTTCTTCTTGCATAGAATGAAAGATTTGCAGATATATCGTTTAATTTACTAGCTTTTTCACTAATAACATTACTATTTTCGCCTTCGAACCATGCAACAAATGTAACTGTTATCTTACCTTTTTTAGTTCCAACGCCATCTTCTGTAGGGAATTGGCCAATGTAGCCTTTATGCTTTTTAATGTCGGCTGTTGCCATTTCATCTTGAGCCTTTGTTACAGTTGTTGACGCAAAAGTATAATAATTAGCAAAATCTTCTGTATCTTGTTTATTAACGCCTTTAACATGTTTTTTATTAGCATCAGCACCAATAACTATTGGATTAGCTGCATCAACGTCCATAATTGCAACTGTAAATCCATCATTAGCATTACTTTCGCCAGTATTTGTTACTGTGCATTTTTCATAATCAACAAAAAGATAGTTATTACCTCTAATTCCACCAGCTTCTAATGTGAATGTAGCAGAGAATGAAACACCATACCATACATTCTTGTTATCTGTTGCATCGACACCTGCTTGCCATTTAGACTTTTCAGATCCAGTAGCTTCTGATTTTTCAGGTAAAATACCTAAACTTGTATAGCTATCTACAGTGTATTTATTTTCTCCATCAGTGTCATTACTTAAGTTAGCAACATAAAGTTGGCCAGCATTCGATTTGGCTTGAGCATCATATGAACCGTGAGTTAATTTACCATCAACTTCAATATTTTTGCTAGTATTTAATTTTGTACCTGCTCTATCGTTTCCAGTAAGTTCTACAGATAAACTTCCATCGATATCAGCAACACCAAAAGTAGTTGTAAATGAAGATGTTCTATTAGCTGTAAACCAAGCAACAGTACCTGTAACACTAGCGCCAACTGATAAAGCTAAAACAGCAAAAGCTGGAATTAATATTTTTGATTTTTTCATATGTTTAAAATCCTTTCATACATATTTAGTTTTATATAAACAAAAATAACGCACAATTAAGTCGTTTATATAGTTGATAGTACAAAGGAATGAGAAATATATATTTATAGCACTCAAATATATAAGTTCT
>UQXJ01000004.1 GCA_900545015.1 uncultured Mollicutes bacterium | reverse complement strand
GCTTAATTATACGAGTTCTCTTTTGTTTTGTTACCTACAATAATGAAACGCTATCTGCTTCATTTTCTTCTAAAATAAATTATTGCGTAAAATAGCGTTTTTTGATATTATAGGAAGGCACGTGGAGAAGTACCCAAGAGGCTGAAGGGGACGGTTTGCTAAACCGTTAGTAGAGGTTTCTCTAGCACGGGTTCAAATCCCGTCTTCTCCGCCACATTGAATGCATAGGTTTGATATAATTGATCAAGCCTTTTTTTGTGAAAAGAAAGGCATTTCAAACGTCAGGATTATATGCCGGTACAACCACAACAACAAAATTATTTTCTATTTTTAAAACTACAATAATAAATAATATTAATGTTGAAAATAATTTTAATTATATATTTGAGAACATAAATAAAGAGCCAATTGATGATTTATTACCATATTCTATAAATATTAAAAAAATGTAAGCAAATTAGTTACATCGTGCAAGAAAGGGTATGTTAGATTTTTTACGAAAGTCCGCCTTTTTCCGCCTTGTTGGGATTTGAACCCGTAATAAATTTGTTTGATTTTTATTATATTTTCCCTATAAGACAATAAATCTGTAGTAGAAGTATTTTGTGATAAGGCACACATAATTACCTACACTTTTTGAATGACTTTCTTATGTTTATAATTTAACTACGGAACGATTAATAGCGCAACGGAACCAAAAGATAGAAGTTTTAATTGATGATATTATACCTGATGGAATTTAGAAAACCAAAAAAATGAAATATCTGTTAGACTTAAAAAGTTTTTCGGTTTCAAACCAAAAAAGTATATATATTTGTGTAACTTTTTTGGTTTATTTACTTGAAAATAAAATTAATTAGCGAGATAATGATCATATCAAAAAAATGGAGGCAAAATAATGCTCAAAAAAGATTTAATTGTGAGAGAAGAATATCTTGAGTATATTCGACCATTTATGAATATAAATATGGTTAAAGTCATTGTTGGTGTAAGGCGCAGTGGAAAATCATATATTCTTGATATGATTGGTGATGAGCTTATTAAAAGTGGTATTAAACAAGATCATATTATTTATAGATTGTTTACAAGTGTAGAAGTTAATGATGGGTATTCTAAAAAGGATATGTATGATGAAATTAAGGATAAACTTAAAGATAGTGAGCGTTATTATCTTTTGCTTGATGAAGTACAAGAAGTAGAAGAACGGGAACAAGCAATAAATACGCTTTTTGAAACACAAAATGTAGATATTTTTGTGACAGGTTCAAACTCGAAACTTACAAGCGAAAATATTTCATCATATCTTTCAGGCAGATATATTCTTGTTCCAACATATACTTTATCATTCAAAGAGTATATTCAATTCAAAAATATTAAATCAAATAACTTAGACGAAGTTTATAAAGAGTATGCAAGATTTGGTGGATTTCCTCTAATTGCTGTATCCAATTTAGATACTCAAAAAGCATATCAAATTGTTGATGGTATTTATCATTCAATTATAGCTAAGGACGTTATGAGCAATCATCCGATAAAAGAAATAGAAAAATTCAATAGGGTTGTAAAATATTTAATGGATAACATGGGAAAAACATTTTCTGCAAATTCTATTACAAATTATCTTAAAGGCCAACATTGTGAAATATCTGTTGAATCTGTATATAATTATATAACTTGGTTAAAAGAAGCTTTTATAATTTATGAGTGTAATAGATATGATTTGCAAGGAAAATCGATTCTCAAGACACAAGAAAAATATTATCTTTCGGATATTTCGTTAAGATTTGCAATTTTTGGATATAACAAAAAAATGGATGCATCAATACTTGAAAATATAATCTATCTTGAATTAAAAAGAAGAGGGTATGATGTATTTGTAGGGAAAAATGGGGATAGAGAAATTGATTTTATTGCCAAAAAAAGAGATGAAGAAATTCAGATTCAAGCTACGGTTAGACTTCCAGATAACTCTGATAGAGAAATTGATAATTTAAGTACAATAAAAGATTTCAATCATAAATATGTAGTTACAACCAATCGAAATGATGTACAAAATATTAACGGTATAAAGGTTATACACATAGTCGATTTCTTGTTAATGGAAAATTGGTAAGCTAAATCAAAAAATATAAGCATCTATTAGAAATGGTAGGTGCTTTTCTTATGCTCAATAAAATGTCACTTCCTAAAAAGCCAATAAACCGCAAAAGCACTAAAGAGAATAGAAGCTTCATCATTTTGAGACATGAGTTTAAAAGAAAATATTGTAAATGCAGTAGCGTATGTTAATTATTTTATTATGTCAAAATTAAAATAGATATTTTTAAGATTAGATTAGAATAACTGTAAGCGTTAACGCTTACAATAAACATAGTAATTGCAAAGGCTAATTGGTTATTTAAAACGTTTGGTAGAATTGGTGTTAAAATTTATTATTAATTTTATTTTCCATCAGTTAATTTTAATGACGTTAAAAAAGTATTAATCCTGATAACTTAATTATGCTTAACGCCAAACGACTTAACAAAGACCTTAGAAGATTTACTTTTAAGACAGATTAAAAGTTGGTAAGAATTGTAATTTGATAAAAAAATAAGTAATGATTTTATTGAACTTATGTTACTATAAAGACAACAAACATTGGAGAACTTTTATGAAATTTAAAAGCATAATTACTTTTTTATTTAGCAGTATAATTTCTGTATCTTTTTGCTTTAATGAAACTGCTTTTGCTAATCAAATCGAAAATGCGAAAGACAAAATTAATACTACTTTAAAAAGAGCACTCAATACTGATGAAGAAATAACCGATCCTAATGTTATTTTTGAACTCGCTATTCAAGATTATAAATCACAATTTGATGATTACATTAACATCACAGCGTTAAATGTTGTTAATAAAGAAAATATAAATTTGCCAAATTTCGATTCTAATTATATAGCGCCTAAATATTATGATGTTATGTTTAATTATCAAAAAAACTTAGAATCTTCATTAACTTATGAACAAAATTTGAAATATATTGATTTGCAAAAACGAGATTATAATTTTGATAGATATGTTACTCTAAATAGTATTAAATATACAAATTTGAAACCTGATTTAAAATATAACCACACAAATATTCCTGTTAATCCTATAAACCCAATAACTCCTACGAATCCGATTTTGCCACCTGATATTGGAATAATGAGTGTAGATGATAAGCAAAAAATAGCTGAAGTTGCAACTGCGGGTATTGTTAGCATTTTAGCGAATGCAGGATTGATGCAAAATGTAATTACAGCCTTTACCGCTGCTATATCTACTTTAACAACTGCCTTATCGACTAGTTGGATTCCCTTTGTAGGGTGGGTACTAGCAGTTGCACTTGCAGTAGGTGCTCTTATTGCGTTTACGGTTATTATTGTCGAAAACCGGGATGCTATAAGTTTTATAATTGGAGATATTAAAAATTGGTTTTACGAACAATTTAGTGCTTTTTCAAGTTTGATAAATACTTATTTTGATGATGCCGTTGCTCAAGGCACAGAATCGAAAATTGCAAATAGAGTTACTATTGGAGAAAAAGACTACGAATTTGAGGAAGTGCAATCCAATAATTATGCTAGACAAATAGAGATTGCAAAAAAAGCAAGAAGAAAATATGATGTGTTTTTAATGCAATATGTCGGAAATTCGAGTTTTCAAATAGCAATAGGCTTTCCAGCTACCATAGAAGATTGTATCAAATATAAAACTCATTTAAATGGCTTTAGTTCTTATACTTGGTATCAAAACACTGCTAGAAGTTTAATTGTAAATGCAGGAACGGGATATACAAATAGCACCCCTGAATTACATTTGTATAACGAATCAACAGAAAAAGGGAAAAGTTTGCCTCATTTTGCTTTTAAGCATTTTCACAATTTTAATTCTATGGGAGAAAGGGTTGAAAATAATCCACAACATAGAAGTCATAGTTTCTTTGGACTTTTATATTATGCTCCAAATAATGATGGAATAGGTACAATTCACCCAGAAAGTCCAAAATATTAATATGAGTAAATTTGAAATTGGCGACTTCGTGTATGATGTCGTGTCAGAAAAAACATATCAAAATGGATTTACAGCATTAAAAATCATAGGCTTTAACGACAAAGCAAATAAGTATTATTGTTTAGCTTACGATGAACTTTCCTTTGAACCTTATGCCATATATTTAATTAAGGAGAGCCAATTAGAATTTATAAAAGGTTCTAAATTCGAAAATTATTATCCTGAAAAGTACATAGTAGAAGAACAAAGCAAAACAATTCCTATTAAAATAATTTATATGTATTCTATTTATGATGTTGATGGATTAAATCACAAATTAGTAAGAAAGGCGATACTTAAAATTAATTAAATTTATGATACAAAAGTTATAAATACTATATTTTACTTTGTGCAAACTTTAGTTTTATTAATTAAATGAATTGTTCTTGACTCAATAAATACGAAAATAAGGACAAAAATGTCATTAGTCTTTTAAATGGTGCAACTATTAATAAAAAATAGATTAAAATCTCATTTAAGTGTTACAAACACAAAATAATTTTAAATTTGTAGCACATTTGTGATGATGAATTAATTATACTGACCTAAAATGGACTACACTAAGTTTTTAGTTTTGAAAAAAAACTTTTTTGAAATTTTAAATTAATTAATATCAAAAGCAGAGTCTGGGAATGCTTCAAATATTTGTTTTAATGTATATTTTCCAATTTTATGTTTAAATAATTCACCAGCTTTCTTGACATCAATGGGCTTGCCATAAAATTTGCATACTGAAATATATTTCTCTCTATTGTCATCGTAATAGGTGATAGAATAACGGCTTCCTTTATAAGCAAATTCAATCTCTCTATTTTCGTTAATCAATGTTTCGATACATTCGGTTTTCATTATTGAAATCCTCCTATTTTCTTGTCTTTAAAACTCCATTTTCATCTTTTGAGTATATATTAATATGAAACACTACAGGATGTATCCACGGGTTAGCATGAAAAGAGTGGCAAATGTTAATAAATACTGCACTTTTATTATAATATCCTTCTGTTATTACGTAATCTCCTTCCTTTTTATACTGAGCAAATATTCATTTTGTGATAAAAGTGTTCACTATAATTAATTGTTTTAACGATTTAAACAGAACAAAATTGTTATTATTTGAAAAAGTGTTCAATATAAAATACTTGATTAATCGTGGATATGATAATTCTAAACCAAAAATATTAAATACGAACGTTGGTTTTGATTGATTAACATCAACTGTTAGACATATAAAAACTAGTAGATTTCCTAATGATGGAAGAATTATAAAAATTGGGGTACAAATATTCTTTATCGAATGAAAAAAACACCCCAATATTAAAATGAAACATCAAATTAAAATAATTTTAATAATTTAAAAGAAATTCTTTAAGTGGAAGCACTTCAATATTAGTTTCATCTATTGTTATTGTTTTTTTCTCTTCATAAGTGACAATTATTAATTTTGTTTCTTGATTATTACTTTTTTTAAATTCAATTAAATTATTTATTTCACGATTATATGTGTTTACATCTTCTATAGAATATGAAACTTGTATAGCAGTATTTGAATCAGAAAGGTAGAAATCAATATCAACTTTTTTACCTTTTAAATAAAATAATGACTCTTTACATTTTCTATACAAATGCAAAGCTACAATATTTTCAAGTAATGATGTTCTTTTATCATCTAGAAAAAGATTAAGGATACCATTATCCATAAAATAATATTTTGGATAACTGCTTTTATCTACAAATGAGGCGTAGTAGTTTTCAACTCTAAAAAGTAAGAAAGCATTTTCACAAAATTTGCAATAATCAATAACTTTATCTTTTGATATTTTATAGCCTATTCTAGTTATGATATTTTGAATTCTTGTATATGAAAGATCTTGTTTAACTGATTCAGCAATTTTTTTAATCATTAATTTCATGCCGTTTTGATTTCTAATATCGTTATGAATGATGATGTCATTATAAAGGACTTTTTGGTAAACACTTGAAATATATTCTCTCTTATTTTTAAAATTAATAGATTCTGGTAAACCACCGTTAATAAAATAATCATTTAAAAATTTATTTATTGTAGCAATGTCTTTTGTAGAATATGATTCTTCATTGATTGAATAAGCTCTTAGAAATTCTTTAAATGAATAAGGCAATATTTCTTTAGAAATATATCTTCCGCCTAATTTAGATTCAACCTCTTTTGAAAGCATTTTTGCATTACTTCCAGTTATATCAACTTTATATCCTTGGTTAGCTAATCTTATTGCGAACTTTTCCCAATTATCAATGTTTTGAATTTCATCAAAATAAAAATAATGTTTTTTATTTGATAATTCTTCAGCGACTAAAAGAATATCCTCAAAATCATTGATATTAAAACCAAATAATCGTTCATCATCAAAATTAATGTAAATTATTTGATTCCGTTCAACACCATCTTTGATTAAATCTTGAACTCGTTTATATAACATTGTTGTTTTTCCAGCTCTTCTTAATCCAACTAATACATAATTTGCCTCTTTTTCAAGAGCAATATCTCTATCTACAATTTTTGAATTTCTTATTACCTCGTGTTGATCAAATATTATTCGTTTTAATATGTCGTGATTCATGATTTGTCCTCCTCGTTAAGCTTATTTTATTACATAAAACTATTTTTGTCGAGTATAGTCGACAAAATAGTACAATATTTGTCGAGTATAGTCGACAAGACATCTTAAAAACAGTATTTTTTCCGATAAAATATGTGATTTTTATTTTAAAAAGCCTAGTTATGGTTTCAATTAGAAAATTAATTGAAAGTAAATTTCTATTTTTCTTTAGTTTTTTAAAACATTATCTTTTATAAAATCTAGTAAAATTTACAATTGAATTGTAAAAAATACTAAGATAAACTATTTTTAGAGGTGAAAATAATGATAAAAAGAACGATAAAAAGTCAAATCGAAGAAAGCATTAAAAATAAACCTGCTACTTTGATTACAGGAGCGAGACAAGTTGGAAAATCAACATTATGTTATGAAATAAAGAAGGAACATGGATTCAATTATGTTTCTCTTGATGATAGAAGAGAAAGAGCTCAAGCAATTAGCGATCCAGAACTGTTTTTAAAAATGCATAGCTGGCCATTGATTATAGATGAAGTTCAATATGCTCCAGCTCTTTTTGATGTTATCGAATCTATTGTTAATAAACAAAAGTTAGAAACAGGAAAAAATAATGGGATGTTTATTTTAACCGGTTCTCAAGCGTACGAATTAATGAAAGGTGTAACTGAATCCATGGCTGGAAGAGTGTCAATAATTAGAATGTCACCTTTAAGTGCCTCAGAAATTTATAATAAAGATGAACCAAAATTTGAAATAAATCCAATTTCAAATAATAAAAGGATTTTAAATTATGATATAGAAATAAATGAATTATTTAAATTAATTGTAAGAGGCATGTATCCTGAATTATATGATAACAAAGAAATAAGTTCTGATTCTTTTTATTCAAATTATGTTGATACTTATATAGAAAGAGATGTACCTCAATTAATTAATATAAAGGATAAAATGAAATTTCAAAATTTTATGGAAATTTTAGCTTCTTTAACTGGACAAGAACTTGTTTATGACACAATTGCTAAGGCAGTTGGAGTAAAAGTCAATACGATTAAATCGTGGATTAGTGTTTTGATGGCAGGTGAAATAATATATTTACTTGAGCCATATAACGAATTATCGGTTGTAAAAAGAATAGTTAAAAGACCTAAAATATATTTTAACGACACAGGTCTTGCTTGCTATTTAGCGAGATTAAATAATGATGAAAATTTAAAAAGATCGGCGTTTGCAGGTAGTTTTTTTGAAACATATGTTGTAAATGAAATTAAAAAATCATATAGAAATAACGGAACTAAAGAGAATTTTTATTATTATAGAGACAATAATCAAAACGAAATTGATTTAATTATTTTAGAAAATGGTATGCTTCACTTTGTTGAGTGTAAAGCTGGTGTTTCATATAATAGAAGTGACATCAAAGGATTTAAGTATCTTAAAGATAGTAAATATCAAATTGGTTTATCGTGCATAATATGTAACACAGATTCGATTTATACAATCGATGAAAATGTATATGCACTTCCAGTAACAGCAATTTAAATTTAATTATTAATAAAGGAAAAAGCAAAATGGATAAAAAAGAAGTATATGAAAATTTTTCTGTTTATAAAGATGTGTCAGAAAAAATGGGAATTTTTCATGGTTCGGAAGTTGTTTATGAAGTTGAGTTCTTACCTCTTTACTACGAAAACGACGATCCTGAAAGAGGTAGAAACGATGAATACGAAGTTTATTTCTCTATGTCAGATTTTTCTCCTTTATTTTCGATAGCATGGGATGTTTTCGATAAACATATAGATTTGAATTTTATAGAAAATCAAAGGGATAAATGCACACACGATGGGTTTGAGGTTTATGATTCTAATTATTATAGAAGAAGTGAAATTGAAGGAATTATAAAAGACTTAAGAAGAATGAATGAGTGCTTAAAATATGACATTAATGACCAAATAATAGATTATGTTAAAAAACGCATTTTAGAATATGTGGATGATCATAGGTTTTATTATGATGATAATTGGGTAAAAATGGAAGATGGTGTTTATCAAGATATAAAATATTATTTTTGTATGGTGCTCGTTGTATCAGCAATGAACTTAGAATTTTTACTTGAAAGATACCCAGCAGCTGATGTTTTTCTTATTGTAGGACCATAAAATTCAGTTTTGCATAATTAAAAGTAAAAAAACATTCATGACTATCTAGTAAAATTTACAATTGAATTGTAAAAAATACTGAAAATTAGAAATATTCTATAATTTTCGAAATCGCATTAAGTGAGAATATAGTTTAAAATAGAAATATGTATAAAATAATAGTCGTTGACGATGAAGAAGCAACTAGATCGAGACTTCTTTCATTATTAAATAACGAAAAAGACAATTTTGAAGTAATTGGTTCTTTTCAAAATGGATATGATGTTTTAGAAGAAGTTAATCTATTATCTGAATTAGATATCTTAATCACTGATATTAAGATGCCTTTTGTTACGGGTTTAGAACTTGCTAAAGAATTAAAAGAGAATTATCCATTATTACAAATAATATTTTTAAGTGGATTTGATGATTTTGATTTTGCTAAACAAGCAATTAAATTAGATGCTATAGCTTACCTTAGTAAACCACTTTCTTTTGTTGAATTAAAAGATGCTTTAAATAAAGCAAAAGATAGATTAGATAAAACAAATGAAATCGATAATGACATTAAAAAAGCTCATGAAAGTAATGCAGCTTTATTAAAAGCAGAACAAAATTCAGATTTACTTAAACTTATTACATTAAAAGAATTATCTAATAGTTTTAAAGAAAAACTATCAATAGATGGGATTGATTTAAATAATAAATATTTAGCTTTTGCTTTATTTGATCCTGATTTAGAAGAAGATTCATTAAGTTATGAAGAATTAGAACTCGCTCATTTTTATTTAGAGAAACATTTAATTAATTTATTTAAGGATGAACTTACTTTTTATTCTTTCGAACAAGCAACATCGCTTGGTGTCTTATTTATTAACGAAAAAGAATTTAATAAAGAAGATTTAGAACCTAATATATCAACAATATTGGCAAAAGTAAAACGTAAATGTTTAATGTCATTTTCTTGTGCAATTAGTGAAATTAAAAATACAAATGAAGAAGCACTTTCTTATCGTAAGATGTTTCGCCATACAATATGGGCTCTTGAATATCGAACAGTTATGGGGAAAGGCTTAGTTTTATTTTATGAAGACCTAGCTGTTAAAGATAAAACAATTGGAAAAGTTGATGATAATGATTTAAAAAATATTGGATATGCTCTTTTATATGGAAAAAAAGAAGAAGCAAAAGAACTAACTAATAAATTACTCGAAAATATTTCTAAAATTGAATTTAGAGATTCTTATCTTCTTATATTAAGTAATTTATTAGGTTCGCTATTAAAATCTTGTGTTGCTGTTGATAAATTATATGAAACTTATCACTCACATATTGATTTAATTAATGAATTATATTCTAAAAAAGGAAAAGAAAGCGTCATTGAACTTCTCGATAATTTAATTGATAAAATTGTTGAAGTAAATAACGGAGCAAGAGTTACTGGACTTGATACAGCTTTTGAACAAATGAAAAGATATATTGATAAACACTTTGCTTCAAGTTCACTTTCAATTGATGTTTTATCTAACGAACTTGGATATTCAAATTCATATATTTTTGCAATTTTAAAGAAACAAGGAACATCATTTACTCGCTTATTAACAACAAGAAGAATGGAAGAAGCGAAAAGATTATTAGCTGACCCAAATAATAAATTGGCTCAAATTGCTCATGAAATTGGTTATGAGGACCCATATTATTTTTCACATTGCTTTAAAAAATATTTTGGAGTTTCTCCTCAGGAGTATCGTAAAAAGTGAGGAAACCACGTTCCCTTTATTTAGAACTTTTATCGGTATTAGGACTTGTCCTAGTGTTTTTATTATCTACAGTTGTTGCTTCAGCTTTTGCTTTATATAGAAATAATGTTTTAAAAACAACAAATCAAAATCTTCAAGCGACAGGAGAACAACTTTTAGGAACATATGATTCATATTTTTCACAAATTTTACGTAATTCAGATTCAATTATTTATTCATATAATGCAATAGATGATGAAAATAAATTTAAAGAAACAATGAATGCGTTTTTTTCTAATTTAGTTTCTTTAAGAGAAGAAATTATATCAGTTTTTTTATACAAAGTTAGCACAGGGGAACTAATTGCATCTAATGGTTCAACAGGTGTTCATGATAATGTTAAAAATGAAGAATGGTTCAATCAAACGTTTGCAACAAGTGAAGCTAAATTAATTCCTGTTTTAAACATCCCAACTACGCAAAACCATGCATATCCTAACTCTTTTTCTATTTCTAGATATGCATCTTATGATAAAAATAATACATTTGATGCCGTTTTACACATTGAATTTTCATTTAATGCTATTGTAAATTTGCTTAGTGAAACAGCTTTGGGTGAAGGTGGAAACTTCTTAATTTATGATAAAAATTACCGAATAGTTTATTCGTCATTGCCAAAAGATTTAGGAGATAAAATAAGTATATTAAAAGAACTTGTAGTGGGAAACGGACATTATAGTATTTCTAATCACAGTTACTTTGTATTTGCTTCTTCAATTTCGAATACATCTTGGAGACTTGGAGTTTTCTTAAATTATGATGCTGTAAGCGAAGCAATCAAATCCTTTACTATTTATATTTTAATAACTGGAGGAGTTTTACTTTTTGTAGGTTGTTTTGTAGCTTTTCTTGCAATTAGAAAATCGGTTAAACCTATTCTTTCGTTAAGTAAAGAAATGACAGAAATTGTATCTTTAGAAGATATGCCTTCTAAAATTTTAGATATTAAAGGATCGAGGGAAGTTGTTGAACTTGATAATTCTTTTAAAGCATTAATTGGGCGTATCGATGATTTAAAAGACAAGTTAATTTATGAAAAAGAAGAACAAAGAAAGAGTGAATTACAGGCTCTTCAAAATCAAATTAATCCTCATTTTTTATACAATACACTTGATAGTATTCTTGCTTTAATTGATAAAAATAAGAATATGGAAGCCGAAGAAATGATTGTTGCTTTATCAAGATTCTTTAGAATTTCTATTTCAAAAGGTAAAAACATCATTACATTAAAAAAAGAAATTGAACATGCCAATAATTATTTATTAATTCAAAAACTTAGGTTTGGCGATGCTTTTGATTATTCTTTTGATGTAGAAGATGATATTTTAAATGTAGATGTTGTTAAACTTATCCTTCAACCAATTATCGAAAATTCCATAAATCATGGTTTAAAAGAAGGCGAAAAAGGCACTATTAAGGTTAAGGGTTATAAAAAAGATGGCTTCATCATTTTATCTATTTCAGATAATGGATATGGAATGCTTGAAGAAACAAGAATTGCACTAGAAAATTCTTTAAAAGATGAAAGTGAAACAAAAGGTGTTGGGCTCAAAAATGTTTATCTTCGTTTAAGGGTGTATTATGGAGATAAGGCTGATATTAAAATTGAAAGTAAGCTTGATGAAGGCACAACAATAAGTTTGATTATTCCAGTGAAAGAGAAGAAAAATGAAGAAATTTGATGTTTTATTACTCCTACCTTGTATTTTATTAAGCTCATGTGGCGAAAAAAATAGAGTCGCTAATCTTTTTATTTATGATAATACAGATCCTTTTATAGTTTCTTTAGTTTCTTCTTTTAAAGAACATTTTGAAAAGAATGAATTTGAATTAAAAACATATAACGCTTCAAGAAAACAAAGTTTACAAAATAGTCAAATTGTCAGTGTTCTTGAAAAAAATAAAGGAAATCCTCTTTTGGTTAATATTGTTGATAGATTATCAACAAGCGTCCTTATTGAAAAAGCAAAAATTGAAGACACTCCATTACTTTTATTTAATAGAGAACCTTTGCTTGAAGATACAAGTAGCAGTGATTGGGCAAAAGAAAATGTTTATTATGTTGGAGCAGATAGCAAATATCAAGGACAAGCACAAGCTGAAATAGCTGCTCAATATTTTAATTTTGCTTCATCATTTAAAGGCTCAAAATTTGATAAAAATGGTGATGGAAAATTACAAGTAGCGCTTTTTAGAGGAGAACTTTCTCACCAAGATGCTGAAGCAAGAACAAAATATTGCTTAGATGGATTAAGAAAATTTGGATTCGATATTGATCTTGTTGAAGTTGCTTTTTGTGATTGGGAATATGAAAAAGGATATATAGAAATGAGAAAAATCGTTTCTAGAAATACAAATATTGAACTTTTACTTTCGAATAATGATGCAATGGCTTTAGGTGCAATTTCTTATTTAAAGGAAATAATGAAACCTGGTCAATATTTTTTAGAACAATATTTTCCAATTATCGGAGTTGATGGAACAGAAGACGCAATAAAAGCAATTAATGATGGATATTTAATTGGAAGTGTTTTAAACGATGGAGATACCCAAGCCCAAATTATTTATGATTTATACATTAGCATGATTGACAATATAAAAATGCCAACTTTAAAAGATAATGTTAATCAAAATGGTAATTTTTACTATGTAAAAGGTCAAAAAATTACTAAAAATATCTAATGTAAACGCTTTCATTGTGTAGTTTTTTCATAATTTTTTGTAGTTTTTTCCATTTAAATGTAAGTGCTTTCGTAAGAAAATGTAATCGTAATTAAGCGCATACGTTCATTACGAAGTATCGCTAAAGGAATTTTATAAAAGGAGAAAATATGAAAAAACATTTAATTCCATTATTAGCATTATCAACATTGGTTCTTGCATCATGTGGTGGTTCAGGATCATGGTCATGGGAAGAAGCATCAAAAGACGGAGTCTTAAATTATGCTTTATTAATTGGACAAATCGACCATAACGACTCAGCAGCTCGTACAGCTGGTATTAGAGAAGCTCTTGGAACACGTCCAACAACACACGAAACAAACGCAAATACTGAAAAAGCAGTAAAAGGTTCTTTAAAATTAGGATCAACTACATTTGAAGTTAACGAAGTTGCTCATGGCGAACAAAAATCTACAGCAGGTGCTACATGGGATCAACAAACAGCTACAACTTCAACAGAAGCTTGGTTAAATGCTAACCCAAATATCGATTTCTTCGTATCAAATAATGATGGTATGGCTGAAGGTGCTATCGGTGCTTCAAACTGGAAAGAAGGAATGCCAATCTTCGGTTATGACTCAAATCAATCAACACTTAAATATATTAAAGAAGGCAAAATCATGGGAACAGTTAACCAAAATGCTCCTGCACAAGCTGCTTCAATTTATATGGCTGCAAGAAACGCTATCGATGGCTTAACAGGTGCTGACGTTTATACAAAAGGTTTCTCAGTTGATTCACCAAATGGTTATGGTAAGATTGGCTCAAAAGTCACTTATGGTGAAGAAGCTCATAGCTTACTCGTTGATAACGTTGCTGTTACAGGCAAAAACGTTGAAAGCTTCATGACTACTGATATTACAACTTTAGCTGAAAAGGGCGTTAAAAAAGGTACAACAAAGAAAGCTAAAGTATGGCAATCATACTATAGTGAATCAGATACATTCCTTAACTCATCAATGCAACCTCTCTTTAATCACTATAAAGATCTTTATAACTTTGATGTTACAGTTGCTAAAGGTGATGGCGCTGATGATACAAAATTAATGGGTTTATTAGATACAGCTTCAAACTTTGATGCATATATCATTAATATGGTTAAAACGACAGGTACACAAGCTTATCTTGATAAGATTGCTGGCTTAACAAAAGCAACTGCAGAAAATCCTACAAGCGTACCAGTTATCTTCTGGAACAGACAAGGAACAAAAGCAGACGGAACAACAGATACAGCAGTTATGAAAGACGCAAGATTTAAAACAATCTATTACGTTGGATTTGATGCTATTCAAGGTGGAAAATTACAAGGTGAAATGATTGTTGATTACTTCAATAACCTTGCTAAATAATAGTTAAAATTAAATTAAAAATGGTGAGTCCACGGAAATCTTTCGTGGACTCATTGACCATTAGAAAGAGAAAATATGGTTGATAAATTTGTATTAGAAATTGAAGGTTTATCAAAATCATTTGGTAAGAATAAAGTCTTAAAAGATATTAATCTCCACGTTAAACCTGGAGAAATTTTAGGTTTAATGGGCGAAAATGGTGCTGGTAAATCAACTATGATGAAATGTTTGTTCGGCATTTATTCTCGTGATGCAGGAACTATCAAGCTTGATGGCAATGCCATCTCTTTTTCAGGACCAAAAGAAGCTCTTGAAAAAGGTGTCGCAATGGTCCACCAAGAATTAAACCAATGTCTTGATAGAACTGTTTTAGATAATATGTTTTTAGGAAGATACCCAGAAATAGGCAATCTTATCGTTAATGAAAAGTTAATGTATCAAAGATGCGTTAAACTTTTTAATGATTTAGGAATGGCTGTTTCTCCAAAAACTATTATGAGAAAAATGTCTGTCTCACAACGCCAAATGGTTGAAATAGCAAAAGCCGTTTCATATAACGCAAAAGTTATTATTTTAGATGAACCAACATCTTCTTTATCAGAAAGAGAAGTTGTAAAACTATTTGAAATTATTAGAAAATTAAAAGCACAAGGTATAAGTTTTGTTTTTATTTCACATAAAATGGATGAAATTTTCAAACTTTGTGATCAAGTTGTTATCCTTCGTGATGGTATGGTTACACTTGATAAACCAGTAAAGGATACAAACCTCGATGAATTAGTTAAAGCAATGGTTGGAAGAAGTTTAGATTCTCGTTTCCCACCTTTAACAAATACTCCTGGCGAACCTGTTTTGGTTGTTAAAAATCTTGCTACTAAATATGCTCCAATGCTTAAAGATATTTCATTTGAACTGAAAAAAGGTGAAATTTTAGGCATATACGGACTAGTTGGAGCCGGAAGAAGTGAACTTTTAGAAGCACTTTTTGGTGTTAGAACACTATCTGATGGCGAAATATATTTTAAAGGAAAGAGAATTTTCTTTAATTCTGCAAAAGATGCAATGAAAGAGAATTTCGCTTTTGTTACAGAAGAAAGAAAAGTAAACGGAATGTTCGGAAAAGAAGATTTAGTTTACAACACTTGTATTGCTAACATTGATAAATATAAACAATTTGGAATTATCAATAATACAAAGATGAGAAATGCATGTGATCGACAAATTGATGCGATGCACGTTAAATGTACTTCTGGAAAAGATAAAATTTCTGCGCTTTCAGGCGGTAACCAACAAAAAGTTATTATTGGTAAATGGCTTGAAAGAAATCCTGATGTCTTCCTTATGGATGAACCTACTAGAGGTATTGACATCATGGCAAAATATCAAATTTACGAATTAATGATTAAACTTGCTAATGAAGGCAAATCAATTATCATGGTTTCTTCTGAAATGCCTGAAATTTTGGGTGTTACTAATAGAATCATAGTAATGAGTAACTATAGAATAGCTGGTGAAGTCATTACAAAAGACACAAATCAAGAAGAACTCTTAAGATTATGTGCTAAATATTTATAAGGAGTAATTATCATGGAAAGCGAAAAAATACTCAATCCTTTTGAAAGCGATAGTAAATTTAAAAATTACTTGAGTGAACTCTCTTCCTTAAGAAAAGAAGGCGAAGATAAAATTAACGCTTTAAAAGATGAAATTAGAGATGTTAGAGCAAATAAAACACTTGAAAAAGAAATTAAAGAAAAAATTGTAGAAAACGATAAAAACTTAATAGTTGAAGCAAAAGCTGTTAAAGAAGAGAACAAAGAACAAGTTAAAAATCTTATTAAAGAAGCTGTTGCTTATGCGAATGAAGAAGGACAAAAATATTATTCTTCTGAAAATGGAATAGCAAAAAAAGAAAAAGCTGAAGCAAAAGCGGCTTACTTAGAAGCAAAAAATGAGATTAAGGCTAAACATGTTCAAACTTTAGCGGATGTAAAAAGCAAGAACCAAGCTAGAATTGAAGAAGCTCGTGATGATAAAGAAGCGATTAAAAAAGCAAAAAATGAAAACGCAATTGCTTTAAAAGCAAATAAGGTTTCTTATCATTCAGCACTTGATGAAGCAAAAGGCGAATATGAAAATAAAATTCAAGCCGCAAAAGATAGAAGTTATAATGCATTCTTAGAAAAAGATAATTTCATCTTTAAAGCAAGAAATGGTCGTAGAAACATCTTAGAAGGACTTGAAAATAAACAAAAAACATATGTTTATGACTTTAAATTATCAAGCTGGTTAATTAAAAATGCATTAAATATCATTGTTGTAGTGTTCTTCTTATTCTCAATATTCTATGGACTTGGAATTGGTAAAAATATCTTTACAAGTCAAAACATTATGTCAATTTTAGGACAATCATCAGTTAAAGTCTTCTATGCACTTGGTGTTGCTGGACTTATCTTGCTTGGTGGTACTGACTTGTCAGTTGGCCGTATGACCGGACTTGGTGCAGGATTCTTCAATATGATTCTTGCTAAAGAAGTTTATCCATCTGCATTCGGCTTTACAATCGATGTAGTTAATTGGCCAGTAGTTCCTAAAGTAATCTTAGCTTTCTTAGTGCCAATTATTCTCTGTACATTGTTCTCAACAATTGCAGGATTCTTCACAGCTAAATTTAAAATGCATCCATTTATTACTACATTATCAACGCAATTATTAATTTATGGATTATTCATGATTAGTTATGGTCAATATCCAGCATTCAACGCAGACTTAACTATCAGTAAAGCATTAAGAGGTCAAAATTATCTAAACATTATTATCGTTGCAATTGTTGTAATAGCAATTGTCTGGTTTATTTGGAATAAAACTAGATTTGGTAAAAATATGTATGCTGTTGGTGGAAACCAAGAAGCAGCAAGTGTCTCTGGCGTTTCAGTCTTCTGGACAACACTCTTAGTCTTCATTATGGCTGGTGTTTTATATGGCTTAGGTGGTGCAGCAACTGCTCTTCAAGGTGCTGGCGCTAACCCAAATACTGGTTATGGTACTGAACTTGATGCTATTGCAGCTTGTGTTATTGGTGGTGTTTCTTTCTCTGGTGGTATCGGAAAAATCTCTGGTGTCGTCTTAGGAACTATCATCTTCCAAGGTATGACATACTGCTTAACATTCTTAGGATTCGATGTTAATATTCAATATATTTTCAAAGGTATTATCATCATGGCAGCTGTCTGCTTAGATAGTATTAAATACTTAAAGAAGAAATAATAAATTTGAATTATAATATTAAAGTGATCTTCGGATCACTTTAATTTTTGGTAAAAAATATGAAATTTGCAGCGTTTTTCCCTATAGTAGTAGTCCTTTTCTTAGTTTGCTATGGAACATGTATAGCTTATGTAAAAGGTTTAAAAGAGAATAAAGAGAATAGATTAAAACACTACCAAGTTATTATTCTTTGTATTTTATTTGGTGGTCCAGCTCTATTAATTTCTTACATGTTTAAAGAAATAAGAGAAGAAGATTATCTTTATCACTATGCTTATTTAATATGTGGAATTGTGTTTACGGTTCTTCAAATTCTATTAATAGTACTACTTTGTATATTTAAGGTTTTAACTTTTTAAAGGTTAAGACCTTATTTTTTATATATAGAATCAAAATCAATTTTATTGTTAATTATTGATAAGAAAAAACGGATTGCACTCATGAAAGAGGAAGCGGTGTTTTCCTCTTTTAATATTAAATAAAATTTATCTTTTGAATATTCAATTTTATATTTTGAAGTTAAATCATTAAATAATGTTTGAACAGGTTCTTCATTACTTGATCCCCAAGAAAATAGATTTTTACCTAAATTAGATAAGAATCCACCTTTAGATTGGTTTTTAAGTTCGTACCTTTTAAAGAAATAATTTGAAATTGAGAGAATAAAATCATTAAAGAGATTTAAGAATTCTTCTGAAACAAGAATAAGATGAGTGTCATCATAAAAAATATCCTCAATTTTCTTTTCACCTTTATAAAAAGGATTATCTAAAATTTTTTCATTCTTTTTAATTTCTTTATCATTAGAAAAAATAAAGAAATCTTCGCTATATTTTTCATTTAATTTAAGGAAATCATTAAAATTATTGTTTGATGAAGACAATAAAACAAATCTTTTATTAAAAGAATTAAAGATATTAAATGTAGTTTTATCTTCATTAATACTTTCATCAATAATTTCATAATTAAAATTTTTATCTTTTTCTTCTAACATTTTAATTTCATTAGAATAAGAAGAAAAAAGCGAAACATCGGTATCATTGCCATCTATTAAATATTGTTCTTCTTTACTATCGATTGATACAGCTTTTAATGCTTGTGAAAACAATTTTTTATTTATTTTTTCATCTTTAAGTTTAATAAGTATTTCTTTCATAACAAGGAAATTATAACATTTTTGTCTTTTTTATAGTTGATTAAGATGCTTAATTAATCACTAATTATTGTTCATAAATTATTAAACATTGAAAAAATTAATATATAATAAATAAGATGAATAGGGGAAAAAAGTTTTATTTAATTTTAGGAACTATTGTTTTAAACGCTGTTACTTTTGCTTTATCAACTACGTTTATAACTTTGTCGTGGTTTAATAAAGGTTTTAATATTGAATTTAATAAGCAAACTGGATTAAGTGAAGCTAATTATTTTGCTAGTGGCGATGGAACAAAAGACAATCCTTATACAATTACTACGCCAAGACATTATTATAATTTTGCATGGCTACAATATTTAGGCGAATTCAATAAAAGAATAACTGATGAAAAGACTGGCAAAATAAAAATAGATCAAAAATATTTTAAATTAGATGACAACATCGATATGAGTGGATATGTTGTTCCCCCTGTAGGAACAAGCGAATATGAATTTGTTGGAAATTTTAATGGTGGAGGAAATGTTATTAATAATTTAAAAGTTAGTAACAATTTTGCAGATTTCGGTGCTAGACATCCTAGCGTAGTTAATGAAACTAGTTTTAATGAAAAAAATATTAATATTCTTGGTACTTTTGGCGTTGTTGGAAATAATGAAGTAAACGACGAGAATAAAAGAGACTTATATTATTTCAATGAAAATGCTATTGATACACCGATTAATTGCATTCAAAATTTATATTTAGATAACGTTACAATTACATCTACATCTAATCAATTATTAATTGGAATAATTGCTGGATATGCAGATGGAGTTATTAAAACGTGTGGTGTTCATTATGCAACTTTTGATATTAACGGCGAAACATCGCATATTTCTAATAACGGCATATTTAAAGACAATACGCTAATTTCAAATTACACACTTTTAGGAGCATATAATAAAAATAGATTTTACTGGGATGGTGAACCTGGGTTTGATGGAACAGTTGCTAGTTGGGGCGATTCTATTAGTATGCTTACTTTATATAGAAGAATTGCTTATATGACTGCTGGAGAATATGGTGATACGAATTATAGCAAACAAATATTCACTTTAGAAAATTATAATTTAAGAGTCAAATATGGGCGATCTGATATTCCTAACTATAATGAGAATTTAATTAGAGCAGTTCCTACTAATCTTTACAAAGGGACTTACTTGCCTTTAGCTGTTGATACGAGCGAAAGTTTTGAAGGTGCTCCAACAAGCAGCAACAGTAGTAATCCAACAACCTCTTTCTATAGAAACTATAAAAAAGAGAAAAAGTTAATTACTAATAGTGGGTATATTGTTGGTGGAGAAAATGAAGGCTCGTTTGTGAATCCTGGAGTTGTAATGAGATTGCAACCATTAAAAACTGGTTTTGCCAATTCTTATGATGTTCAAACTGAGATTTATGATGGTAATAAACTTAAAATGTATACTGTCGATACAACGGTAGAAAATCCCCAGTCCGTTCTAATTGATAATACAGTGTCTGAGAACCTAATTAAATATAAGGAAGTTAAAGAATTGTTTGATAAGAGCATGGAAGGAATGAATAACATAACTGGTTTTCATTTTTTCAATTATTTAGATGCTAACAAAAAAACTAAAGTTGATGATAAAACAATAGAAATCAGCAATACAACTTATGATTCTTATGAATTTATTGACTCTGCATTAAACTTTACAGTTAAAGAACCTGGCTATATAACATCTATAAATGGGACTTTTTTTACAGACGAATATCAGTCGCTATTTGACTTATATTACATTGAAAGGAATAAAACTTCTGGTGATAAGAAGACTGCAGATATTAATAGAATTAGAAAAATTAGTAAAATTGAAAAAGACAACGCTAAAGGTATGAAATACACTTTTAGTGACGGAACTTTTTTGACATATTCAGACTTTAATAGTTTAACTAGCAAAACTGTATTTGATTTTGAAAAAGTTTCTAATAAAGCAATAATGACACAATATAAAACATATTATTATGAAATTCCTGTTATGCCTGGTGATTATGCAATTGGTAAGGGCAATGATTACAAGAAAAATGATAATGCTTATATCATGTATCTTGATATTGGTGCAGATTCGAAAGCAGATGATAAGAGTGGTGAAGCACTTGAATATATTGATTTTGTATCGAAAGATGCAAATGGAATTCAAAAAATGGATGCAAATTACGTTACTTCTAAAATCGGATTCAAAATCAGTGATATTGATGAAAGTACATCATTTAACTTTAGAAGACTAGGAAATATTGTTTATTTTTATACAGCAGATAATCATTATAAATTTATTTCTCAAGCACTAGCTATTCCAGATGGCTTTCAAATAAAACAAGCTAAAAGTAAAGATTGCAATTCAGCCAAATAAAATGTAAACGCTATCATAATTTTCTGAAAACGCTTTCTCAAAATATTTTTATTGTAAGTTCTTATAATAATGCTGTAGGTCAAAAAGAAAGACTTACAAGGAGAAAACGATATGGCATTTATTAAATCACTTATGATTCTTGTTAAATTTTTCGAAAGAAAGATCTAACTAAAGATCATTAAATCTAAAATTATGAGTTCTGATTATGTCAGGACTTTTTTTATTACTTATAAAAATAAAATGTAATTTAATTTATTTATTGTCCTATATTAATTATATAAAAATGTTTATAATTCATTAAAAGAAAGAAGAGGTAAGAATAGTGAATAAAGAAGAAGCAGGTAAAAAAGTAGTGGAATCATATTTTAAACTTGTAAAAGAAGGATATTATGAGCCTTATGATGAAAAAGGATTTTATGATGCTTTAACTTTATTTAAGGAAAAAGGAGTTTCTTACGATACTATCTTTGATCAAATCATGATGCTAGAAGATTATCGTGTTGATCATAGATTCCAAACGCTTGTTTTTAAAGCTGTTCTTAAATTTTCTAGAAAGCATCTTTATTATCTTTTTATAAATTATGCATCGTACAATGAAGAAACTGAAAAGATTATTTCTAAAAAAGATTTAGCTGCTCTTATTTATAAAAGAGCTGATGAAGCAATTAAAGTTAAACGCGAATTAGTGCATATTAAAAAACAAAATTTTATTATATTTTATTTAAATTTCCTTATTAAAGAAAAGAATGAACAAAAGCTTAAAGAAGTTGACGAATACGCATTTAAAAAATTGTTCGATTTACCATCAATTTATAACTTATTCATAATGAAATATTATTTCTGTAATAATGAAATGGATAAATTTGATGAATATAAAGAAAGAGAAGAAGTTAAAAAGAATGATGCGTATTATTTAGTTTATGAAATTTTTTCATGTGTCTATAAAAAAGATTTTGAAAAAGCATATGAAACCGCTGAAAAACTAAGATTCTATAATTTATATTTGGCTTATCTTTTTATTTATGAAAATAGAACATTACCAAGAGAATATTATATTAAAGCTTTTCCTCCTGTTGATGATAATTTATATAATCTTACATGCCCTATGACAGAGCAAAATAAGAGACTCTTTGATTTTGAATTTATGTGTTTATTTTTTATTGATCATGTTTATAACGTTATTAATGAAAGTGGATTTAGAAAATATGCTGATGATAGAGCAGCTAAAGAATTTGGAATTGACACGCAATTATTTAATGTTTTAGTTTCTTCGGCGTATTACCATGTAACAACAGTAGGAGATAGTGCTCCAGACGCATTTGTTCCTGACTTTTTATTGCCTTTAGATAATATGGTTTATTTTATGAAAGGAATAAAATCAAAAACTAAAGCTATTTATCGTGATAGTCCATTTTTTGGAATTTATAAAGACGAAAAAACTGATGATATATTTGGCTTATTCCATTGTTTAGAAAATGAAGGATATATTACAATCATTCATGATGATGACTATAATGATTTTTATTATTTCACATTAAGAGGTCAAACAGCTTACATGGTTGCAACTTATATTATAGGTGAAGAAAAATTTGATTACATCAAAGATGTTGATGATACAGAACTAGAATTATTACATTAAAAAAATATAAAAATACAATTGTTTCTTCTTTTTAATTTTATAGTTTTTGACTATAATTTTGCTGTATGTCAGTAGTATTCGAAAAAACATATAGTTTAACAACAAATCAATTTGACAAAAATGATGTTATGAAGTGTTCTGCACTTCTTGATATTGCTCAAGATATAGCAGCGCGTCACGCTGATAAACTTCATATTGGATTTAGCGACCTTATGAAAGAAAACCTCATTTGGGTTGTTGTTAGAAATAAATTAACAATTAAAAAACCTATTAAAAATATCGATGAAATAAAAGTTAGAACTGAACCTTTTAAAGCTCGCTTTGTTGAATATTATAGAGAAACAAAATTTTTTGTTGGAGACGAAGAAGTTGCAAGTTTAATTTCTGTTTGGATGATGGTAGATATTAAAAGTTTTAGCTTAGGAAATAGCGAAATTTATAAAAATATCAATGATTTGCAGGCTTTTTCAGGCGAAAGAGTCAAAAAATTACCTCCAGTTTCTAAAGAAAATTTACTTTTTAATCAAGATAGAATAGTAACTTATACAATGCTTGATCATAATGGACACATGAATAATACACATTATTTAGACCTTTTTGATGATATTTTTAGACCTGAAAAGATTGTTAAAGAAGTTCAAATTGAATACTTAAAACAATCATTTATTGATGATGCACTTTCTTTATATATATATAAAAATGAAGAAGGAAATTTCTTATATGGCTATAAAGAAAATGAACTTAGATTTTATTTAAAAGTTAATTTTTTTGATGAAGGAGAATAAGATGAAAATTAATGCAGAAGTAAAAAAAGCTATTGAAGAAGGTAGACCAGTTGTTGCACTTGAATCAACAATTATTAGTCATGGTATGCCTTATCCTAGAAACGTAAAGTGTGCTTTAGAAGTAGAAAAAGTTATTAGAGATAACGGAGCAATTCCAGCTACTATCGGTATCATAAACGGTGAACCAATTATTGGTATGACACCTGAAGAAATCGAAGAATTTGGTAAAAGAAAAGGTATCGTTAAATGCTCAAGAAGAGACCTTCCAATTATTTTTGCTGCTAAAGAATGGGGGGCAACAACTGTTAGTGCAACTATGATTTTAGCTTCACTTGCTGGTATTGAATTCTTTGTTACTGGTGGAATTGGTGGTGCTCATAGAAAAGCTAATGAAACTTTTGATATTAGCGCTGACCTTGATGAACTTGGAAAGACAAATGTTACTGTAATTTGTGCAGGACCAAAAGCTATTCTTGATTTACATTTAACAGCTGAATATTTAGAAACTAAAGGTGTACCTATTATTGGCTATAATAGTGACTTTATGCCAGCATTCTTTACTCCAACAAGCGACATTAAAGTTGATTTTAATGCAAAATCACCTCTTGAAATTGCTAAAGTTGTTAAAGAAAAGAGAGATTATAAACTTGATGGTGGTATATTAGTTTGCGATCCAGTTCCAGCAGAATTTGCAATGGATCCAGCTTATATTAATAAAGAAATCGATAAAGCTCTTGAACAAATGGAAAAAGATGGTGTTAAAGGAAAAGAAGAAACGCCATATTTACTTGCTGCTATTGTTAAATTAACAGAAGGAAAGAGCCTTGAAACAAACATTCAACTTATTTTAAATAACGCAAAATTAGGTGCTGAAATAGCTAAAGAATATTCAAAAATTAGAGGATAATAATGGATAAAACATTACTTCTTATAGGTGGATCAAATATTGATTATATAGCAACAAGTGATAAGAAAATAATTCCTTCAGTTTCAAACATTGGGGAAGTTTCTATTAGTTTTGGTGGAGTCATGCGTAACATTTGCGAAAATCTTGCGCGTCTTGGAAACAAAATAGATTTTATTACTGCTATTGGACACGACGCTAATGGAAAAGCATTAATGAATCAATTAATTGAAATGGGTGTAAATGTTTATTCACCAATTTCTAATTTTCCTAGTGGAAGTTATGTTGCGATTAATGATTCTAATCACGATATGATAAATGCAATTTGCGATAATAGAATCATTTCAACTTTAGATATCAATTATTTAAAATCATTAGATGAATTAATTAAAAAACATGAATATATTTTAATTGATAGTAATGTTGAAAAAACATCAATTGATTATTTATTTAAAACTTATCCAGATAAGAAATTTATTGTTGAAGCAATATCACCTTCAAAAGTATTAAAATTTAAAGATCATTTAAGCAATGTCTTTTTAATTAAATGTAATATTCACGAAGCAAAATCATTAATAAATGATGAACTTGATGCAAAACAATTAACAATTGCTTTATTAAATAAAGGAATTAAAAATGTTGTATTAAGTAATGGTTCAAAAAATATTTATTATGGTGAAAATACAAATAAAATTGGTGTATTTAAAGTTGAAGAAATTAAAGAATTTGTAAATACAACAGGATGTGGAGATGCTTTAACAAGTGGAGTTTCTGACCACTACATTAGAGGATATTCATTGCTTGAATCAATAGCGTTTGGTAATGAATTATCTAAAATTACTCTAATGAGTAAAGGTGCAACTTCTAAAGACATTGAAAAATTCAGACATAATTAATAGTGAGTCATTATTTAAATTAAAATGCTAAAAAATTATACCCTTTAAATGGTATAATTTTTTATATGGAGAAAACTTATGAAATATGAAATTTTAGAAAGAAATAATACCGCATTAATTAAAATTGATAATGAAAATAATTTAAAATGTGAGTTATCTTCCTTCGGAGCTGGTGTCTATAGCATGTCTTTTAAAGGTGAGCCTATAATTTTAACCTTAAAAGACTATGGTGATTATATGTACTCTTCACAGCTTTATGGAAAAACATTAGGAGTTGTTGCTGGAAGGCTTAAAAAAGATGGCTATATTTTAGATAAGGAATATCATCTTAAACCAGAAAGTGGAAAAGAATTTGCTCTCCATGGAGGAAATTTAGATTCAATCAGCTTTAAAAATTGGAAATATAAAATTAAAGAATCTAAAAGATCATTACATGTAATTTTTTCAATTGCTACTAAATTAAATGCTAATGGTTTTCCGGGCAAAGCAAGAATTCACGTCACATATGAATTTAATAAATTGAATGATGAAATGAAAATTGTTTTCAAAGCAACAACACCAAGTGAAGCAACTTTCGTTAATTTATCAAATCATATCTATTGGAATTTTGCTAAGAGCAAAGACATATCAAATTATTCTTTAAAAATGAATTGTTCAAAAGTAGCAATTACTGATGAAAATTTATTAATTTTAGGAAAAGAAGATGTGCCAAATCGTTTAAATTTTGTAAAATCATCCAAACTTAATCCTAAGATGAACGACGTCGAAAAGCATGACTTTAAAAAGACAATTGATGATACATTTATTTTTGATGATCCAATTGGAAAGGTAATTCTTAAAAATGATTTTATGAGATTAACTTTAACAACTGATTGTTCGTCAATGAATATTTATGTAGATAATTCAATGACACCAATTAAATTTAAAAATAGAGATGACTTTGAGATGAGAAGAGGAATTGCTTTAGAACCTCAAAGATTTATTTTAGATAAAAATGAAATCACTCTTAAAAAAGGTGAAATTTACAAAAACTATATACAATATAAATTTAAATAATTAAAAATAATGCAGTTTTGCAAGGTTTTGATAAGAAAGGACTATAAATATGAGTAATAATCTTATTGATGAATTGATGCTTCAATTCGAAAAAAATTTTAAATCACATCCAAGTTATTATATAGATACAGGTGGAAGATTTGAAATTTGTGGAAACCATACAGACCACAACCACGGCCTTTGTTTAGTTGCAAATTGTTCTTTAAGAATAAGTGCTCTTGCTAAAAAAGATTCAAAAAAAGTAAGAATTAAATCTGCTGGTTATTCATATTTTGAATTTGGACTTGATGATTTAGAACTTGATCCTAATGAACCAAATAAATCAATGCTTTTAGCTAAAGGAGTTTTATTTAGATTAAAAGAATTAGGCTATAACATTGGTGGATTTGATGCAGTTATTAAAAGTAATATTCCAGATGGAAGTGGAGTTAGTAGTAGCGCTGCAATTGAATCTTTATATGGTTACATTATTTCTTATTTATATAATGATGGGAAAATTCCTAATTTAGTTATTGCTCAAACTGGCCAATATTCTGAAAATAATTATTTCGGAAAGCCAAGTGGACTTCTTGACCAAATTGGAACTTCATTTAATAGTTTTAATTATATTGATTTTAAAAATATTCAAAACCCAGAAATTAAAACTAAACCATTTAATTTCCCACTTAAATTATATTTAATCAAATCAGAAGGAAATCACGCTAATTTAACTCCACTTTATGCAGCAATTCCAACTGCGATGTATAAAGTCGCTAATTTATTAGAAGGAAAGAAATTTTTAAGAGACGTTGAAGACACAAAAGGTATCTTTGACAAAATTGATAAACTTGATGCTACTGAAGACGAAAAAAGAAAAGCAAAACATTTCTTCATCGAGAATGAGAACGTAAAACAAGCTTTAAATGCTATTGAAACAAATAATCTTGAAGAATTTTTAGATGCTATTAGAAAATCACAAAAGAGTAGTAAAGAAAATTTAAAAAACACTTTTGTTGAAGGAGAATATGAAAATTCACCACAAAATATCATTGATGATTGCACCGAATTCTTAAAAGATAAAGGAGCTATTAGAATCCATGGTGGTGGATTTAAAGGAACTGTTCTTGCTTTTCTTAAAAAAGAATTTGAAAATGAATTTGATGAATTTTTAAAGAAAACTTACCCTCAAAATAGGTATTTCAAAGTTTCAATATCTGATAAAGCAGTTAATTTTATCGATTTAAATAAATAAGGTAAAAAATTTGAATATTTGAACTTTAATGTTAGAATAACACTATGAAAAATAATCAATCACTTGAGGACTATTTGGAAAGAATATTAATGCTGCAAAGCGAAATAGGCAACGTTCGCGCAGTAGATATTGCTAGAGATATGGAATTTAGCAAACCAAGTGTTTCAATTGCAATGAAAAAACTTGAAGAAAAAGGTTTAGTATTTGTGGAAGCTGATACAGGTTATCTTAATCTTACTGATGAAGGACGTGAAATTGCTAAAAAAACATATGAAAAGCATGAAACGCTTACAAGTTTCTTTAAAACGATTGGTGTAAATCCTACAACTGCTGAATCTGATGCTTGTAAGATTGAACATGATCTTAGCGATGAAACATTTGAATGCTTGCAAAAATACTTTTTAAATAAGAAATAAAATAATCCTTATTAATAAAATTTCAGTTAATTATCTAACTGATTTTTTATTTTTTTTAAACAAAGCTCATAAAAATTTAAAAAAATTTAAATTCTATACGTCGTACTTATTGAAAGGAGAAAAAATGAGTGAAATAAGTAAGCGACTTTATAGAATGCTTTTCATTTTGCTTAATATCTTTTTGACATTATTAAGATTTGTTCTTGAATTTATTAGTGTAAAAGAAATAAAAAGATATCAAAGTGATTGTGTTTTAACTTTTAAGCTTAAAAAAAAGAATATTGTTTACGACCGTGTTTCTTTATAAATGAAACGAACTTTTAGTTTAATTTTTTTCATAGATTTCAATTTATAATGTAAAATATATAAATAGAGTGAAACTATATCTTAAAGACAAGGTGGTGCTAATATGGAAACGAAGTTACGTAGCTTCAAATATAGAGAATTAGGAAGAAATGACAAGGTTCGTTCTTATTCAATAGTTTTTGATGAGGATGAAAAATGCTATTTATTTAAAGTTTTCGATGATTCAAAAGTTTATAAATTGAAAGAAGATGATGTATTAAAAATATTTGATAAATATCAATTCAGACATCTTACAACAGAAGAAGCCTATCCTTTTAAATTAAAGGAACAAATAGACTATAAAATTGTTTTTACTTTTTTTGATCAATTTGAGAATTTTGAAGTAAATGGATATTCTCATTATCCTGATTTTTATAATAACTTTATTACTGACATTGCTAAACTCATCCCTTCTAAAACATTAAGCGTTTTAAAAGTTAAAGATGAGATGCTTGATAAAGATAAAAAATATAAAACAAATTATATTGAAAAGATGAATATTGTTTTAGAAAAAGGAAGCATCGTAATTTCTAAAGATAAAATGAATGAAACAGAATATGATGTTGATGTTTCTGTACCGAAATTAGATACCTATTTTAAAAAAGATGATTTAAATTTCGTTATGCCTATTAATGTTCATTATTTTACATATTTAATGAGCAAGATCTTTTCAAAAAATGATGCTATTAAACGTAATGAATGTAATGAGAATTATATTGATATTAGATTTCATACAAAATCTCACCTTTTCTTATCCCTTAATAACGATGAAACAATCGAAAAGCTTAATAAATTAATAAGTTATCTTGAGATGTTTATTAAGATTCCTATTTTATCAGCGTTTGTTGATGATGTTTTTATTGAAAAATATATAATGTCACACTCCAAACCATTTTCGAAACATGAAGTAATAGATCTTTTCGATGATTTAATTTCTAAAGATGAATTGGATTTGCTTCAAATATTAAAACAAGTTGCTAAAAAAGCATCCAATTTCTCTATGAGTGAACTTGTTTCTATTGCTTATCATCAGCAAGAAAAAATGTACGTTTATTTAATCGATACAACAGGAAATAAACACGACATAATAGAAAAACTTGTACTTAGCGAAAACGAAAAAGAACTTGATAAATTTTATAGTCCAAAATATGGATATGAAGTTTCTTATTTAGATATTTCAAAAGACTATGATGCTGCTTATTATAAGGATAATAAGGAGATTATTCATCTTATGGTCTTTGCATCACGTTATCATGACCTTGAATTTTTAAGAGCTAACAGTCAAATGCTAGAAATATTTACTAACTATTTTAAAATTTAAAACATGTCTTTTCTATTAATGTTAAAATGTTAAGCATGAACATTAATTTTAAAGATTTAGAAAAGAATAAAGAAAACGCAAACGAACCTAAAAAAGGCAATTCTTTTTATCATGGGGAAATCCCTAATTTTGATAAGGAAAATTTAACAAATATATTTTTTTATAATAATAAATATCATTGTTTATACTTAGAAAAAGATTCAAATAAATTATTTAGATTAACATCAAATGATTTGTTAAACTATGAGTCTAGTGAAGTTGAATTATCAGAAACTTTAGAAATTTCTAGCATAAAGTTAGGATCATTGATAGATACTCATGAAGGCATTTTGCTTTTCTATATCCAAAAAGTTGGCGAAATTAGTGAAATATCGATAGGAAAAATAAATGATAAAAAAATTGATATTTTATATAAAAACATCATTGATACAGATAAATTAGTAGATGTTGATCTCTCCAAATTAAACAATCCTTTTGCTTTTAAATTAAATAATTTTTATTACTTACTAATTGGAACGAGCGACACAGTTCAAAATTTAGGAAAGATTTTAGTACTTAAAAGCAAAGACTTAAGGAAATTTGATTGTATTTTTGAAATAGGACCTTTTGAAACTTTTGGTGAATCGGTTGAAAATCCATCTTATTGTTTAACTTCAGGAAAAGATGTGATTTTTTATACTTCTGTGTTTTATAAAGAAAATAAAATCATAAAAGAAAACAACTATATGATTTTAAATATTGATTTCGAAAATTTAGATTTCAGCGTATTAAAAGTTGGCAAAATAGATATAAATTCTGATTTATTAATGCCTAAATTCTTTTTAGATAGTGCATTAAATCCATCAATGATAGGGTTGATAAAGGGAGAAGAATTTTTACTTTCTTATCCAAGAAAAATCGTTATTGAAAAAGACAAATTTATTCAAAAACCATCGAAAAGTATCCAAAAAATAATGAATAAGCGAAATGTTTATAACGAAAATCAACTTTTATCTCTTAATTCACTTGTTGCAATTAATGCTGAAGGTGATTTTAAATTGGATTTTCTAAATACACATAATGAAGAAATAATAAGTATTTTATTTAATGAAGGAAGACTTTACTTTAAAAATAAAGATAAAGTTGTATCTAGCAATTGCAAATATAATGATTTAACTTTATTTATGTTTATCGATAGATTTTCAATTGAAATATTTATTAATCATGGTGTTGAAACTTTTACTAGTGAAGTTGATTTTGATGATGATAAATTCTTTATTAAGGTTTTGAATTCAAAGTCAATTAAAAGTATGTCATATAACGGATTAAGGGATGCTTCAAATGAATAATTATAAAAATGGCTTATCAAATAAAGAAGTTGAAACATTAATTAAAGAAGGAAAAACTAATAAGACTAAAAGAGTTAAAGGGAAATCTCATTTAAAAATTATTGTTGAGAGTTTCTTTACTTTTTTTAACATTGTTTTATATGTTCTTGCTCTTGCTTTTCTTTTCTTTGAAATATTTTATCCAAACGGGCTCAAATATATACCGATTACAAAATATGGATTTTTATTTACGATTTTGTGTAATGCAACAGTTTCTATCGTAACTCAAGAAATAAGCAAACATACTTTAGAAAAGATGCGTCTTATTTCTGATCCTAAAGTAAAGGTTATTAGAGAAGGTAAAGAGATACTTATAAATAATGATGATGTCGTTCTTGGCGACACGATAGTTATTAAATCAGGGGAAGTTATTCCTGCAGATTTAATTCTTAAAGAAGGTGAATTATCTGTAAACGAAAGCATGCTTACTGGGGAGAGCAATGCAATTAGAAAAAGAAATGGTGATACTTTATATGCGGGTAGTTATTGTTTAAGTGGATATGGCTATTTAATTGCTGATAAAGTTGGCAAAGACAGATACATATCAACTATTGAAAGCAAAGTTGAAAACATTAAGAAAAAAAGAAGCAAACTTTTAGATAATATTTATAAAATTATAAGAATTTTATTGTTATTTGTTTTACCTTTAACAATAGGCACAGCTATTAAAATGTGGTATGTAGGAACCACATTAACTGATCCTATAAACGGATTACATTGGGTTTTTACACCTGAAGTTATTACTAAAGCTGCAGCAACGCTTGTCGGAATGATTCCAATTGGAATGATTCTCCTTTCATCAATAACACTTTCTGAATCAATAATTAAATTATCAAAAAAGAAAACAATGGTTCAAGAACTCTATGCGATTGAAAATCTTAGTAGAGTCGATACTCTTTGCTTAGATAAAACTGGTACTTTAACTAGACAATGTTTTGAATTCGTTGGTGTTATAAAATTTAAAGAGTTTGATGATAGCACTTTAATTTTTAATCATTTTAGCGCTATAAAGGACGTTAATAAAACGGCGTTAGCAATTAAAAAAGAATTTAAAGATTCTAAAATCAAAAAAGAAGTATTAAAAATTGAAGATTTTAGTAGTACTTCAAAATCATCAAAGGTTTTTTATAAAGATGGAACTTTTACAATGATAGGAGCCCCTGAATTTGTTTTTAATGATATTAGAAACATTAATAACGCTAAAGAATATGCAAAAAAAGGTTTTCGTGTGATTGGCATAAAGGAGAATGATGAAGAACTGGGAATAATATTATTGAAAGATGAATTAAGAAAAGGAATTAAAGAAACTCTTAATTATTTTTCAGACTTAAATATTGATATAAAAATTATTAGTGGTGACGATCCTTTAACTGTAAAAGAAATAAGTAAAGAAGCTGGGGTTAAAAATTACGATAACTTTATATCAATGGAAAACGTAAAAATTGAAGATATCAAAACGATTGCAAACAAGTACACTATTTTCGGAAGAACATCTCCAGATCAAAAGCAAGAAATTATAAGATGTTTAGAAAATAACGGAAATACTGTTGGATATGTTGGTGATGGGGTAAATGATGTAACTAGTTTACGCCAAGCTGATTGCTCGATTGCTTTAGAAAATGGAGCTGATTCTACAAAGGCTGTAAGTGATGTTGTACTTTTAGATAATGATTTTTCTCATTTACCTGATGTATTTAAAGAAGGCAGAAGAGTAATTAGAAATATTCAAAGGTCAATTTTACTTTTCTTAGCAAAAACTTTCTTTATAGGAATATTTTCTTTTGTAAGTTTATTCCTTCCATACGGGTTGCCTATCGAAATTGAAGCAATTTATATTTATGAATTTATATCTATTGCACTTTGTGGATTATTACTCTCAATTCAAAATTCAATACCTGAAGCAGTTAAAGATGATTTTGTTTCTTCTGTTTTGTGGAATTCGTTCATATTTGGAGCATTCATGTCATTTAGTGGATTTATTCCTATTATTATTAACGCAATTTCATCAATCAATAATTACCAATCCTTGATTGTTGTATTTACGACTATATCAGGTTTGTTAATTTTAATTAAAGTTTGTTATCCTTTTAAAAAATATACGCTTGGAGTCGCTCTAGTTGGAATCGTTTGTTCCATAATTGCAGCACTTGCTTTCCCTGATGTTTTTCTAAATCCAGGATACTTAAAACAAGCATCTAATTTAAAAGAACAGTTCGCTCTAATATTCCATGATTTCTTTAATTTAAATTTATATTTTAATCTTTCGTTTACTGAGTGGATAACAATTATGGTATATGTGATTCTTGCACCTATTGTGTTTTTCTTAATCTTTAAGCTAAAAAGTTATTTAGAGATGAGAAAAGAAGTGGATGGAAAAAATATTTAATGCAATTTATTTTTTCTAGTATGTATAATTAAAATGTTTCAGAGGAGTTCATTATGCCAAGCTTGATAACACACTATTTATTTTCAGAAACGAATTATCATCCAACAAGAGCCTTTATAATTGGCTCACAAGGCCCAGACCCATTCTTCTATTATGGTTATACAACACCTTGGAAAAAGCATATAAAAGAAGTTAGAGACTTTGGAACATATTTGCATAACATCGATAGTTATAAAATGTTTAAATTCCTTATGGAATATGAGCAAAAGAATGATAATGAAAGCAAGGTACTTTTAGAATTTATAAAAGGTATGCTTTCTCATTATGTATTAGATAGAGTGTGTCATCCTTTTATATTTTATAGAACTGGATTTCCATTAAGTGAACATCGTTTTTCTTATAATCATTCAAAATATGAAGATGAAATGGATGTTTATTACGAAGAAAAACTCAAATATTATCCAACTTATAAAGAAGTAGTAGGTATCAATAAAAAAGATTTATTAATGATTTCTAAAATGATGCATGAACTTTCTTTATATTTAGATAAAAAATATATTGATGAAAAAACTTTTTATCGAGCAGTTCGCACTATGAAAACTGCTAATAATATTATTAATTCAAAAGTATTTGGCTTTAGGAAATTTTTATTTTCGCATCTTCTAAAAAGAAGTGTTATTAATACAATGTCACACCCATTTTATAAAAAGATGGATAAAAGCGTTGATGTTGAAAATAATAAACACGAAGAATGGAGAAATTTTGAAGATAATTCATTAATGGGTAATGATTCTATATATGACTTATTTGATAAAGCAAAAATGTCTTTAGATGAAGGACTTAAACTTTTAGATAACTTTGAGAATGATCCTGAAAAACTTAATATTTTCATTAATAAGATTAATCATAACGGCATTAAAGTAGGCCATGAAATGAAATACTACAACGTAGTATATAAATAAACTTAAATTATTCATAAATACATATTAGATAAGAATTTAATATTTTTTTAGTGCATTAATAATGGTTTTACATTATTTAGTTTTTAATATAAAATTAACTAGTAATTAAAACTAGATGATAAAGGAGTAACTTATGCCTGTACATGAAATTGAACTTCCTAACTACAAATTGAGACATGAATTATGGAATTCTATTAGTCATGGTGTTACTGCATTATTCGGAATTGTTGCATTAATTTTAATGATGCTTAAAATATCTGGCGCTTTTGTTGGCGGGGATTTGCATGTTGCATTTAACGATCCATATAGTTATGTTGCTTGTGCAATATATGGATTCGCAATTATAGTTTGTATGACGATTTCTTGCATTTATCATTCTTTAGCAAAAAATAATGGTAAAAGAGTTTTAAGAGTACTTGATCATGATTTTGTCTTTTTACTTGTTGCTGGGACATATACACCATATTGTTTAATTGCAATTAGAAATGCTCCTTTATGGGGAATTGAAGGTACTAATTGGAGCGGTTGGCTAGTATTTGCACTAGTATGGGCACTCCTTGCTCTTGGCGTTACTATGAATTCAATTAATATTAAAAAGTATGCTGCACTTTCTATGATTATTTATATTTGCGCTGGGTGGATGATAATATTAAATTGTGTCGAATTATACAAGATTATTGGATTTAATGGATTCTTATTACTTTTATTTGGTGGAGTAAGTTTTACAATCGGCGCTATTTTATATGGAATAGGAAAGAAGTATAGCGTATGGTTTCATACTGTATTTCATTTCTTTGTATCTATAGGAGTGATATTACAATTCTTAAGTATTTATCTTTATGTTTTATAAAAAACATTTCACGCTTTATGTTAAGTTAGTGACTGCTTGTCCGTTTTCTTTAAGAAATTCATAATTAATTTGTAAATGAAAAGCAATTGCAAACATTCAAAATTTTTGCAATGGTAAATAAAAATATAAAGTCATAAGTTTTAAATTAGATTTTATTTTTTACTAAAAAGTAAATGTTTATAAGGTACTTTAGTAGGGAACTGGTTTAAAAATAATTGAGAATTACAAGGTTTTTGCTTCTGTCAAGCATTTTTTATGCTTTTTTCAAAAAACTTTAGTACTAGAAAACTACTAGTTAACTACTTTTTTTAAAATTTAAAGCATTACTATTGTTATTGTTAAATTAAATATATAAGATATGTTAGCAACCTTTCGCAAAGGGTTAAAATAGAGGAGAAGAAAATGAAGATTTCAGGTTTTCAAAAGTTAACTTTATTAGATTTTCCTAACCAAATTGCTTGCACAGTTTTTACTTGTGGTTGCAACTTTAAGTGTCCTTTTTGCCAAAATTCATCACTTGTAATTCCTGGCTGTGAAGTACCTGTGATACAAGAGGATGAAATTCTTGAATTTCTTAAAAAGAGAAAAGGAATATTGGATGGAGTATGCATTACTGGTGGAGAACCAACTCTCCAAAATGGACTAAAAGATTTTATTATTAAGATTCGAAATCTAGGCTTTAAAGTAAAACTTGATACTAATGGTTATAATCCAAAAGTGTTAGAAGAATTATTTAAAGAAAATTTAATTGATTATGTTGCGATGGATATAAAGAATTCATTAAGAAAATATTCAACTACTTGCGGCTTAGAGAAAATGGACTTAAATAATATTACCAAATCAATAAAATTGATTATCAATAGCAAAATTGACTATGAATTTAGAACTACTGTGATAAAAGAATTTCACGATTTGGCTGACTTCGAAGAGATAGCATTAATGCTTAAAGGAGCGAAAAAATATTTATTGCAGCAGTTCAGAGACAGCGAGACATGCATAAAAAGAGGTTTGCATGCATGTACAAAAGAGGAAATGCAAACATTTGTTAATAAACTTAATGAAAATGGAATTTATACTGAAATACGAGGAATTGAATAGGGGGAGATAAGATGATTAAAGTTATTAAAAGAGATGGCAGTAAGGTGATGTTTGACATCACAAAAATTTCAAAAGCTATAAGTAAAGCATTTGGATCAGTGAATAAGGCATATGATGAGAGCCAAATTAATATGCTTGCTCTTCAAGTTAGTTCTAGATTTGATTCAAGAATTCATGAAAACGAAATTTCAGTTGAAGATATTCAAGACTTAGTCGAACAAGTATTAATGGAAGCAGGCTTTACTGATGTCGCTAAAAGTTATATTCTTTATAGAAAAAATCATGAAAAAATCAGAAATAATAATACATTATTAGACTATAAAAAGATTGTCGACAACTATATTAAAGAAGCAGATTGGAGAGTTAAAGAAAACTCAACTGTTACTTATTCTATTGGCGGATTAATTTTATCAAATAGTGGAGCAATCACAGCTAACTATTGGTTGAGTGAAATCTACGATGAAGAAATCGCAAATGCACATAGAAATGCAGATATTCATTTACATGACTTGAGTATGTTAAGCGGATATTGTGCTGGATGGAGTTTAAAACAACTTATCGTTGAAGGACTCGGTGGAGTAACTGGAAAGATAACGAGCGCACCTGCAAAACATCTTTCTGTCTTATGCAACCAAATGGTCAACTTTTTAGGAATTATGCAAAATGAATGGGCTGGCGCTCAAGCATTCTCATCATTTGATACATATCTTGCTCCATTTGTTAAAGTTGATAATTTATCATATGAAGAAACAAAGAAATGCATTGAATCATTTGTTTATGGTTGTAATATCCCTGCAAGATGGGGTACACAAGCACCATTTACAAATATTACATTAGACTGGGTGGTTCCAGCAGATTTAGCTGATATGCCATGTATTGTTGGTGGAAAACCACAAAACTTCACTTACAAAGATTGTAAGAAAGAAATGGATATGGTTAATAAAGCATTCATCGAAACTATGATCGAAGGTGATGCTAATGGCAGAGGATTCCAATATCCAATCCCAACATATTCAATTACAAAAGATTTTGACTGGTCAGATACTGAAAATAATAGATTATTATTTGAGATGACAGCAAAATATGGAACACCTTATTTCTCAAACTACGTTAATAGCGATATGCAACCTAGCGATGTTAGAAGTATGTGCTGCAGATTAAGACTCGACTTAAGAGAATTAAGAAGAAAGAGTGGCGGATTCTTCGGAAGTGGTGAATCAACAGGATCAATTGGTGTTGTTACAATTAACCTTCCAAGAATTGCTTATCTTGCTAAAAATAAAGAAGATTTCTTTGTTAGACTTGACCACATGATGGATATATCAGCAAGATCACTTTCTGTTAAGAGAAAAGTTATTACACAATTATTAAATGATGGTTTATATCCATATACAAAACACTATTTAGGAACATTCAACAATCACTTCTCAACAATTGGATTGGTTGGTATGAACGAAGTTGGTTTAAATGCTAATTGGCTTAGAAAAGATTTAACACATAAAGAAACACAAGACTTTGCTGTTGAAGTATTAAATCACATGAGAAATAGACTTGTTATTTATCAAGAACAATATGGCGATTTATATAACCTTGAAGCAACACCAGCAGAGTCAACAAGCTATAGACTTGCAAAACATGATAAAGCTAAATATCCAGATATCATTACAGCAAGTGAAAATGGAAAAACCCCATATTATACAAATTCATCACACTTACCAGTTGGATTCACAGATGACATCTTTACAGCTTTAGATGTTCAAGATAGATTACAAACTTTATATACAAGTGGAACAGTCTTCCATGCTTTCTTAGGCGAAAAATTACCTACATGGAAGTCAGCTGCTGAACTTGTTAGAAAGATTGCGGAAAACTATAAGCTTCCTTACTACACAATGTCACCAACATATTCAGTTTGTAAAGAACATGGTTATTTAAAAGGCGAACAATTTATCTGTCCAAAATGTGGTAAGAGAACTGAAGTATATTCAAGAATTACTGGCTACTATAGACCTGTTCAAAACTGGAACGATGGTAAAGCAGAAGAATATAGAGAAAGAAAAACATACAACATTAAGACTTCAAAATTTGATCCAAAAGTTGATGGAACAATTAATCATGATTGCGACTGTGGATGTGAACATGAACATGAAAATCATGAAGAAGCAAATAATGTTTCTATGAATTCTTCAAATGAATTTATCTTATTTACAACACCAACATGTCCAAACTGTAAAATGGCTGAAAAAATCTTTGAAAAGAAAGGCATTAAATATAAAACAGTTGATGCTACTCAAAGACAAGATTTAGTTGAAAAATATAACATCTCTACAGCACCTACATTGCTCGTTGAAAGCACAAAAGGTGAAGATGTGATTATTCCAACTTTACCTAAAATTATGAACTTTATTAGCAAATAAGAAATAAAGAGGATAAATTATAGTGAACTATAAAATATCCTCTTTTTGTTTACTTCTAATATAAAAAGAGAACGCATCACTTGCGTCCCCTATTTAATTAATGAGGTAAATATTTATCGTAGCCTCTGAATTTGAAAGCTTTTGTATCACTAAATTTAAGATTTTCTTCGCCAGTGACTTTATTTTTCCAGTCATTAGCTTTTTCGTTCCATTCACCGACACCATTTGTTTTTGTAAGGTCGTAATAACCATTCATTGTTGGCGATCCAGAGAATTCAAAGTCATTTTCGCCATGTGATTTAAAGCACATTGTACCATTAACACCGTTCCAATAAACTCTTAAGTTAGACATGATGTTAGGAATTTGGTAAATTCTTTCGATAGCTTCTTCTGCAGGGTGTCCTTTTGTAGCATTAAGATTATAAGTTTTTGAAGGGCTTGGTGCTGTTGGAGCTTGTCCGTAGCTTCCTTTTGGGATAGCTGCACTAATTGCAACACCTTTTGGATTCAATTTGTTCATTAAAGCTTGTGTATTTGAACCATGACTTCCATGGTGACTTGCTTTATACAAAGTAACATTAGGAAGATCAACTTTTTTCATTAATGATTCTTCAGAATCTTTTGTTAAGTCACCAGCAGTAAAGAACGAAAAATCCTTGTAAGAAAATAATGCAGCAACACTATATGGGTTACTTGATTTTGATTCATTATTTTTACAATATGAGTTAGTATCTAAGATATCGACATAGAATTCGCTTGTTAAATAGTATCTTGAAGTGATTCCGTCAGTAAAGTTTACACAATCATATGCTGTATGGTAGAGAGCACCCTTTTTAATAAATTCAGCCTTTTTTCTTGCATAATCTGAAGTTTGGATTCCACCATAGTCAATGATAGTAGAAATGTAGTTGATGTTTGATAATGCGTTAGGAATACCATTGATATGATCACCATCGCCGTGTGTTGCGATAAGCAAATCAAGTCTATCATCGCCCATTTTTTGTTTTAAGAATGTGCTTGCATATTTCCCATCGTAAGCTTCACCGCCATCAATTAATACGTCAACGTTACCTTTTTTGATGTAAATGCAATCTTCATACATTTGTTGCACTTCAATGAAATAAATTTCAATTGGTTCATTTGAACCTTCATTTCCCTTAAAGATTGGATCATCTTTTGTGAAACCAGTACCAACACTATCTTGATGAATGTTTTCTTTGACGTTTACAAATACGCTACTTCTTAAAGAAGAATATTTTGAAGAAGCAGCAGTGATAATTGCAGTTCCGGTTGATTTTGCAAAAATTTTTCCGTTATTTTCAACTGATACAATATTTGAATCGCTACTTGTCCATGAAATAGTTTCAAGAACTGATTTTGCTTCAGCTGGTAAATCTAAAGTAAATGTATAAATATCTCCAATTGAAACATCTTTTGAATCAAATACTTTGCCATCAAGCATGATTTTCATGCTTGATGGGATATTATTTAAATCAGTTCCTCCACATGAGGTAACAGCAAATACTATTAAAGAAGAAAATGTTAATAAAGTCTTATTTCTAATCATTATGCATTAACCTTTAATAATCTAATGCTATCAATATTAATTGTAGATTTAGATGAACCTGCTCTGTAGTTGAGAGCAACTCTTGTAGTAGCGTTTGCGTTAGGAATTTCAAAACGGAAAGTTTCTAATTCATAACTAGTTGCAATAGCATCCCTGCCATCAATATTTGTCCAAGTTGCACCTGCGTCATTTGAATATGAGACGTAAATTTCTGCACCGTGTGCATGAGCGCCGAATGTAGCTAATTTGAATTCAATCATTGAGAAGTCGTAATTTTCTTCAAGCTTAATACTACCTGATTTTGTTTGATCAGCTTTATCACATTTTAATCTTGCTGTAAACTTACCCTCTTTGTGGTCATCTTTGCTACCTGCGATTAAGCAGTTTTTCATTAACCATTTTGTTTTTGGAGTTCCGAGATTAACAATGTCATTATTGGCTTTGTCTGAGTATGATGGTCTTTCAGCGCTTGTTTCACCTTGCCCGCTACCCATTGTACATTCTTCGAAATCAAGTGTATTTACAACAGTTAAGTTGTCATCGTTCTTAGGGAAAACAGTAACGACAAATGATTTTTTAGCTTTCGCTTCTTTATAAGTTAATGTTGCAGTTAATTTTACAGTTAACATAGTATCACCATGAGTGATTGTCCCATCAGCTGAGACTGCTGCACTATCTGATTCCCATGAAATTGTTGAACCTTCAAGACTTGCAAGTGTAGTTGGGAGATCAACTTTAGTTATATCTTTTGTATAAGATGATTTAATTGAAATTTCTTTAACATAAAGATCAGCTTTTTCTTGATCTGATAATTCTGTGATAGCGATATCTTTTGTATTTAAAACTGTGATTTGATTTTTTGGTTTTCCGTAACCGAATGCATTCATATATCCCTTAGCAGAAAATTTTTGTCCGACAACTGCACTTTCGAACATTTTTCCAAATGCAGTGAATTCATCAGCGCTCATAAAGTCATTGTCAATTCTAATTGTGCTTTCGTTCTTTCCAATAGCAAATCCAACTGAGAAATCTTCTTTTAAGTTTGTTGGAATTGAAGTGATTACAGCATCTTTAAAGTTAACGATACCACCTTGATATGAAGCCATAGTATTTAAATCACCAAATTTGAGTGATGAAATATCTGTAGTTACATAGTCAACTTTTTCATCAATTGCTTTAAAAACTTCTGCATTTGAAATTTCATGTGTACCATTAGCAACTTTCTTTGTTCCACCGACTTCATAAACTTTGCCAATTTCTGGGACACCAAGAGCAGCTTTTTGTTGATATACTAAGATACCAGCTTTGCCATTACTTAAATAATATGTAACACCTTTTTCGCCATTAGCACAAATAGCAGTACATGTTCCTTTAACTTTTAATTTTTCATCCTTTTTAGCAGCTAAATATTCATCAACTGTTGAAACTTTTACTGTGTTCCAATCAACATCAGGATTTTCTGGCGTATCTGGTCCAGCTTGGCCAGCTTTAACTGTAAATTCTTTTGTTGCTTTAATTAAAGAATCTTTTTTACTTGTAGCAGTAACTTTAACAGTACCCGCTTTAAGAGCTTTTAATTGTCCTGCGACATTGATTGTTGCTATTTCAGTATTATTAACTTCCCAGAGAACATCATTGCTTGCACCTTCTGGTGTTGTTCTAACTGCGAGTTGTACAGTTTCGTTAATATCAAGTTCTGTTTTTGAAGCGACGATATCTAATTTAGTTAAAACGATTTCAGCTTTTGTGATTGTAACAGGGTAAGTTGCTTTGACTGCTTCATCACTCCATGATGTTGCGACAACATTGACATTACCTTCTTTAGTTGCAGTGAACAAACCACTTTCAGAAATTGTTGCTTCGCCAGTAAGAGGTGCGATTGTCCAATTAACTTTTTGTTCAACGCCTTCTGGTGCGACGACTGCTGAGAATTTTAAAGTTTCTCCGACCTTGACAGAGTTCTTATCTCCTTCAGCCTTAATTGTAATACTAGTTGGTTTTGGTGCAGTTTGACCACATGCTGATAAAGCTATGGAGCCAAGTGCGAGTACGATTGTTAAACAGCTTTTTCTTTTCATTAAATTATTCTCCTTATAGATTGAAAAAATTTCTCATTTACTTTTTGGGGATCATGAAACATGATAAGGGGTAGAAGTTAATAAGACGTCAAATAACAAATCGAAATGTTTTTCATTTCTTTAAATATTTTATAAAGTTGTGATATGCATTTTCAACCTAAAAAAGACAAAGAGCAATTTTTAATCCGGTTTTAATGTGCAAAAGATTTATCTTTGCAATTAAGCGTCAAGTAGTGCCTATCCGATATAAATAGTAATTTTTTGGTAAATGATATAAAATTACAACATGGAAATAGCAAGAAAAGAATCTTCTAGTGTTAAAGGTGTTTTATATTTATGCTTACTAGGTATAGCTGTAATTCTATCTTTATTTTATGGGAATATATTAACTGCTAATATCGGAAGTTTTCCTGATTTTACTGTATTTGGAAAAGCATTCCCTCTTTGGCTAATAATTTTAATTCCTTCAATTATTACATTGCTTTATGTGTTTGCAATTATTATTGCCTCTCATAATGATTTATTTAAAGGAAAGAAGAATCAGTGGGCATTCATAATGATTCTTATTATCCTTATTATATATATGGGATGCTTAATCTTTTTAAAAGATTTGACTCATCTATATGCTAATGGATTCCCAAACGAACAAAATACACCAACATTAAATGAAAAAATATGGTCATTATTAAGTTTCTATTTATCAACTTTAATGATTTATTCATTTTTCTTTTTATTTAAGCCAGTTAAAGGCTATAGAAAATTCTTAACAATTTTATTAGGCTCAATGATTTTATTCACTGTAAGTGCTTGTATTTATAGTGTAATCAAAGAACAAACAGCTTATATAGATTTCTTTAAATACGGTTTCATTTTTAAAGATGGAACAGTTACAGCACGCTCATTTTTTGTAATTGGTAATGTTTTTGGGCATCTTTGCTATATTGCAATTGTATCAATTCTTGTTCTATCAGTTCTTTATAAAAAATGGATTTTTATATTTTCAATATTTTTTATACCTTTTATTGTTGTTTCTCGTTGTAGAGCTGCAACACTATCAACAATGACTTTATATTTCTTCTATTTTATCTATTCATACCTTTCATCATTTAAAAAACATAAGATTTTATGTTCAATAATTACAATTATTTTAGTTGGTGGAATTACCTATCTTTTATTAGACGCATACATATTTAAAATGATTCGAATTAAAGATGGTGAATCAATGATTTATTTAATAGATATTTTTGATTTATTTAAGAGAGTTTTAATAAATGATAGATTAGAACTTGTTAAAACCGTTCTTCAAAATGCTAATTGGTTAGATTTAACTCTTGGAACTGGCTATGGACTTGGATTTATTTTCCCAAGAACTTATGGATATATTTACTACATGCATGACACAATTTTTGAATATTTAGTGCATGGTGGTGTACCTTATCTAGTATTTATTATTTGCATTTACGCTTTGATGCTCTATAAAGCTATAAAAATGTATAAATACAATAAGAAAATCTTAGGTTATTTTGTTGCTTTATCGTTATCTCAAGTAGTTTATGGATTCTTTGAATCTATGCCAATGCTATTTGGTGATTTCTTTGGTGGATGCTTTGGAACGTTTTTCGTATTAATTATTAATCTTGAATATGATAAAGCAATTGGAAGAAAGTATATTATTGAAAGATTTGGATCTAAAAAATTTGAATGTGAACTTGAATTACATTATTCAATGTATGATTTTGAAAAAGATAAATTCCCTGAGTTAAATACTATGTTAATTAAATTACAGGAAAGCATTATTGAAAAGATGAAAAAAGATAAAACTAAACACTTAAATGTTGTAGTTTTACTCGGTTCAAAAGAAAAAGTTTTCTTAAATGGCTATATGAGCGATCCAAGCAATTATGAAAAAGATTATAAAGCAATTTACTATAAAGCTAATGACACTTATTATATATTTTATTCAGAGTTATTAAACGGAAAGAAGTGAGGTGATTATATGAGTGAAAAAAAGGAACATTTCGTAAATAAAAATACCGTTTGTGGTCTTATAGGATTCGTGTTTGCTTTAACTTCACTTATATTTAGTTGCTTATCTTTCGTTTTTTGGTATTTAAGTATTGTTGCTTTAATGTTTGCTGTTGCAGGAATTGTACTTTGTGCGATTGGCGTGAACATCTCTAAAGATAATACAAAAGGTGGCCGAAGCTATTCAAACTTTGGCTTAGCTTTAAATGTTATTTTATTTATCGTAAGTTTTGTTATCTTTGTAATTTATTTAGCAATTCTTACTAATGTATTTGGTGGCTAAAATCTTAAAACAAGCGAGATTTGCAAGGTTTTTCACTAAAAAATAAAAATTTAATACACATCAATACATTAAAACATTTTGTTTCTTCTTATATTTAAACAATAAAACTAAAAGTATTTAAAAATCTTTTAGTTAATGACTTAATAAAAAAAGAATCAATGGATTTCTAGTAAACAGTCAAGCTGTAAGAGTTTTGAGAGGTCGAAATTTTCGCCTCAATAATCAACCATTGATTCTTTAATATTATAGTTAACGTTTATTAAAAAAGCAAAGACAAAAATATTATTATTTTTTTGACGTTATCGTGAAAAAGTTCAAGGTTTTAACTCTTTACTTAGCTGAATCGATAAGATTTTTTAAGCTGTTAAATGGTCTATATCCACTTGAACTTGTAACAACTGCACCATCTTTAAATAAGATTAAAGTTGGGACAACTCTAATTCCAAAATCTCCAGCGACTTCAGGACATTCATCAACATCAACTTTAATTACGTTTATTGATGCATCAATTTCAGCAAGCTTTTCAAGCTCAGGTGCAAGCATTCTGCATGGGCCACACCAAGTAGCATAGAAATCAACTAATGTAATTCCTTTTGATACTAATTCTTTGAAATTTTGTTCTTTTGATATGTGTATTAACATAAAATTATCCTCCTATTAATGTAGTGAGATATATCACTAAATAAATAATACTAATGTGTAGAGGGTAAAACAAATAATATGCATTTTTAACAATCTTATTAGATTTTCCAAGTTTTCCGTTATATTCAATAATAAATAATGCACTTAAAATGAAATAAGTATTAATAGCAAAGTCAGTATTTAAATTAACTGTTGAATAAGTTAATAAATACATTATTAAAGAAACAGTGCCTAAAGCAATCGCATAAGATCTAGTTCTTAATTCAAGATTGACTTTTTTAATATCTATTAATTCAATATTTGATTCATCAACGTTTTTATAAGCAAGACTTTTATAAATATAATTAACAATTAAATAAGAAATTAAAATCAGAGGAGTGACTAAAGAATATTGACTTAAAATTCCTGAAAATATTGATTTAGTTATGTTTGATAAAGGAATCATATCGCTTTGAATAAAGATACATAAAGTAAAATAAGCTAAAGGCAATATAGCGAGGCATTTTATATACATCTTTTTATGGTCTAGTAAATACAAAACGAGTAAAAAGAGAATTAAATCTATAAAAATGTTTCCAACTTTATAAAGGATTGAAGATAAATGCATAGATGGAATTAATGAAAATGTCATTAAAAAAGCACCAATAACTAATGCCATTGTTCCTAATCTAAGAAAATATTTTTTGATATTTTTAGTGTTATGATATCCTTCAACAATTAAAAATAAGAAGATAGGAAGAGATAATCTGCCAATAATTGAAAAGACATAACTTGTGATATTTATAGCTTCAACTTCTGGATAAAAAAGAAGAAGTATTTTTCCAAGATGATCGAAAAACATCGATATACATGCAATTATTTTTAGTGCATTATTTGATAAAAATTTTTTAATCATATTAGTTAAGTAATGAAAGTAAAATTTGTAATCCAATTGCAATAAAGTTATTTGTAATATGAGCAATCATTGAAGCCCCAATTCCTTTATAGTCATAGAAGTAACAAAGTAAAACACCAGCAACAATATAAGATGGAATATTAATTAATTCTCCAACGATATCTCCACTTAAAAAATTAAAGTGAATAAAGCCAAAAATGACAGCTGTTAAGAAATAGGCAGCAACTCTATTCCAACATTTAAGCAATGTAAATAAACCTAATCTATAAGTAAATTCTTCACAAATTGGACCTAAAATTCCAAAAATTATTAAAGATAAGAGCGGAAATGAAGTAGTGATTGAATCAATTGCAGCTTCGTTATCATTGACTCCGCTATCTCTAATTAAGTTCATTAATGAAGAAACAGTGCTACTTGCAATCATTAATAAAAATCCAAAACCAAGACCATAAAGAAGCGTTTTATTTTCTTTAAAATCTTTAAAGAATTTAGTTATATCTTTTCCTGCAAAGATTAAAAATCCACCAAATAGCATGATGTAGCAAGAAAAGTTTATAGCAGAACTAGCAGCTCCACTTGCTAAAAAATACCAATTTGATGATACAACTGCGATGATTTGAAGAAGATAAGCAATTAATTTTAGGCCTAAAAATCCAAAGAGGAAAAATATCAAGGATTTAACCCAATTTAAATCTAAGGCTTGACTTTTAAAATCAGTGAAACGAGCACGTTTAAGTTGTGCTGCGTTTCCGTTAGCATCAATTATGTCTGAAGGATTTACATCAATTGTTGTTTTTTCTTCTTTTGTTTGGTCATAACCACAATAAGGACAAAAATTAGAGTCTTTATCGATGAGTAAACCACACTTTTTGCATTTAACTTTTTCTTTCATATCTTAATTATTATATAATTAAAAAAGTATTTATGTTAAAGAAAAGTACGATACAAGAGAAATATGTCGCATACCTAGAGGTAGAAAAAAGTAAATTTTATGGAATTTTGATTCCTTGCAATACAAAAGAAGAAGCTGAAAGCATAATTATTGATGTAAAAAAGGAATATCCTAAAGCAAGACATTATTGTTACGCTTATAAAATAGATGATTTAGAAAAAATTAGTGATGATGGTGAACCTAGTGGAACAGCTGGGAAGCCAATTTTATCAGCATTAAATTATGCAAATTTAACAAATGTAGTTTTAATTGTTGTTAGATATTTTGGTGGAACGCTTTTAGGAAGCGGAAGACTTTTAAGAACATATTCTAAATGTGCAGCAGATGCAACAAAAGGTGCAAAAATTTGCAATTTAGTTGAATGTAAAAAGGTTAGAGTGTGTTTAGATATTGAAAACTACAACTTATTTAAAAGTTTTCTAGAAAAAAGTCATTTTAAAATCATAAACACATATTTTAATGATAAAATAACAATGGATTTTTTATTACCTAGTGATTCAAACATTGATATTGAATCTTTATTTGATAAAAAAGTAAAAATTGTTGCTTGTATAGATTATTGTTATAAGGAGGTAAAAGAATGATAAAAGTTATGCATGATGATCATAATTCTTCAGGAAATTGTTCTGGAAATTGTGATGGAAACTGTGAAAATTGCTCAGAAAATTCTAGCGAACATTGTAGTGGTGATTGCGATCACTGCAGTGGAAACTGTGAACATGGTTCAGGAATACAAAAATGTAAACCAAATCAATTTACAAAAATTAAAAAAATAATTGGTGTTGTTAGTGGAAAAGGTGGTGTTGGAAAAACATTTGTTACATCTTTACTTGCTAGTTACCTCAATAAAAAAGGATTAAAAGTTGGTGTTTTAGATGGAGATATCGTTGGTCCATCAATTCCAAAAGGCTTCAATATTCATGAAGCTGCATATGGTGATGAAAATAAATTAATTGTTCCTGCAATGACTAGAAGTGGAATTAAAGTAATTTCATCAAATATGATGCTTGAAAACGAAGATGATCCAATTATTTGGAGAGGAGGTTTAATTTCAAGTTTACTAAAACAATTTTATACAGATGTTAATTGGGGTGAATTAGAAGTTTTACTTATCGATATGCCACCAGGAACAGGTGATGTAACTTTAACTACTTTCCAATCATTACCACTTGATGGAATTATTGTTGTTACTTCTCCACAAGATTTAGTTTCTTTAATTGTTAAAAAAGCTATAAATATGGCTAAAATGATGAATATTCCTATCCTTGGATTAGTTGAAAATATGTCATACGTTTTATGCCCTGATTGTGGAAAGAAAATTGAAATTTATGGCAAGAGTAAATTAGATTTACTAGCAAAAGAAACTGGCTTAACTCCACTTTGTAGACTTCCAATTAAAGAAGGAACTAGTGAATTAATTGATGCTGGTAAAATTGAAGATGTCCAAATGGATGAAATCTTACCTGCAATTAATGCAATCTTAGATTAGGTAATTTTTATGATAGACGGAAAAGAATGTGCTTTAAGAAGAGACAAATTATTTGAAACACTTCAAAACGATTCAATCGTGATTCTTTATGCTGGAGTCAGTATAAAGAAAAGCGCATATCAATATTACGATTTTAGAGTAAATTCTAATTTTTATTATTTAACTAATATTTCTCAAGAAGGCTCAATCTTGTTAATTTCAAAACAAGATGGAATTGTATCAGAATGTCTATTTATTAATGAAAATGATCCAAATTTAGAAAAATGGGTTGGAAAAAGACTCACTTTAGAAGAAGCAAAAGAAGCTAGTGGTATTAATAATGTTTTAAGTCTAAATATGTTTAATAGTGAATTAGATCTTTTACTACAAAAGAAAAAGAGCGCACTTGAAAGAATTAAATATGTTTATTTAGATCTTGAAAAAGAAAATATTCTTGAAGATTTTAATACAACAGAGAATGTAAAAATGTCTCTTTCATTAAATTATCCATGGCTTGAATTTTACGATATTTATCCACAAATTGTTGCTTTAAGACAAACAAAAAGTAATGGTGAAATTGTAGAAATTAAAAATGCTATCAGTGATATAAACATTGGTATTAAAGCTGTTTTAAAAAGGATAAGAAGTGAAGTTTACGAATATCAACTTGCAAGCTTATTTGATTATACAGTTAAAGACTATTCAAATGCTCAAATTGATAGAAAAACAATTGTTTCTTCGGGTGTAAATTCATGTTCTTTAGGATATAAAGAACTTAATAGAAAAATTAAAAATAACGATTTAGTTATGATTGAATGTGAAACAAAAAGTAATGAATATTCAGCTTCTATTACAAGAACTTTCCCGGTTGGAAAGTCATTTGATGATAGCAATATTGAAATTTATAAATTAGTTTTAAACGTTAATAAAATGTTAATTTCTATGATTCATCCAGGTATAAATTTAACTGATTTAAACAAAATTGCAATTAAAAACCTTGCAGAAGGCCTTGTTAATTTAGGAATTATCAATAACGAAAGTGAAATAAAAAAATATTTCTATCATCCTGCAGTAGCTCATATTGGTCTTGATAATCCTGAACCAATTGATCCTAATGCACCTTTAACTTCTGGTAGTGTTCTTTTAGTTCAACCTGCTGTTTATATAAAAGAAAAAGAATTAGGTATTAGAATTAAGGATGTTGTTTTAGTTACTGATGATGGAAGTTACTGTGTTTCAAATTCAATAATTAAAGAAATTGATGATATTGAAAAGGCAATGGGTTCAAGATAATGAAATATAAATATGTATTTTTTGATTTCAATGGAACATTATTGGATGATACTGATTTATGTTTTGACATTGAAAATGAATTATTAGAAAAATGTGGTCATAAAAAGATAAGCAAAGAATTTTATTTAGATCATTTTTCATTTCCAATCGAAAATTATTATAAAATTATCGGTTTTACTTTTAAGGAAATTGATTATCCATCAATTTGCACATACTTCACAAATGAATACAATAAACGTGAAAAAACCGAAAGCGCATTATTTCCTGGCGTTTTAGAAATGCTAAAAGAAATTAGAAAATTAGGATATAAAACTTTTGTTTATAGTGCTACAGAAAGCAAAATGCTAGAAGCTCAACTTAAGTATTATGGCATTCTTGATAATATTAACGGCTACATCGGAACTGATAATATTTCTGGAATTAGTAAACTCGATTATGGAAGAATGTTTATTGAAAAAAATAAGATTGATCCTAGTGAATGCATAATGTTAGGAGACACACTTCATGACTATGAAGTATCTACAAAATTAGGTTTCACACCAGTTCTATTTTCAGGTGGTCATAATAGCTTAAATTTATTAAACGAAGTTGATTCTAAAAAAGTTTCATCTCATAAAGAGTTTTTGGAGATGTTAAAAACCCCTACATTTGGTGAAAAATAAAATTTTCATGCACTTTTGTTAGTGATTTCCATATATCACAGTATGGATTTTAGCAATTATTTTAGAAAAGATAGAAAAGAAAAATCTATCTTTTTTAATGTTTATTGGTGTTAAAAAAGAAACATTATTTGTATAATTTATGTATGTCGAAAAAAGCAAAAGTTTTAAGAAAAAAGAAAAAGAATTTTCACATTAGATTTATTATTTCAGCATTAGCATTTTTACTAGGAACGATAGCGATTATAGCTGCTTTATTGCTCTTCATGCTATACGAATCGGCTCGAGTATATTTTGTTATTCCTGTCATTGTTCTTTTTGTATTGGATTTTGTTTGTGGTATCTTTATTGCAAATTCATCTGTTCAAGTTGACTTTAAAGTTTCTTGGCTAACAATTTTGCTTTGTCTTCCTTTTGCTGGAGCAATTTTATATTTGTTATTTGCTCAAAAAATTACAACTAAATCTAAAAAGAAAAGAAGATACAATGTTATTAATCGTTTATTAATAACTGGTCAAACTGATTCTAAACAACAATTGTCTTCATTAAAATCGATCGATCCTGATTCGTATAATATTGCTAAAAAAATTGAAAGATGGTCATTTGCTAGTCTTTATCAAAATACAAATGTTGAATATTTTAATTATGGGCAATATGGTTTCCCAAAGATGATAGAAGAACTCAAAAAAGCAAAAAGATTCATCTTTTTTGAATATTTTATTATCGAAAGTGGTGAATTTTTTGATTCAATTTATGAAGTTTTAAAAGAAAAAGCTAAAGAAGGTGTGGATGTTCGTATGATTTATGATGATTTTGGCAGTGTTGCTAAAATGGACACATACTTCTTCAAGGAAGTAAGAAAAAACGGAATAAAGTGTTTCCCATTTAATAGAATTAGACCAACCGTTGATATTAGACAAAATAGTCGTGACCATAGAAAAATCTTAGTTATCGATGGAATTGTTGGCTTTACTGGTGGATGCAATATTGCTGATGAATATATAAATAAAGTAAGACGTTTTGGTGTGTGGCGCGATAACATCATTATGCTAAAAGGAGAAGCAGTTAGCGGACTTAGTAATATTTTCCTTTCAAACTGGATGCTTTATGAGAGTAGAAAGTTTGATGATGAACCAAAGAATTATCAATTTGAAAAAAATAAAGACTTAGTAGATTTTAATTTAGATAATGATGGCTATGTTCAACCATTTGGAGAAGTACCATTTGATGGAGAAAATGGAGCTCGTGATGCCTTCTTAACTATCATTCAAAAAGCTCAAAAATATGTTTATATTTCTACTCCTTATTTAATCCCAGATAGCGAAATTATGACTGCACTTGAAACTGCTGCTAAATCTGGAGTTGATGTAAGAATTGTTACTCCTGGAATCCCAGATAAAAAGATGGTTTATAGTGTCACAAGAAGTTACTATGCACCACTTTTAATTGCCGGCGTTAAAATTTATGAATATTTACCAGGATTTAATCACGCAAAAATTATTGTGAGTGATGATAAAAGAGCAATTACAGGAACTGCTAATTTGGATTTTAGAAGTTTCTATTTGCACTTTGAAAATTGTGTTTTCTTAGCTGATAATTCAAAAATTAATGATATTAAAATTGATTTAATAAATATGTGCGATGAAGGACTTTCAATAAGTTCAACTGATTATTTAAATATCAATTTATATAAGAAAATAAAGCGGGCTTTTCTAAGAATAATTGCGCCATTATTATAGAGGTATGAATATGGAAGATAAAATCGAATTAACCTTTGATAAAATCAGCAAGATTTACGGAAACGAAAAAAAGCATGAAGCTCAAATTGTAGCGTTAAAAGATGCAACTTTTAATATAAAAAAAGGTGAACTTGTTTTTATTCTTGGCCCAAGTGGCGCAGGTAAATCAACTTTATTAAATATTATTGGTGGAATGGATCGACCAACTAGTGGAACTTACACTTTAAATGGGCAAAACATTACTCAAATGAATGAAACTAAACTTTCAAAATTTAGAAGAAGTGAAATCGGTTTCGTTTTTCAATTCTATAATTTAATTCCATCATTAACAGCATATGAAAATGTAAATATTGCAAGTTCATTAGTTGATAAACATTTTGATGTAAAAAGAATGTTAGAGCTTGTTGGCTTAAAAGATAGAATGAACAATTTTCCTTCTCAATTAAGCGGAGGAGAGCAACAAAGAGTCGCAATCGCAAGAGCTCTTGTTAAAAATCCTACAATTTTGCTTTGTGATGAACCAACAGGTGCTTTAGATTCAAAAACTGGTGCGCAAATTATTCAACTTCTTTATGATGTTTGTAAAAAAGAAAATAAAACAACTATTATTGTTACACATAACAAAGCATTAACAGTAATTGCAGATAGAATTATTCAAATACAAGATGGAAAAGTTATCCATAATTATTTAGTCACAAATCCAGGAAAGGTAAAGGATATCGTCTGGTAATATGCGCTTATTTTTTGTGCTATTAAAAAAAGGATTTTATGATTTAAGAAAGAACTTTAAACAGTTTATTTCCATTATTTTTATAATTGGAATTTCTGTTACTCTTTTTGTTGGATTAGAAGCTAATTCAAAGAGCTTTTCAAGTAGAGTTAATGATGTTTTTGTTTCAACTAATGTAAGTGATGAATGGTTAACTTTTACTCCTGATTTAAATGATAAAGAAACAATGGATAAAGACTTAAAATTTGTTTCAAATTTACTTGGAGACGAGGGAGAAGTTGAAACAAGATTTTATATGCCAACAAATGTTGGTTCATGGGGAGCAACTGGGTTAATTTATGATAAAATTCCTACAATTAATAAAGCGTATGATGTTAAAAAAGGAATTGTTAATGAAAATAATTTCTTTTATGTTGATAAACAATTTATTAATCGTTATGAAAAAAGCACAGGAAAAACTTTTAAACTTGGCGATGAATTAGAGCTTGGATTTAATGCAAAACTTATTAAAGAAATGCTTGATAAAGTTGTTGATAATAAAGAAGAACTTAATAAATTTATTTCTAATATTATTACGCAAAGTACATTAAGTGAGACAACTAAAAAACTATTAAATTATTTATTAGCAAATAACATGGATATGGTTCAAGAAATTATCAAAACAGGTGTTGATAATTATTTTGATACTGATTCATATAAGATAAGTGTTGAAGTGAATGGAATAATGTCTCATCCAGAAAACATTTCAAATTCTGAATTTTCAACAAGTCATTATTTATTATCATCAAGACTTTTAATCAAAAAAATTATTGCTGATGTTGCTAGTAATTTCACGCCAGTTGGTTTAAAAAAATCACTTGAAGCATATAAAACTAAAACAGAAAATGAATATTTAATTTATATTTTAGATTACCTCATTAAAGCACTTGATGATAAAAATGCTGCTTTAATTATTTCTACACTTGTTAGTTATACAACAGGCGAAATTGACGATACCATAAATAATAAGAAAAACCCTGATTTAGAAGACTTTTTTAATCATTTTTACAATCAAATGGTTATGAAAGCTTCACCACGAATTGATAAAGAAATATTAGAAAATGAAATTAAAAATTATTATAAAAGCAAAGAAGTCAATAACTTAATTGCTGTTCTTGGTAGAGAAAATTATCCTGCAGTAGCTGCTGTTCAAAACGATGTAGAGCAATCTAAAAAATTAACTTATGCATTCCCAGTTTTATTTTTTATAGTTGCAATATTAATTGTTTTAACAACAATTTCACAAATGATTTTAAAAGATAGAATTCAAATTGGAACACTTAAAGGACTTGGATTAACAAAAGGAAATATCCTTTCTTATTATTTAGTTTTTACAAATTTCATAGCTTTAATTGGTGCGCTTCTTGGATTTATTTTAGGTCCAATTATTATCCCATACGTCATGAATATTAAATATGATCTTTTATATTCTTTACCTAAAATGACTTTTGCTTTTCCTTGGCTTGTTTCTCTTATTCTTTTACTTATAATAATTGGCTTAATTTCACTTTTAACCTATTTATTGATAAAAAATGAATTAGGTTACTCAACTGTTGAATCAATGAGAGTTAAAACTCCTTCATTTAAAGCAAAAAACAGAACAACAAGAATTAAAAATGCCTCAGTAATGATGGCTTTTAGAAACATGAAAGTCCATTTAACCAAATCAATAATGGTTGTAATTGGTGTCATGGGCTGTACAGGCTTATTAATTTGTGGAATGGGAATTGATGATACATTAGATTCAGGTGTTGCAGTTGAACTTAAAAATTTTTATACAAGTGATGTAAAAGTTAACCTTAATTCAGGTGTAGAAAAAGGCAAAGCAAGTGAAGAATTATTAAAAATCGAAGGTATAAATGATGTTGAAGAATACACTTTATCTTCAGCAAGCGTAACGAGCGATACAAAATCAATTACATCTACTTTCTATTATATAAATATAGAATCGAAATATTTTAAATTTGATAAAGAATTAGAAACTGGTGCATGGAATAAAAAAGGAATTGCATTAAGTGAGAGCAAAGCTAAAGAACTAGGCGTAAAAGTAGGTGATGAAGTACTTCTTGAAGTAAACGGAACCTCAAATAAATATAAAATTTTAGCGATATTCTTTACTTTTGCAACTAATGGCGTCTTTATGTATAAGGAGACAAATCCAGATTTATTTAATATCTCTACAAATGCTTGGATAGGATTAAAAGATGGATATAATGCTGATACAGTTAAAGAAGAAATTATTGAAAACTGCAAAACCATTTATAGCGTTTTAACTAATAAAGAAAATATTGCACGTATTGAAGGATATATGACAAGCATTAGTGAAATGACAAATACTATCAAAATTTTTGCAATTTTACTCGCTGTTATTGTTTTAATTAATTTAGCAATCTTAAATTTCAATGAAAGATTAAGAGAAATTGCTACCTTAAAAGTTTTAGGCTTTTCAAGAAGAGAAATTGGGGCAAGTTTAGTTTATGAAGTTATGTTCTTAACTTTAATTGGTTCACTTTTAGGTTTAACAATTGGCTTACCATTGGAAATTATGGTTTTAAGTACTAACGAAACCCCTCTTGTAAGTTGGCAATATACGATTTATCCTTTGACCTTCATTTATTCAATAATAATTAGTGTATTAACAGCACTAGTTGTAAATATATTTATCTCATTTAAAATCAACAAAGTTTCAATGTCTGAATCTCTTAAAAGTGTTGAATAATAAAGAAAAATAGCAATAAAAAAAGCATGCTTTAATTAAATATTTAATCTAATTAACGAGCATGCTTTTTAATTTTTAGTTGTTATTTAATCTATTTTTTGCTTCCCATTTCTTTCTTTGTGCGTCATTTAAGATTCTCTTACGCATTCTGAATGAGTTAGGAGTAATTTCAACAAGTTCGTCTGAATTAATATAATCAAGGCAAGCTTCAAGTGTTAACTTACGTGGTGTTTTTAAAACAACTGTTTGATCCTTATTAGCACTTCTTTGATTTGTAAGGTTCTTTGTTTGGCAAACGTTAACACTTAAGTCAATGTCATATTTATTTTCACCAACAATCATACCTTCATAAACGTCTGTACCTGGATAAATGAACATTACACCTCTTTCTTCAACGTGTTGAAGTGCATATGGTGTAGCTGGACCTGTATCTGTTGCAACAAGAACGCCAATTTGTCTTTCACCAATTTTACCTTGTGCGATTGGTTTATATTCTCTAAATGTATGAGCAATAATTCCATAGCCTTTAGTTAATGTAAGGAAGTTAGTAACGAATCCGATTAAGCCTCTTGAAGGAATAATGTAATTAATTTTTGTATTAACATCACCTGCATCCATATCGACAAGTTCTGCATCTCTTGAACCAAGTGAAGTCATAATATCACCAACGAAATCGTTAGGAACTTCGACACTTAAATCTTCGAATGGTTCACATTTAACACCATCAATTTCCTTAATAATAACTTGTGGACGTGAAACTTCGAGTTCAAAACCTTCTCTACGCATATTTTCAATTAAAATACCAAGGTGAAGTTCTCCTCTACCTGAAACAACCCATGTTTCACTATTTGCGACTCTACTTACTTTCAAAGAAACATCTTTTTGAGCTTCTTTATAAAGTCTTTCTTCGATTTGTCTAGCTGTTAAGAGCTTTCCATCTCTTCCACTAAATGGTGATGAGTTTGTACCAAATGTCATTTGAAGAGTTGGTTCATCAATGTGGAGTGGTGGAAGTGGTTCAACTTTTGATGTATCGCAGATTGTATCGCCAACGTTGATATCAGCAAGGCCTGCAACAGCACAAATTTCTCCAGCGTGAGCTTCTTGAATTTCAACTTTCTTTAATCCGTAATAACCGATGAGTTTTAAAATCTTGAAGTTTTTAGTTGTTCCATCTGTTCTAGCACAAGAGACCATATCGCCAAGTTTAATTGTTCCTCTTTGGACTCTTCCGATACCCATTCTTCCGACATAGTCATTGTAGTCAAGAAGTGCAACTTGCATTTGAAGTGGTCCAACTTCAGTAACTTTTGGTTCTGAAACTTCTGAAACGATTAAATCAAAGATTGGATCCATACCTGGTTTTTGTGTATCTGCTGATGGATCTAAACTACTTGTACCATTTAATGCACTACAATAAGCAACTTTGAAATCTAAGAAATCATCTGGTGCGCCAAGTTCCATAAAAAGTGATAAAACTTCATCAACAGCTTTTTGTGGATTTGCGTTTGGTCTATCAACTTTATTGATTACGACAACAGGTTTAACACCTGCTTCGATTGCTTTCTTTAAAACAAATCTAGTTTGAGGCATTGTACCTTCGAATGCGTCGACAAGAAGTAAGCAGCCATCAACCATGTGCATAATTCTTTCAACTTCACCACCGAAATCAGCGTGCCCTGGAGTATCAAGAATGTTAATTTTATAGTCTTTATATCTAACACTTGTAGTCTTAGCAAGAATTGTGATTCCTCTTTCTCTTTCTATCGGATCACTATCCATTGATCTATCTTCTAATTTTTCATTTTCTCTAAATGTTCCACTGTATTTTAAAAGTTGGTTAACAAGTGTGGTTTTACCATGGTCAACGTGTGCAATAATAGCGACATTTCTCATCTTCATACCTAATACCTCCAAAAAAACTAGTAATAAAAATACCACAAATTAACTCAATAATAAATATAAATATATTTAAACACCAAAAAAATTCTAAATTCTATGAAAATAATGTGTCTTAAACCGAAAAATTTTCTGAAAAATTATTTAACTTTTAAAAGTTAAATTGTACGACTATAATTTTTAATATGGCAATAAATGAGATTAAGATTAAAGGCGCAAAAGTTAATAACTTAAAAGACATTGATTTGACTTTACCAAAAGACAAATTAATTTTATTTACAGGTGTAAGTGGAAGTGGAAAATCTACTTTGGCTTTCGATACAATTTTTGCTGAAGGGCAAAGAAGATATGTTGAATCACTTTCTAGTTATGCTAGACAATTTTTAGGAAGCTTTGAAAAACCAGATGTTGAATCAATTGAAGGATTGTCTCCAGCAATTGCAATTGACCAAAAAAGTGTTTCTCATAACCCACGTTCAACTGTTGGAACGGTTACTGAAATTTATGATTATTTAAGATTATTATTTTCTAGAATTGGCATTCCTTATTGTCCAACTCACCACACACCAATTATCGCTTTTTCAAATCAAAAAATTGTTGATATTATATTAAAAAGTCCGCAAAACTCAAGGATTCAAATACTTTCTCCAATCGTTAGAAATGAAAAAGGCACATTTAAAGATACCATCGATAAGATAAAAGCTAATGGTTTTTCTCGTCTTAGAATTGATGGAGAAATGATGACAATTGAAGAGATTAAACCTCTTGATAAAAATAAAAGACACAATATCGATATTGTAATTGATCGTATTGTTTTAAAGCCTGAATCAAAAAGTAGAATTTTTGAAGCTGTAGAACTTGCTTGTGAATGGGCAAATGGATTTGTGCTTGTTTTAACAAACGACCAAGAAACACTTTATAGTGAACATAACGCATGTCCTGAATGTGGTTTTACTGTTCCAAAACTTGAACCACGTTTATTTTCTTTTAATTCACCTCTTGGCTGCTGTCCAGCTTGTGATGGACTTGGAATTTCTCAAGAAGTTGATATTGATTTACTTGTTCCAGATAAAACAAAGAGTATCAATGAAGGCGCAATTTTATTTTATAAAAACATTGTTGGTTCACAAAATTTAGACTGGCAATCTTTTAAATATTTAATGGATTATTATCACATTGATTGTAATAAACCTTTTAATGAGCTAAGCAAAGAAGATGTTGATATTATTTTAAATGGAAGTAAAGAGCCATTAAGTTTTAAATTAAAGTCAAGTAGTGGAAATTCTGTTAATAGAAATGGATTTCTTGAAGGTGTAAAAACTAGAATTGAAAGGCTTTATAAAGAAACAACAAGTGATTTTACTCGTGAATGGTACGCATCATTTTTAAAAGACAAGGAATGCACAAAATGCCATGGTGCACGTTTAAATGATGCTGTTTTAAGTGTAAAAATTAATGGTTTAAATATTTATGAAGTTACTTGTTTAAGCCTTGATAAATGCTATGAATTTATTTCAAATTTGAAGAATACTTTAACACCTTATCAAATTGAAGTTTCTTCAATGGTTATCGAAGAAATTAAAAATAGACTTAAATTTTTAATTGATGTTGGACTTGATTATTTAACACTTGCAAGAATGTCTATGACATTAAGTGGTGGTGAAAGTCAAAGAATTAGATTAGCTACTCAAATTGGTAGTAAATTATCTGGTGTTTTATATGTTTTAGATGAACCAAGCATCGGACTTCATCAAAGAGATAGTGAAAAACTTATTACAACACTTAAAGAAATGAGGGATTTAGGCAATACTTTAATTGTTGTTGAACACGATGAAGACATGATTAGAGCTGCTGATTTTATTGTCGATATTGGACCTGGTGCCGGGGTGCATGGTGGAAAAGTTGTTGCAAGTGGAGATTTAAAAGAAATTGAAAGTCATCCTGATTCAATAACTGGTCAATATTTAAGTGGAAGAAAATATATTCCAGTTCCTTTAAGTAGAAGAAAAGGAAATGGAAAATTTTTAGAAGTTAAAGGTTGTGCAATAAACAATCTTAAAAATATTTCAGCAAAAATACCTTTAGGTGAATTTGTTTGTGTTACTGGTGTTAGTGGAAGTGGAAAATCAAGTTTAGTAAACGAAACAATTTATAATTCAATTTATGGATTGCTTGAACATAAAGATGTTGATCATGGACCTTATAAAGAACTCAAAGGACTTGAGAACATTGATAAAGTTATAAATATTTCACAAGAACCAATTGGAAGAACTCCAAGAAGTAACCCAGCAACATATGTAAAAGCATTTGATGAAATTCGTGAAATTTTTGCTAATACAATTGAGTCTAAAGCACATGGATTTGATAAAGGAAGATTCTCTTTTAATGTTCCTGGAGGAAGATGTGAACACTGCCAAGGCGCTGGAGTTACTCGTATTCCAATGAATTTTTTACCAGATGTTTATGTAAAATGTGATGAGTGTAATGGGAAAAGATATAACGATGAAACATTGCTTTGCACCTATAAAGGAAAAAACATTTATGATGTTTTAGAAATGACTATTGAGGATGCATACGAATTCTTTAAACCACATGTTTCATTAGCAAGAAAACTTAAAACATTGATTGATGTAGGATTAGGGTATGTAAAAGTTGGCCAACCTGCTACAACTTTAAGTGGTGGTGAAGCTCAAAGAGTTAAACTTGCTTATTATTTGCAAAAAAGACCAACAGGTAAAACTTTATACATTTTAGATGAACCAACAACTGGCCTTCACGTTGATGATGTTAAAAAACTTCTCGAAGTTTTAGATAGAATTGTTAATAATGGTGATACAGTTTTAGTTATTGAACATAATTTAGAAGTAATTAAAATGGCAGATTACATTATTGATCTTGGTCCTGAAGGTGGAAATAAAGGTGGAACAATTGTAGCAACTGGTACACCTGAAGAAGTCGCTAATTGTTCATCAAGCTATACAGGATATTATTTAAAAAGATCTTTAGATGAAGATAAAAAGAGAAAGGAGAAAATAAGAAATGAGTGATGCAATTTATTATATTGCGATGGCTTTATTTGTACTTTCAGGGATAGCTTATGGAGTTTATATTTCTAATTTAATAAAAAATAAACTTAGAGTAAAACTTGAAAATTTATTAAAAAAAGACATTTTAATTCTAGGTGGAGCGAGTTTAGGAATTATATTAAGTTTAGTTCTTTTTACTGTTGCTTTTTATAAAAACCCTGTAAATCTCGACTATTTTACAAAAAATTCACTAATTATTGATGCTGGACATCAATTTTTATCTTACTTTTTTGTTATTTTATTTGGTGCATCAATGATGGTGTTTTTAACATCAGCTCTCTTTTTCTTTTTCTTTGATAATTTCGATTCTAAGTTTAGAAAAACAACAAAAATTTTAATGTGGAGTATGGTTCCAGTAATGGCTTTTACTTTCATTTTAATGAGTGAAGGCAATGCTCCTTATTTACAATATCCATTATGCAATTCAATTTATATTGGAAAACATGGTATTAAATTTATTAATAGCTATACAAAACCAGAACCTTATTTTATAGTAAATTCAAGTGGACATAAAGTTCTTGATGGTGGAATATCAATTGCATTCTATGCAATCTTTATTTTATCAGGAGCACTTTTTGTTTTTGGATTATGTGACCATAGAATTTATCAATATTATGGAAAACACGGATTAATTACAACTTGCTTCTTTATTGCTTTCCCAATGGGAATTGTTGGAGCAAGGCTTTGGTATGTTTTATTAGATATTTCTGATAATGGTGGGAATTCAATTTATATTAAAGATCCAATTCACATTTTAATGCTTAATGAAGGTGGACTTGGCATTATGGGTGGAGCGATTCTTGGAATTATAAGTGGAGTTGCTGTAATGCTTGTTATTAAATATTGGAAAAAAGATCCTGATTATACACATATGTCGTATTTAAGAGTCGTTGATCTTATAGTTCCTACAATTTTAATTGCTCAAGCTGTTGGCAGAATTGGGAATTTCTTTAACTGCGAAGTCCATGGAAATGAAATTCCATTAGATAGTTTATGTTGGCTACCTACATTTATAAAAATGAATTACCAATTTGATAATTCTCATTTTATTGGTAATGCAACACAAGCATATTTACCACTTTCGACAATTGAAAGTATTACAAATTTAGTTGGATACTTTGTAATTTATTATGGAATTTATGTTGGACTTGGAAAATATCATGCTAACGGAAGCTGCGTTGGATGGTATTTAGTTTGGTATGGATTTACTAGATTATTCCTAGAACCTTTACGTTATCATTCTTATGAATACGATATGAGTATTAGAACTTCATATTGGATGATCGGAATAGGTTTAGTAATTGTTCTTTTCTTTGCTGTGTGGAAGATTTTAAGAGATAAAAAACTTTTATGGTATAAAACAAGAGAATATGTTGATGGAACATTAATTAAAGATATAGAAGATAATAAAATTATTTTAAGAAATTCAATTATTTTAGGTGCTGTAATAATCGCAATTATCGTAATTAGTGCTATTTGTTTGAATCTATGAAAAAATTATTAATTTTTGATTGTGATGGAACTTTAGTTGATACAGATAAAGTAATTATTGAAACTTGGAAAGAACTTTTTAAAAATTTTAAACCAAAAGATTATGTAATTGATGAAATTAAGGTAAGAGGATATTCTGGCCCACCTGTTACAGACTCTATCGCTGAAACTTTTCCTGAATATGACCCTAATTTTATATTAAAAGAATATAGAAAAAGAACGGTTAAATACTATGAAAAATATGCCACTCTTTTTGATAATGAAAGACTATATCTAGATTTATTAAAAAAAGAAGGATATAAAATGGCTGTATGTTCTTCTAAGAATAGAGAAATGCTTGAATTCTGCTTTAAGAAATTAGATTTATTTAAATATTTTGATGTAATTGTGACTAGTACAGATGGCTTAAAATGTAAACCTGACCCTGAATCAATTTACTATATTCTAAATAAAGAAAATCTAAAAAAAGAAGATGCTTTAATGATTGGTGATACAAAATTTGACTATTTAACTGCAAAAAACGCAGGTATTGAATGCGTATTAATGACTATGTGTCCACGTAGTTATGAAGATGACATTAAACCAATTGCTATAGTTAAAAATTATCAAGAATTGTATAAATTAATACAAAAGTTATAAAAATTTTTAATACTAAATGTACGATAATAATCGTATATTTTTTATAATCGACAATTTTATTTAAATCGTTTTTAAAATTTTTTAAATTCTATACGTCTTACTTATATGAAAGGAGGAAAAATGCTCGAAGTAAAAAATATAAGTAAGTCTTTTGCTCTTTCTGAAAATAGAGATTATTGCGTGTTGAATAAAATTTCATTTACGCTACCTGATAGAGGTTTATTTTTTATATTTGGTAAAAGTGGTTCAGGAAAGTCAACATTATTAAACATTTTATGCGGATTAATAAAGCCGGATGAGGGAGAAGTTTTAATTGATGGCACAAATATATTCAAATTAAAGAAAAGTGAATTTGAAAAAATATTAAAAGATAATATCGGAATCGTTTTTCAAAAATATAATTTAATTGATGATCTAACGATGAAAGAAAATTTAGATATTGCAGCATCTATAAAAGGAAATGTGGATGATGATTATGTTGATGAGCTTATTGATAGATACAAACTTGAAGGAAAAATAAATCAAAATGTAAAGACTTTAAGTGGTGGAGAAAAACAAAGGGTAAGTGTAATAAGAGCTCTAATTAATGATCCAAAAATATTACTTCTAGATGAACCAACTGGAGCTTTAGATGAAGAAAACTCATTACTTTTATATCGTGATCTATATGAAATAAGTAATAGATGCTTAGTTATAATGGTTACTCATAACGTAAATTTATTGCATGAAAAATGTGATGGATACATTGAACTTAGAAATGGAAGAATGGATCTTTTAGAATTCAATGAAGATAATAAAAGAAAATTTAATGAAGTTGATAAGCGAAAAGGAAAAAGAAAAAGCGATAATAAATTTATAAGCATGATTACGAAAAAGAACATATTTAAAAATATTAAATTAAATATGATTAATCTTGCTTCATCTCTTTTTACAATGCTTTTTATAATTTTGTCTTTCTTTTTTAATGAGGGTATCAAAAATAATAAAGAGAAAATATTTGATACATATATCGACAAAGATACTTTTGAAGTTTCTAAAACCATAAAAGAAAGCATTAAAGATTCACCCCTTAGTTTAGTTAAAAGTGAACGACCGAACAATGATGAAATTGAACAACTTATAATAAATAAAGACATTCTTTCTTCTTATGATTATTCATACTTTTTTAATTGCGAAAAAATTCTCGAAATTGATGGAATTAAAATCAAAGATTTTTATTTAAAACCTTTTTATGATATTTCTCTTAAAGAGAACGAAATTGTTGCGAATCAAACGTTTTTTGATAAATATTTGACAAATAATTTAGCTGAAAATAGTGAACATTCATCAGTTTTATTTATTAAAAAAGATATATATTCGAAGACAAATAACACATATGAAATCATTAAAGATACGTGCTCGGTGGAGATAAATTTCTCCTTAAAATATGTTAAAAAAGAATTCTTTTATCTTAATCAACCAACGATTTTTTATAACCCATTTTATGTTGAAAAAATACTAAAAAGCACACATGCTACTAATTTGTCTCAGAAGGAAGAAAAGGACATTAGTTATTATGATTTAGTTGAAAGAAGTGGTGGAAATGAAGAAATAACAAATTATAAAATCCTTCTATTTAGTCTTAACGAAAAGGAAAGAAATTATTTGCTGACCTTAAAAAACGGCCTGTTTGAAATAACAAATAATTCTTTTATTATCATTGATTCATTTAGCACTTTAGCAAAAACTGTGTTTTTAGGATTAGATTTTTTTGTGATTATAACTTTATCAACATCGCTTTTTGTTAGTTCTTTTCTTGCTTATTTTTCTTCAATCAGGAATAAAAAAGAGTCTGCTATTCTTGCAACGTTAGGTGCTAGAGAATCACAAATTAAAAAGATTTATATTAATGAACAACTATTTTTTGCATTTATTGGATCACTTATGGGAGTTTTAACTTCAATTCTTTTTTCAAAGGGTATAAATGAAATTTTAAAAGGATATTTTTTATATGATGTTATTAATATCGACTGGAAAATAGTGCTTTTATTTGTTGTATTTTTTGTTGTATTTTCTTTCATATGTATTTCTATTCCAACAATAAAAATAAAGAAAAATAATTTATATGAGGAGCTTAAAGAGGAATGATAAAAGTAGATAAACTAACTAAAAAGATAGGGAATAGAACTCTTTTTTCTAATTTTACTTATGAATTTAAGGAACGAACCCTTTATTTTATAACAGGAGAATCTGGCTCAGGTAAAACGACATTATTGAATATTTTATCAACACTTGACTCCTCATATGAAGGAGAGGTATGCGCTTTTAATAGGGACTACCGACATTTAAGTGATAACGATATTTCAGATTTAAGGATTAGATATTTTTCACATATTTTTCAAAATTTTAATCTTTTAGAAGATGATACGGTTATCAATAATTTACGTTTGGTGTTTGATTCGCTTAGTGATGAAAAAGAAGAATTTAAAAATAATAGAATTGAAGAAGTATTAAATTATTTAGATATTTATGAAGTAAGAGACTCTTATGTTAGAAATTTAAGCGGTGGGGAAAAACAAAGAGTAGCGATCGGAAGAAGTTTGCTAAGTTCACCGTCAGTTTTATTTTGCGATGAACCAACGGGTTCACTTGATGAAAATAATTCAAAGACAGTTTTTGAAATTCTAAGAAAATTATCATCATTAATTACTGTAATTGTCGTAACGCATGATAAAGAAAGTGCCTACAAATATGGTGATGTCGTATTGAATATAAAAAATGAGAAAATTGAGGCGTTTGAATTATATAAAAGGAATAAAGAAACGATTGCGATAGGGCAAATTAAAAACAAAAGGGATATTTCAAAATTTCGATATAAATTTCTTTTTTCACATATTAAAAACAAAAATAAAACAAAAAGAATTCGTAATTTTATTAAGAAATGCTTAATGAATGTTTCGTTAATTTCAACAGCTTTAGCAATTGGCTTAACGAAGGGCATAAGCGATTCTATAAGCAGTTCGTTTAGTAAGATTTTAAGTGGAAATACTGTTGTTTTATCAAAGAAAAGATCTTCAAATTCAATCATTGATTTTAGCAGCGCAGAGAAAAAAGATATTTATTCGATGCTTAATGATTATAAAGATGAACTTGATTATTATGGTGTTAATTATTTAGTTGATTTTGAAAATCATTTTATAGATGGAAACGAACTTTATTCGGTAAATAAAGGAATGAAAAAGAGAATTGTTGGTTTTAGTGCGAGACATTTTAATGAATTTATTTATTTGCCTGAGCTAGAAACTGTCAATTCATTTCCTAAATTAGAAGAACCATTAAAGGATGATGAAATTATACTTTCTATAAATTATGACAAGATGGTAGAGATGTGCTTAGAACTTCAAATTGTAAAAAGTTTTGAAAGCTTAGGTGACTATCTAGAATATAATGATTATTTTGTTTCTTTAGAATTAGCTAACAATGATTGGACTTATAGCGATGAACAATTATTCAAAGTTAAAGCAATTATAATGGATGCTAAAAATAGAATTTATCATACAAACAATCTTTTTAACGAAGAATTGTTTGAAGAGAAAATGCGCTTTCCATCATCGTTAAATCTTAATAAAGTTGAAGAGTATCCACGGGTTTTTAAGAAGACAATTTATCTCCACACAATTAACTTTCAGTCACATTTTCTTAATAAAATATTTTATGATAAGAAATATACTGATTACATTTTTGATAGTAATTCAAAAGAGTATTCTCCTTTAACTTTTGAGAAAAAGTACGAGTTTAACAAGGTTTTTGCTTTCAAAGCGATAAAAGATTGCATAGATTTTAATATCATTGAAGGATTAAATACCTTAAATTTTAATTATAAAAATTATTATTTTTCAACAAGTGGTGGTTATTATAATTTAGGAACAGATTTGTTTACTGGCTTCTCGAATTTAACTTTCTTTTCATTAGACCAAAATAAAATACAACAACTAATCGATACATGTTCATATTTAAAAGACGAGGAAATATATTCATTAGAAACTCCAAAAGAAGTTGTTAATGCATTTGCTTTAATGCCGAATTCTTCAAACATGAAAATGAAGGTAACAAATGAAAAACTAAATATTAATGAAGTAAACATCAGTGAAGGATTTTACGAATCATTAGGGTCTAAAAATGATAGTGATTTGTATTGTACGATGATGACAAAAAGGACATTTAACGGAGAAAAAAACGAAAATGAATTCACTACTATAAAGTTAAAAATTAATAAAGTAATAGAAGGAGATAAAAGCATTTCTTTGTATCAGAATAAAGAGTTTTCTATTTCTTTGTTTAGGGATCTTTTTAACATCTCTTCTTTTCGCCTTATACCAATTTCAATAATTTTTGAAACTGAAGACAAAGTAAGTGAAAATGATTTGGAAGTACTTAATTCGTATTTCAGCGATTATGAATTTAAAAATCCTTTAATCGAGATTGAAAATAGCATTGATGAATCTACGAAATTTTTAAAATACATATTGTATTTGTTTAGTGTTGTATCTTTAATATCAAGTTTAATTTTGTCGATAATAATCAGCATAATTTCGTTTATTGAAGAAAGAAAAGAAATTAATTTATTTCTAATTTTAGGGTATAGAAAAGCCGAAATCAGCAAAATGTTTTTTATGGATAGCTTTATAAATAATGTTCAATGTTTAATTTCAAGCTTCGTTGTCTTAGTCTTTATTAATCTTCTTGTTGGGCGTATGGTTGGAAGCAAATTGAACATCGGCTCTATAAATTTATTCTCTTTTGCTTCAGTTATAATAGATATTCTTATTGTGCTTTTATTGACTCTATTTTCTACTTTGCTTGTAAAAAAGATGCTTAAGAAAACAAAATATGGGGAAATTTATTAAATTTACGTAAATTTAAACGCTTACAAGTGAATTAACAAAGGCTTTTTAGTGATTTTTAATTATATATAATATATAATTACAAAGATTTAAGAGGAATTTTTATTATGGGTTTAAAAGCAGGTATTGTTGGTTTACCAAACGTAGGAAAGTCTACATTATTCAATGCTATCACAAATAGCAATGTTGAAGCTGCAAACTATCCTTTTGCAACTATTAAGCCAAACGTTGGTACCGTTATTGTTCCAGATGAAAGAGTTGATAATTTAGTTAAATTATTCAATCCTAAAAAAACTATTTATACAACTTTTGAATTTTGCGATATTGCAGGTCTTGTTAAAGGCGCTAGTAAAGGCGAAGGTTTAGGAAACCAATTTTTATCACACATCAGAGAAACTGATGCAATTATTGAAGTAGTTCGTTGCTTTGAAAATAGCGAAATTATTCACGTTGAAAATTCAGTCGATCCAGTTCGTGATGTTGAAATTATTAATCTCGAATTAGTAATGGCTGATTTAGATGTTTGTACTAATAGATTAGGAAAAATTGAAAACAAAGCAAGAATTTCTAAGGATAAAGAGAGCCTTATTGAAGTGGGTGTTTTAACAAAGATTAAGGAAATTCTTCAAGATGGAAAGGCAATAAGAGGCTTAGAAATGTCTGAAGACGAAACTAAAATTGCTAAAAACTTTAACTTTTTAACATTGAAACCAATTATTTATGTTGGAAACGTAAGTGATAGTGATTTAGCTGATCCTATGAGCAATCCACACTATAAAGCTTTATCGGAATTTGCTGCTAAAGAAGGGGCTGAATGTATTCCTGTTTGCTGTGAAATAGAAGCCGAATTGTCAAAATATTCAAAAGAAGAAAAAGCAGAATTTTTGAAGAGCTTAGGAACAGAAACAAGTGGATTAGATAAACTTGTTAAGAGTGCTTATAACTTATTAAATTTATCAACATTCTTTACAGTTGGTACTGATGAAGTTAGAGCGTGGACCTTTAAACGTGGAATGAGTGCACCTGATTGTGCTGGAATTATTCACACTGATTTCAAAAAAGGTTTCATTAAAGCAGAAGTTTATAGTTATGATGACATCATGCAATTTAAAACTGAAGTTGCTTTAAAAGAAGCTGGAAAAATAAGAGTAGAAGGAAAAGATTATATTGCTCAAGATGGCGATATTTTCTTCTTTAGATTTAACGTATAAAGATGAGAATAGGTTTTAGCAAAGATATTCACATTATCAAAAACGGTATTCCACTGATCTTAGGGGGAATTAGTATTCCATCTGAGTTTGGACTCGAATCCCATAGTGATGGTGATTGCTTAATTCATGCAATTGTAGAAGCAATCTTAGGCGCATTAAATCTTGGAGATTTAGGCAGTCATTACCCACCTACTGATGATAAATACAAAGGGATTTCATCAACTTACTTTTTGCTCGATGCAAAAAGATTGCTAAAGGAAAATCACTATAAAATTGAAAATATTGATTCATTTATATCTTGCGAAAAACCAAAATTGAAGAAATATATTTCATTAATTCAGTCTAACATAGCTGAATTACTTGAAATTGATAAATCTATTGTTTCTATTAAAGCAGGAACTAACGAAGGTGTAGGGCCTGTAGGTAGAATGGAAGCTATAGAAAGCTATTGTGTTGTTTTATTAAAAGAGGAATAAAAATATGGAAGAGAAGAAAGTAAGAGTAAGATATGCACCTTCACCAACTGGATATTTACATATTGGTGGAGCTAGAAGTGCTTTATTCAATTATTTATTTGCTAAGAAATACAATGGAGATTTTGTATTTAGAATCGAAGACACTGATATCGAAAGAAATATTCCTGGTGCTGAAGAAAGTCAATTACATGATTTAATTTGGTTAGGGATTATTCCTGATGAATCACCTGAAAAACCTAATCCTAAATATGCACCATATAGACAAACTGAAAAATTAGATCTTTATAAGATGTATGCTCAAAAACTTGTTGATATGGGATATGCATATGAATGTTATTGTTCTGAACAAGAATTAGCAGAAATGAAAGAAGAACAACTTGCTAATGGCGTTAAATCATTTAAATATAATAGACACTGTTTAAACTTAACTGAAGAAGAAAAAGAACAATATAAAAAAGAAGGTAGAAAACCAACTATTAGACTTAAGATGTCTAGCAATCATACATTTAAGTTTCATGATTTAGTTAGAGGCGATGTTTCATTTAATAGTGATGACATTGGCGATTTTGTTATTATGAAATCAAATGGTATCCCAACATACAATTTCGCTGTTGTAATCGATGATCACATAATGGAAATTACTCATGTTTTAAGAGGCGAAGAACATTTGTCAAACACTCCTAAGCAACTCCAAATTTATGAATATTTTGGATGGGAACCACCTAAATTTGGACATATGACTATTATTGTTAATCCAAATGGTAAAAAACTTTCAAAGAGAGACCATGACATTTTACAATTCATGTCACAATATAGAGATTTAGGTTATTTACCAGAAGCTATCTTTAATTTCTTATTCTTGCTTGGATGGACAAGTGAAAATAATCAAGAAATCTTTACAAAAGAAGAAGCAATGAAAGCTTTTGATCCAAAGAGACTTTCATCTTCTCCATCAATTTTTGATAATAAGAAATTGCTTTGGACAAACAGCCAATATATCAAAATGTTAGATGATGATAAATATTTTGAGTTTATCAAACCATTTATTGGAAAGGTAAATTTTGGAAAGAATTTATCAGACGAAGAATTAAAAAATATTTCTCTTATCTTTAAAAATGAAATCCAAACAGGTTCAGAGATTGTAACTTTATTAAATGATATATTAATTAAAAAGGATATTTTAGATGAAGAAGAAACAAGTATTGTTAATTCAGATAGTGCAAAAGTTGTTATTCCTTTATTTAAAGCAAAATTATCTAAGCTAGAAGTTATAAATCAAGAAACAGTCAAAGCTCTTTTTAAAGAAGTTCAAAAAGAAACTGGTATTAAAGGCAAGAATTTATATATGCCAATTAGAATTAAACTAACTGGCGTTATGCACGGAATTGAGATGTTTAATATTATAGATATCCTTGGAAAGGATGAAACACTAGCTCGTTTAAGCGCTTAGTGTAATGTGTTTTTAGTGGTATTTTAAGGGTAATATCCTTATAATAAATAAGAAGTATTGAGGTAAAAAAATGGCAGAAAATTACAAAAACGAATCAATGGTAGATGTTGCTTATTCAGTATTAAAAGATTTAAACAAAATCACAAGATTTTGTGATCTTTATAATGAAGTAGCAATTAGATTAGAATTAACAGAACAAGAAAAAGAAGACAGAATCTCACAATTCTATACAGGCCTTTCTTTAGATGGAAGATTTGTCACTTTAGGTGATAATGAATGGGATTTAAGATCAAATCAAACATACGATAAAGTTCACATTGATATGAATGATGTTTATAGCGATATGGAAGAAGAAACAAAAGCAAATACTGACTTCGAAGAATACGATAAAGAAGAAATCGAAGCCGAAGGTCTTAAAGATGATTCTGATGAAGATGATGATTCAGAAGACCATGATGCAGATTACGATAATCCAAAAATGGATATGTAATATAGAGAACATTTCTTACAGGAGGGAAATATATGGCATTAGTTAGTGCAACAGAAATGATTAATAAAGCTCACGCAGGTCATTATGCTATTATTGCTTTCAACATTAATAACCTTGAATGGACAAAAGCAGTTTTACAAGCTTGCGAAGAAGCAAAATCACCAGTTATCTTAGAAGTTAGTGAAGGTGCTGGAAAATATATGTGCGGATTTAAAACTGTAGCTGATATGGTTAAAAATATCCACGACGCATTACATATTACGGTACCAGTTGCTTTACACCTTGATCATGGTACATATGAAGGTGCTAAAGCTTGTGTTGAAGCAGGATTTACTTCAATTATGTTTGATGGTTCACACTATCCTTTTGAAGAAAACTTAGCAAAGAGTAAAGAATTAATTGCATTAGCACACTCAAAAGGTATGTCTATTGAATGTGAAGTTGGTGGAATCGGTGGAACTGAAGATGGCGTTACAAGCGCAGGCGAACAAGCAGATCCAGAAGAATGTAAAACCATCGCAAATTTAGGCGTTGATATGTTAGCAGCAGGAATCGGAAATATTCATGGTATCTATCCAGCAGATTGGAAAGGCTTAAATTTTGAATTATTAGGAAAGATTCAAGAAGCTACTAATGGAAAACCACTTGTCTTACATGGTGGTACAGGAATCCCTTACGATATGGTAAGACATGCAATTGAATTAGGAGTTAGCAAAGTTAACGTTAACACAGAATTACAATTAGTATTTGCAGCAGCTATAAGAAAGTACATCGAAGAAGGAAAAGATTTAGATACTAAAGCTAAAGGCTTCGATCCACGTAAATTATTAAAGCCAGGTTGTGATGCAATCAAAGCTAAAGTAATCGATATGGTTAAAGCATTTGGCTCTTACGGTAAAGCTGAATAGTTAAATTTCATCAAAAAGGCTGTAAAATTACAGTCTTTTTTATATAATTAGAAATACTTAAAGAGGTGCAATATGTTTGAAAAAGAATTAAAAGCAATGATTGAAGTAGCAAAAATAGCTTCTAAAAATATAATGAATTATTATAACCACGGATTTCATACAGAAATTAAAGAAGATAATTCACCTGTTACTGAAGCAGATAAAACTACTGATGTATTAATTAGAAATTATTTACATGAAAGGTTTCCTGAATATGCTTTTTTAACTGAAGAAAGTGTTGATGATAAAAAGAGATTAAATAATGATTTTGTCTTCATTATTGATCCACTTGACGGAACTGAAGACTACGTTCATAAGGATGGACAATTTACTTCTAATATCGCGTTAGCATATAAACATAAAGCAGTCGTTGGTGTTGTTGCAATTCCTGCAACCGGTGAAATTTATTTTGCTTCTGAAGGAAATGGAGCATTTAAAATGGATGCTGAAGGAAACGTTACTAAAATCCATGTTAATAATAAAAAAGATAATTTAACTTGTTTAACTAGCGTATTCCACTTCGCAGACAATGAAAAAGAAATGCTTAAGAAACATGAAGATAAAATTAAACATGTTGAAAAATGTGGATCAAGCATTAAAGCATGTAGAATCGCTGAAGGAAAAGCAGAGATATCTTATAGATTAAATAATGGAACGAAAGAATGGGACACTGCAGCATTTCAAATTATAGTAGAAGAAGCAGGTGGACTCGTTATTAAATTTGATAAGACACCTCTACACTATAATAGGGAAGATGTTTATAACCGTGATGGTTATGTAGTCCTAAATAATATTGATAATTTATTAATTTAAAGAAAAAGAGCAGCTGTTTAGATGATCAACTGTTCTTTATTTTTGCTCGTTATTTTGTTCTTCTAATGCTTTTTGAATGGCTGGTTTTTCGCTTGCTAATCTAACAGCGACAATGCCAGGTACCTCTTCCATTAAAATGACTTCAATTCCACTTTCAATGTCGGCACCGATATACATACAACCATCACAAGCACCGCTGACGTTTATATATACAATTCCATTTTCGAAACTATCAAAAGAAACATCCCCACCATCTCTTTGCAAAAATGGTCTGATTTTTTCGAGTGTTTTTTCAACTAATTTAATTGTTTGTTCGTTTTCCATACGAAGTTTATTATATGCAATTTCGTTTTAAGTTCAAGTGAATTACTAATATTTTTTCTCAAAAATTTGTATAAAAAAAGCTTTGAACAATCAAAGCTAAATCTTCCCAATAAATGGTGCCCGGGACCGGAATCGAACCGGTATGTTATTGCTAACACAGGATTTTAAGTCCTGCGCGTCTACCTATTCCGCCACCTGGGCATCAGATGGTGACTCACTGGAGATTCGAACTCCAGACCCCTTGATTAAAAGTCAAGTGCTCTACCGACTGAGCTAGTGAGTCATATGTATATTGGCTGGGGTGGCTGGACTCGAACCAGCGGAATGACAGAGTCAAAGTCTGTTGCCTTACCTCTTGGCTACACCCCAAGACCTTTTATGGTGGAGGGGGGCAGATTCGAACTGCCGAACCCGAAGGAATTGATTTACAGTCAACCGCGTTTAGCCACTTCGCTACCCCTCCATAAAGGGTATCTGCACACTATATATGGTGGATGTTAGAGGGCTCGAACCTCTGACCTCCGCCGTGTAAAGGCGATGCTCTCCCAGCTGAGCTAAACATCCGACACAATACACGATTTCGCGTGCTTAAATAATATATCAAAGATACTTGTTTCTTGTCAATAAAATTTGTGACGAATTTTATAAAAAATTTAATAAAGTGATAAGTCCCTCTCTATATTATATATAAAAAGAATAATAATATTCAAAAAAGGTGTGTTTTAACATTGCTAAATATTAATAAAATAGCAATTTTAAAGAGCCAAACAATTAAATTTTATTTATATAATCTTTAAGAACATAGAAAAATCAGCAATGATATTAGTCTTATCATAGTTAAATAATATTAAAGTAGTTACATTTGTTATATGAACTTTTCCTAATCATATGGACCAACTTGAAGACTTTAAGTTCACAATTTCGTATTAGCTTTTTGTAAAACAACACATGAAATATCATTAAATATAGATATGTTGCAGCGTTGATCATGGAATAAACATGTAACTGTTTTGTAGCCTTTTTATAGTTTTTTTGGTGCAGTAGAAGTTACTTTCCTATTTAATTTTGAATAAGCAAAAGATGGATGCTTATTTAAATTAAGCAAAATTTTATAGGACGTTTTAACCTCATTGAATACAGTTTTTATTTTGGTAAATAATTCGGTTGTTATAGATTTTTTAAAGCGCTAAGCAAACAAAAAAGTCGACTTTTAGTCGACTTTTACAAGGTTTTTATTGAATTTTAGATCAATATCCTTTTTTGCCAAGTAAGTGGAACATGTTTTTCTTATAAACTTCAACACCAGGTTGGTTGAATGGGTTAACACCATTTAAGTAACCACTCATAGCTGTTGTTTTCATAAAGAAATATAATAATTGTCCAAGCATCTTAGTATCAAAATGATCAAGAGTAATTGTGATATTAGGAACGTTTCCTGTATTTGCATGAGCATCTAATGTTCCTAAATAAGCTTCTCTATTAACGAAAGATAATTTCTTTCCAGCGAGATAATTTAATCCATCTAAGTCATCTTTGTCTTCAGGAACAACGACGTCTTTGTTTGGTTTATCAATAAATAAAACTGTTTCAAATAAAATCTTGCTTCCTTCTTGAATAAATTGTCCAAGCGAATGGAGGTCTGTTGTAAAGACACAACTTGTAGTAAATAATGACTTACCATCTTTACCTTCTGATTCATCAAAGAGTTGTTTTAACCATTCATTTACATTTGATAATCTTGGTTCATAATCAGCAAATAATTCTACTTTATAACCTGCTTCATATAAGAAGTGTCTTTCACAAGCATATTTATAAGCTTCATTTTTATTAAGATCTGAATCACCATAAAGCTTCTCGCCTAATTTAAAGCCTTCTTGGAATTCTTTAATATCAATACCTGCACATGCAATTGGGAATAAACCAACTGGTGACATTACTGAGAAACGTCCACCCATATCTGCAGGTAATGCAAATGTTTCATAACCTTCAATTGTTGCAAGCTTTCTTAAAGCACCTTTTTCTTTATCGGTAATAGCGACAATTGCTTTACTTGCGCCAACTTTTCCATATTTTTCCTCAGCAAGTAATTTTAATAATCTAAATGAAACACTTGTTTCTGTTGTAGTGCCTGATTTAGAGACTACACAAACACAGAATTTCTTATTTTTAATGTATTCAAGTGATTCATTGATATAATTTGGATCTAAAGTATTTCCTAAATAAATAATTTGCATTTGTTTATTTGGGAAAATACCATTAATTGCTTCAATAACAGCTTTAGCACCTAAATAACTTCCACCAATACCACAAACTACAAGCAATTCATAATTATCACGGAATTCTTTTGCTTTTTTATTGATTCTATCTAATTCAGCGCTATCGAAATTAGATGAATAGTGCAACCAACCAAGAAAATCACCACCAGGTAAAGTTCTATTTTCTATTTGTTCATTGATTTCTGTGACTCTTTTTTGATAGTCACTAACGTTAAATTTTTTGCTTTCGTTTAAATAGTTAAATTCTACCTTCAAACTCATAAATTTCCTTCTCTCTCAAGCTCATCTTTGATCATTTTTGGAAGAGTTTTTTCAAGCTTGGAAAAATCAATTTCTTTAAGATAACTAGTAACTTTTTTTGAGGGAAGAATTTCTTTATAAGGATTCAAATCATCAGGTAGATTTTTTATCGATACGTTCAAAAATTTAGTTTTAACATCGACTTTTTTGACTACAACAGTAACAGTATCACCGATTTGGAAGAAACTACGAATGTTGTTAACAAAGTTTGATGAGATTTCGCTTATATGAAGTAAGCCAATATAACTTCCATCAAAGGATAAGAAAACGCCATATTTTTTAATGCTTGTTATGATTCCTTTGGTGATATCGCCTTCGTTATATTTTTTTAATAAGCTATCCATCAATCCTCCATTAATTTATAAAACATAAATAAGTCATCGAAAGTTGTAATTTTAAAATTAAATTTTTCACCTTCTACAAGCTTAATTTTGACCCCTCTATTAATTAATAGAGAAGTGTCATCTGTGAAAGAAAAATTACCAACTTTGCTCTCTTCTTCATGAGCCTTAAAGATTATACCAAATTTAAACGCTTGTGGTGTCTGAAGTTTAACAATTTCTGCTCTTTTTAATGACTTTGATATGAAATTTTCATCATTTTTCATGCAAACACTATCTTCCATAGTTGTAAATGCACTACAACCGTCATTATATTGCATTTCTTGAAGTATATTTTTAAGTGCTTTTTGTTCTAATAAGGGTCTACAAGCATCGTGAAAAACAACAATATCATCACTTACAGAAAAACTTTCAATAGTTTTCAGTGATTTATATACACTTTCTTGCCTCGAGGAGCCTCCTTCAATTATTTTTATTTTATGTTTATAGTTTTTGCTATTTAAAAAGTCACCTAAAAAAGTTAGGTGACTTTTATCAACTACTAAATATATTTCATCAATTTGTTCATTACCATCGAATGTTTCTAGCGAATATTCAAAGATATATTTATCGTTAACTTTAATGAATTGCTTTGGAGTCTCTAGTTGCATTCTTGAAGCACAACCTGCTAAAAGAATAAAAGAGTAGATCATAATGTTTTTTCAATTTTTTCAATTTTATTTTGTAAAGCTTCTCTAATTGAAATTCCATCAATAATGAGTTTAACAACTTTTTCAAGTTCACTATTAGCACTATAATCAGCTTTACAAATGTAATTTACACGATCATCTTCAAATAAATGGTTAACTTTTTCTTGATTTCCTCGTGGATAAACAGCTATAGAATTTCCACCACTTTGTTTAACTAAAATCATGCAAGGGACATCAGTTAAACCATCACCAAGATAAATCATGTTTTGCATTTTAATACGTTTTCTAGGTGTCTTTTCATTAACCTCTTTTGAATCATTAGAATTAATTGCACCTTTTGCGATTCTAAAAATGTATTGAGTTTTTGTTGTATAGTTAATAGAAGTTTTTGGCCAATATGGTTCACCTTTATCATTAAAAACAAATTCACAACCAAATACTTGTTTAAATTCTTTAAAAATAGAAGAACCTTTAACAATTTCTTTATTTCCACTTGTAATTAAATAATGTTCACAACTTAATCCTCTAGAAGCAGCGTATTCATTGATTCTTGAAAACCATGTTGTCACACCTTCAAAAAATTTAATAGGCTTTCCACATTCTGCTAAAAATTCAGGTGTAAGAACTATGCCTTTTTCTTTTGCAACTTCGATCATTGTATACATATATCCAAGGATACTATCAACATCATATTTTTTGCAGAATTCTTCAGTTCTTTCCCAAAATTCTGCTGGTGTATATCCCATTCTAGGGATGAATGAAAAATTTTGCATGTCTTCAATAGCAAGAGTTCTATCAAAATCATACATAAGTGCGATAATAGGTTTAGCCATATAATTTACTCCTTCGTAAATTCTAACAAAAGTATGGATTTTAGTCAAAAAAGGTGGTATTTTTACGATATGTTTAGAGAAATACAAGTTTTAATTGATTATTCTTTAGTTGGAATTACTATCGCAATTATTGCTTTAGTAATATTTTTTATTTATATTTCAATTTTAAGCATTTCATTTATCTACATGGCTAAATTTAGTAATGATTTAAAAAAGAAAAGAGAATCATTAAATATTGGGATATATCAAAAATGTGAATACTTAAATAAGCTCGCGATCATTTTAGAAAAGTATCTTAACGAAAACTCTCCACTTAAGATTTTTTCTTTAAATGAAGATTTTAAAAAATATACAAAATTAAAAGTAGAGGAAATTGAAGAATTTTATTCTTATACTGAAAAAATATTAAAAGATGCTCAAAAAATTTATATTGATTGTGACTTAGGTGCTGAGAAAAAAGAAGTAGAAGGAATTTTTCTTGCTATAAGTGATATTAATAAAAACTATTTAGAAACTGTTCAAATCTATAACAGTCTTGTCATTGGTTATAACTATTGGAGAAATTTATTTTCAACAAGATGGTTTAAACATATACTTTTTATTCGAGAAAAGAAATCGATTAAATAAATTATAAAAAGGAGATAGTCATGAAATTTGAAGACATGAAACTACATGTACCTAATGAAAAAAAGGTCGAAAAAAAGTTAAAAGAATTAACTGAACAAATGAAAAATAGCAAAACAAAAGAAGAAGCTATTAATGTAACTAAAAAGTTTTTTAGATACACAGATGAAATTGATAGTGATGTAACAATTATTTCTATTAGAAACTCAATTGATACAACAAATGAAACTTATAAAAAAGCAAATGATAAAGTTAATTTTGTAATGCCAATTATTTCTGGATACAAAGTTGAATTTGAAAAAGCATTATTTGCTTCACCTTTTAAAGAAGATTTAAAAACTAAATTTGGTGAGTTTTTATTTAAACAAATCGAAGCAGAATTCAAATGTTTTGATGAAAAAATCATTCCTGATATGCAAAAAGAAAATGATTTAGTTTCTAAATATGATGAATTAATGGCAAGTGCTCAAATTGAATTTAAAGGTGAAAAATTAAATCTTAGCCAACTTGGAAAATATATGTCAGATCTTGATAAAGAAACAAGAGAAGCTGCAGCAAAACTTTATTGGGGTTTTATTGAAGAACATGATGAAGAATTCGGAAATATTTATGATGAACTCGTAAAAGTTAGAACTGAAATGGCTAAAAAACTTGGTTTCAAAGATTTTACTGAACTTGGATATTTAAGATTAGGAAGAACAGACTATAACGCTCTAATGGTTGAAGGCTATAGAAGCCAAATTAAGAAAGATGTTGTAAAAGTAGTTGCTAAATTAAGAAAGAGACAAGCTGATAGATTAGGAATTAAAAAGCCAATTTTCCTTGATTACAACGTTCAATTCTTATCAGGAAATGCTAAACCATGTGGAGATACAAATTATTTAGTTGATTGTGCTAAAAAGATGTATACAGAAATGAGTCCTGAAAGTGGTGAATTCTTCAACTTTATGGTTGAAAATCACTTAATGGACTTAGATGCAAAAGCTGGTAAAAAAGGTGGTGGATACATGACATTAATTTCTAAATATAAATCACCATTTATTTTTGCTAATTCAAACGGAACAAGTGGCGATGTTGATACATTAACACATGAAGTTGGTCATGCTTTCCAAGGATATTTATGTGCAGGAATTAAAATCCCAAGCTATAGAATGCCAACATTAGAAGCATGCGAAATTGACTCTATGAGTATGGAATTCTTTGCATATCCATGGATGAATTTATTCTTTAAAGACCAAGCTACAAAATACAAATTCTCACATACAGATGATGCAATTTCTTTCTTACCTTATGGTGCTGAAGTTGATGAATTCCAACATTTTGTGTATGCTCACCCAGAACTCGGACATAAAGAAAGATGTGAAAAGTGGGCTGAACTTGATAAAGAATATAGACCATGGCTCAAATTTACAGGATTCCCTTATTTAGAAAGTGGTCATATGTGGATTAGACAATCACATATTTATTGTGTTCCATTCTATTATATTGATTACACATTAGCTCAAGTTTTAGCTTTAGAATTTAAATGTGAAATGGATAAAAATAGAGATAAAGCATGGAAGAAATATCTTAAACTCTTAAAGATGGGCGGAAAATATCCATTCCTTGAATTAATTAAAAAAGATAAATTAAGAAATCCATTTGAAGATGGAAATGTCATTAAAGTAATTAGACCTCAAATCAAATTACTTAATGAAATTGATGATAAAAGTCTTTAATTAAAAAATGGTCTAGGCGTGATAGTCTAGACCATTTTTGTAAAAATCACTATTCATTTTATATGGATTTCCACATACTTCCGTTAGTGATTTCCATATAAAAATGGGTAAAATTTTAAATTTGTCTAAATGTAGGGGTTTTGGATTAATATTTTTTATCTTTCTTGTCCCAAGCTTCGAGCTCTTCGGTTGATGGAACAAAAACATAATCGATGTTTCTAGCATATTCGTTATAGTCAAAACCATAACCTACTAAGAACTTATTTTGAAGAATTGTGAAGCCGACAATATCAGCAACAAGATCAACTTTTCTTAATGGTTTTTTATCAACTAAGCAAACAATTTTAATGCTTCTTGGTTGATAATTTAATTGAATGTATTGTTTTAAATAATTTAATGTAAGACCTGTATCGATGATATCTTCAACAATTACGATATCTTTATTTTTAATATTTTCTGTAATGTCTTTTTTAAGATGGATAACACCTGTAGAAGCTGTTCCGCTAAAACTTGAAACTTGGATGAAATCCATTTTCATGTCAAAATTACATTTCTTAACAAGATCCATCATAAATGGTATTGCACCTTTTAAAACACCGATAAAAATAGGAGCTTCTTCGGCATCTTTATATATTTCGTTTAATTTATCAGCAATTCTTGATATTCCTTCATCTAATTCTTCTCTAGTAAAGACTATTTCTCTTTTCATTGTTATTCTCCCCTCGTATAGTAGTAAATGCATAAAACAACAATTTGATCATTTGAAGTTTTATGCC